>CAZYPX010000018.1:0-24106 GCA_964649675.1 uncultured Rhodospirillaceae bacterium | reverse complement strand
CTTAGCCCAGCCGGACACTCTTATTCTAGGCGGTGATCACCAGACGCTTACAAAAAAACTAGGGGAGCGGGATTTTCAAGTCAAATTGAAACGGAAGGATGGTTAACGTGGCTTTATAATTATTGGTATTCCGCCAAGGCGAATATTACCGCATAAAGAACAAATATTCCCGCCAACGTCCCATACCCGATCTTCCCGATTTTCTGGTTCAAGCGGATTTCGGCGTTCGGAAACCTGCGCTTTAATGCCCATCGGGACGTATGCAATAAACCAATGTAGCTTAAACCCACGACGAGAACGGGCAATAATGCCTCGGTCAGGGTTAGGGCCGTGGGCGGCAGGATCGCTGCCAAGTTCTGCCGCAGCGAACTCAGGAAGAGCCCGGCAAAAAGCCCTGCGCTTGTCGTTATGCTCACGGCAGAAACGGCAAGACGCGAACGTATCGTGAGGCGCTTGAGCGCCAGCCCGAGGTTGTTCATGATTTCCTTGGCCGTGGCTGCGGAAAGACCCACCGGATAAAGCTGTCGCAGGTTGGAAGGATCGTGTTTTCCGGCAAGTTCGAGGCCAAGAGCTTCGCGCATCGCGCGCGCCTCAAGCGCCTTATCAAGAGTTTCTGAGCCCATGGCCGCGCGCACCAGATGCTCGCGCCACGGACGCAAGGACTCGTCAAGAAATGAAGGCGTTTCGACAAAAAGAGCCTTTTTGCCGAAAACGCAAAAACGGACAGGCCGATTGTTGATGCGTGCCTTGATTTCCGCAAAAGGTATTTTCGCCGCAAGCTTTGCAAGATTTTGCTCGTTGGCGGGCGCGTTTTTGTCAGGTTCGGCCATTTCAATGTCGGCGTGGCCCTTGGACAGGTTGACCATGCCCAGACGGTCTATGGAGCGCAATAGGCTGCTTGGCAGGTTGCGGTTGGGAAGAACGTCGAAATGGATTTCGGTTGAGGTTTCGACCGAGATTTCCTGCGTAAACGATCCGGCGCCTTTGCACTGTGCGCATGCCGTTCCTCCACGGCCTTGGCATGCAGGGCAGGGAAGCTGCATTCGCCGTTGGCACAGGCGGCATTCGGCCCATTTCGTCCCGCGGCAAATGGAGCAAACTTGCTGGGGATTCGATGGCTCATACCCTTGCATATAGCAATGATAGCATTGTTCCTGCCCGCGGCCTTCGCATTGTGGGCAGATGATGACGGCGCGTCCTTGACATTGTGAGCATGTAGTTTTTTTTGCGCCTTGGCACGCGGGGCATTTTTCGTTGGCGGCGACGGTTTTAACGTTTTCAGGCAACGTGATTTTTGCCTTTTCGAAACCCCAGCCGTGGCCTGGGCTTTCCTTGAGTTCCTTAAGGGCGTCTTCCAGCCAATCTTTTGAATTTTTCCGGCTTTCGCTTAGGTTTTTCGCTTCTTCCTGAAGCGCCTGGAAAGTCGGCAAAACTTTTTTGCCCTTGCCTTTAACGGGGCCTGCGTATTGCCGTGTCCCGATGCTTATATGGGGCTTCAGGCGAATTTGCCCCTCCAAAACATAGATGTCTTCGTGGCTTTCAATAAGCTCGATTTTTTTTAGGTCAATGCCGTTCCCCTCGGCGATTTTGGAGAGCCGTGCGAGCGTGCGGTTCGTTATGGTTAATTCGGGCGTATCGGCCAAAGATCGATTCCTCATGTCTATAAGACAGTTGCAAGACTAACACTTGCCCGTTACGACTCTCAACAGGGAGATTTATAGAACGTAATTTGGGGGATTAAATGAGGGTTGTTTCCATGTGGCGGGTTCTCAAGCGAAATATATCGAAGCCTTTTAAAGAACGCGAAGCTTATATCCGTGATCACCTAATAGATCCGTTTTACTTGGGAGTCGAAGACGGAAGTGGGGTGGGGGCCCTTTATGCAATGGGTGGCGATCATTTTGTTCGCGTTTTAAGCAAACCCAATTCCGGTCTGGGTATCATGTCTTTCAGGGCAATTCATTGCATGAAGACTCCCAGAGGTTACAGAGTGATGTGCGATATGCGTTTTTCTTTTGGAGAGCTTAAGGGCTATTTGGCCAAGCTAAGCGATCTTTATAGCGGCAGGAGTATCAATATGCCGGTTTACCCCGAAGAAGGTGTCGTAGCCCATCCTTATTCATCCTTGCCTTGGGTGAAATCCGTTAACGGGTGCGAGCCCGACAGATCCAAAAATCAGGTTACTCGTCGTAAGGATGGCTTTATCGTTTGCACGACGTAATCGCGTTTAAGCGAGTGCGAACTGACTATCTGCGCAAATGCGTTGAGAGATATTTGCCCGTATGGCTTTCCTTGACTTTCGCCACAGCTTCCGGCGTTCCTGATGCTATGATGCGTCCGCCGCCATCGCCGCCTTCGGGGCCCAAATCGATAATATGATCGGCGGTCTTGATGACTTCGAGATTGTGTTCGATCACGATCACTGTATTGCCCTGATCGACCAGCGCGTGCAGAACGTCCAGCAGCTTTTTCACGTCGTGGAAATGTAGGCCCGTCGTCGGTTCGTCCAGAATGTAAAGAGTCTTGCCTGTGGCGCGGCGGGAAAGTTCCTTGGCCAGCTTCACGCGTTGGGCTTCGCCCCCCGACAGCGTGGTGGCGGACTGACCGATTTTGATATAGCTGAGGCCCACCCGCTTGAGCGTTTCCATCTTGTCGCGGACCTGCGGCACGGCGGCGAAGAACGTCGCGCCTTCCTCCACCGTCATATCAAGGATATCGGCTATCGACTTGTCTTTATAGGTGACTTCCAGCGTCTCGCGGTTGTAGCGCTTGCCGTGGCAGGCGTCGCAGGTGACGTAAACATCGGGCAAAAAGTGCATTTCGATGCGGATGACCCCTTCGCCTTCACACGCCTCGCAACGCCCGCCTTTCACGTTGAACGAAAAGCGTCCGGCCTTATAGCCGCGCGCCTTGGATTCCGGCAATCCGGCGAACCAGTCGCGGATGGGGGTAAAGGCGCCGGTGTAGGTGGCCGGATTTGAGCGCGGCGTGCGGCCAATGGGCGCTTGGTTGATGTCGACGATCTTGTCGATATGCTCCACCCCTTTCAGCGTTTCGTGAGCCCCTGGAATATCGCGTGAGTTGTTAAGGCGGCGCGCTAAGGCCTTGTAAAGCGTTTCGATTACGAGGGTTGATTTGCCTCCGCCCGACACGCCCGTGACGCAGGTGAACGTGCCCAAAGGAAAACGGGCGCGAATGTTCTTCAGGTTGTTTTCGTGCGCGCCGACGATTTCAAGCCATTTCGCTTTATGCCCATTGCGGCGTTCATTCGGAACGGAAATGTATTTCTTGCCAGAGAGGTAGGCCGCCGTGATGCTGTCTTTCGATTTCATCACGACTTCGGGCGTTCCGGCGGCCACCACAGCGCCGCCGTGGATGCCCGCGCCGGGGCCCATATCGATCAAATAATCGGCCGTGCGGATAGCTTCTTCGTCGTGTTCGACGACGATGACGGTGTTCCCAAGGTCACGCAGATGTTTAAGCGTCTCCAAAAGCCGTGAATTATCGCGTTGATGAAGGCCGATCGACGGCTCATCCAAAACATAAAGCACGCCCGTCAGGCCGGAGCCGATTTGCGAAGCGAGCCGGATGCGCTGGCTTTCCCCGCCCGACAAAGTGCCCGAAGAACGGGCCAAGGTCAGGTATTCCAGCCCCACATTGTTCAGAAACCCAAGGCGTTCATTGATCTCTTTCAGAATGCGCGCCGCGATTTCGCGCTGTTTCGGCGTCAGGCTTTTAGGTAGGCCCGCAAACCATTCCTTGGCCGCTTTGATCGAGAACGCGGCCACTTCGCTGATGTTTTTGCCCGCGATCTTGACGGCGAGGGCTTCGGGTTTCAGGCGCTGGCCTTTGCAAACCTCGCAGGGTTGGGAGGATTGAAAGCGGCTGAACTCTTCGCGGATCCATGCGCTTTCTGTCTCGCGCCAGCGGCGTTCCATGTTCGGGATGACGCCTTCGAACGGCTTGGTCGAGCGGAAGCTGTGCGAGTCGCTTTCATAATGGAACGTGAACTTCTTGTCGCCTGTGCCGTACAGCACGGCGTGGCGGAACTTTTCGTCCAGCTCGCTCCAGGGCTTTTTCAGGCTGACTTTGTAATGCCGCGCCAGTGTTTCCAGAGTTTGCGTGTAAAACATCGACGTGACGGTTTTCCAAGGCGCAATTGCGCCTTCGGCGATGCTGAGGTTGTGATCGGGCACGACCAGTTCCGGATCGAAATAAAGTTTATCGCCAAGACCGTCACACGCCGGACACGCGCCATGCGGGTTGTTGAACGAGAACAGGCGCGGCTCGATCTCATCAATCGTAAATCCGCTAACGGGGCAGGCGAACTTGGCGGAGAACGTCGTCACTTTCCCAGTCGTCGCGTTTTCCGCGAACAATAAGCCGTCGGCCAGCTTTAACGCCGTTTCGATGGAATCCGCCAGCCGGTTGCCCAAGGCGGGCTTGACTACGATGCGATCCACCACGACGGCGATGTCGTGCTTAATCTTTTTATTGAGGGACGGGGCGTCTTCAATATCATAGACTTCGCCGTCGATCTTCACGCGCTGAAAGCCCTGCTTGCGCAGGTCTTGGAGTTCCTTCCGGTATTCCCCCTTGCGGCCTCGCACGATGGGGGCGAGAAGCATGAGCTTCGTGCCTTCGGGCATCGCCTGAATCCGGTCCACCATCTGCGAAACCGTCTGGCTTTCGATGGGCAGGCCCGTGGCGGGCGAATAGGGAATGCCAATGCGCGCAAAGAGCAGGCGCATGTAGTCATAGATTTCGGTCACCGTGCCGACGGTTGAACGCGGGTTGCGCGAGGTTGTTTTCTGTTCGATGGAGCTGGCGGGCGACAAACCTTCAATGGAATCCACGTCCGGTTTTTGCATCATCTCAAGGAACTGGCGCGCATAGGCCGACAGGCTTTCGACATAGCGGCGCTGGCCTTCGGCGTAGATAGTGTCGAACGCGAGCGAGGACTTGCCCGAGCCGCTGAGCCCCGTGATGACCACAAGCTGGTCGCGGGGGATCGTGACATCGATGTTCTTCAGGTTATGTTCGCGCGCGCCGCGCACGCGGATGTCTTTATGCTGATGCGGTTCCATAGGGGGGAATATGGTGCGCCCCGATGGAAATTGCCAGCATTATTTGTACCTGTTTTGTTCGCGTCATGTTAGGGTTGTATAAGATAATCGGGTGTTGAAAATAATATTGCTATGGACTTTCAGCGGATAGGTCAAATATGTTTAATGGACTGTTTTATTAGAGATAATTTATGAAAAAAAAATTCTCACTTCGAGTTTTATTTTCATTCTGGCTTTGATTTCATGGCTCATCCTGACGGGGTCACGACGAAGAATCTAATTATATATTTTCCTAGCCGATCTGGCGCACGAAATCTAGAAAATGACCCTGCCCAAAAAAAGCCTGAGCTTTTCAGAACCCTTTGTTCATGCAATGCAGATGTTCTATTTGTGAGACCTGTTTTCAAGGGCTTTTCTGGAGATGCCTATATTAATGACGACTATGCTCAATTGCAGTGTCTGATTCACGATTTACGGAAAGAAGGCGCATATGATCGTATTGCCACGCTTGGTTATTGCTTTGGATGTGGCCCTGCGCTTTGGCTTTATAAACGAGACATTGTTCCTTTGAGCCTTTGATTGGGAAACCTGATTTGGCTCCTCATCCGTAGTTCATTTGAAGTTTGTCGTTTTCATCTCACACCCCATTAAAACGCTTGGTGTCTTTGGCGCGTTATCTTGGCCTTGGGTTTTCCCCAATAACGCCGCGTTTGATTTGCGCAAGCTCTTCTTGGGTGCGGAATGGCGCGTAGAGGATGGAGTCTGGAACCCTGAAGGGTTTGCGCAAGTACTCAACCGTAGGCCGCATGATGACGACGAGAAATGTTTCGCCGGGATCCGCGGCAAGGAAAAGACCGTCTTTTTCGGTCACGCGGCTGCGTTTTAATTTCATGGATTCGACTTGTTCCGATACGAGCGTGTTCATATCATGATTGACGATGCGCGGCACGATCGAGAGGTTCCAATGGTGGTTATCGCTGGTCAGTAACGAACTTGAGTGCTCTACCGTGTAAGAGTGGATGTCCGTTTCAAAGGGCCTTTGCTTGAAGGATCCCGTGTTCTTCAACGTTTTGGCGAGTTTGGACGAATGTTCGTCGACGGGTGTTAACAGGCTGCCCATGTAACGTAAGAATTTTTTCTTTATATCCGATGTGAACTCTTTTCGCTTGCGGGCCACGACTTCTTGAGCCTGTGGCCGGAAAAACATGATTTCCGGTTGCATTATGTTTGCTCCGGCATAGGCCTCGATGATTTGCAGGATTTTTTCGCGGGGTTGTGCGTAGTCGTTGCCGCGTTCTTGGGCTACTTGAGCCTGGAGATTCAGGACATGTTCGATTTGTTCTTTCGTGGCAGGAACGTAGCAGGCGTCTACCCATTCGACGGGGGTCGTCGGGTAGTCGGATAAATATTTGCCGTGGCCATTATCCACCATCTTTTTCGCAAAGGAGGAATTGCCATCAATAAAGCCTTTCCATGCTTTGATGATCTCGCACATAACCTCCGGAATTTCTCTGTTCCTGTGGAACCAGAGAAAATATTCCAGCGATGTCAGCAGGGCTTTTTCGTCGGCCAGAACGGTATGCTTGTCCGAAGAGTTGACGGGTTTTCCTGCGAGCTTATCGAATGCGCCCTGAAGGGAATGAAAAAACAACCCGCGGGAAAAGTCCGATAAATGACCGGATGTGGCTGGATCCGTGTTGCCGTTTTGGCGAAGATCGATTACGCGCAAGGTGCCGATCAAATGCATAATGAAGGCGCCCCAGTCCGTCAGCTTAACCTCGTAGAGGGATGGGAGGTGTCGTGCAATGAACAGGCTTCGATTTGGCAGCATCCGGAAATGAATGATATTCAGCAGGTTATCCGGTGTCCGAATGTAATTTTCTATGAGATAGAGCTGGGAAGCCGCCGATTCCGCAAAGGTTACGCTTATAAGTTGTTGGCTTTTGAAAGATCCATCGCGCAGATCTTTATACTGCGGAGGGAGGGGCTTTTCGCGTTTTTGTTTTTCGCTTTGGGCGGGCTTGAAGATTTTTTCGGCTTCAGGCGAAAGGCGGATTTTGTTTATGGGCCTGTCAGGCTTGATCTTAATTTTATTGCTCATAATCGGCGCTTCTATAGCTCGTGAATATATGCATGAGCTATAGAATACCTTTTATAGGCCGTAAATTATTTTCGTTATTGTTAACCTTAGTTTGTTTAAAATTTCATCACTTTCAACTCATACCTATCAAAATGTTCAATGCCTTCGAGGGATTTGAGCTTGCGGACGAAGGCGTTAGTCAGCGGTAGAAAAACGATTTCATAAAGCACGCGAAATGCCCATGAGCTGATAACCAAATTGGCGAACATGCCGAGCGTAATGCTGCCGACGAAAGCGATGCCGAAAAAGACGACAGAGTCGACCAACTGAGACAGGGCGGTGGAGGCAATGGCGCGCAACGGGAAGTTGTTGGCTTTCGACCACAACTTCATTTTGGACATGACCCATGAGTTCGTGAACTCGTTGAACAAATAGGCCGTGAACGAGGCGAAGACGATGCGCGGCATTTGGCCGTGAATGGCGGCGAAGGATTCCTGTAATTTAAAAGTTGGCGCCGGTGGCAACGCTATGGCAATCTGCGTGAACAACACGAACAACAAACCGCAAATAAACCCCATCCAGATCAGGCGGCGGGTGCGGTTGAAGCCATACACTTCAGTCAGAACGTCGCCGAATACGCAGTTAAGCGAATACACAAGGATGGCCGACGAGAAAACCAGCGGCCCGACCGAGAATAATTTGATGGCCGTCACCCACGTTACAATCAGGGCGCATATGTAAAGACAGCTTACGACATCGAAATATCGGGGGCCCCATTCGTTATCGTTGCCGGTTTCCTTAAGGCTTAAATCGCGTTCAAACATGACTTTTCCTTCAAAAAGGGGTGTCGATAACCCAATGAAATCAAATAGTAATACTTGCAACAATAAAAATAGTGAAAATACCTATCAAAATATGTATAATACATACATTGCGGAGGTATTGTAGCAGTGATCACTATCGAGCAAATCAAGGCTGCGCGGAGCCTTTTAGGGTGGAGTCAGGCCGAATTGGCCAAAGCGGCGCGTATATCATTGCCTGCGCTGGGCAATCTTGAGCGCGGGATCGTGATGCCGCGCGTGCGAACGATTGAGGCCATTCAAAAATCCCTTGAAAACGCAGGTATCGAGTTCATCGATGCGCACGGCGTGACCCGTCACCGCGAGGTCATGCGCATTGAGATGTTTGAAGGCAAGGATGCCGTTAAAAAGCTTTTCGAAGATATTTTCGCAACGCTTGATGCCATGGGCGGCGGAGAAAGCTTAATTAGTGGTATCACCGAAAAAGAGTTTATGCCTTTGGAAGGCGCGGCCTTGCTGGGTTTTATGAAGAAACAGCATCGGCACAAAAACATGCGCGGACTAGCTCTCGTACGCGAAGGTGACACGCATTTTGTCGGCAGGCCGCACAAGAATATCTATCGCTGGGTGGATAAGGAAAGCTTTGGCCTCATTCCTTATTATATCTATGCCGATAAGTACGCCGTGATCCATTGGGGGCCGCCGCGTCGCGTGGTCGTCATTCAAAATCCCTCGCTGGCCGAAACGCACCGGCGGCAGTTCGAAAAAGAATGGAAACGGGCCAAAGTCCCGCCCGCGCATATCAAGCACTATTGGCCGTATGATTGATCTGTGGACAACTTGTAATTGTTCTTGCTTTGTTCCAATGAATCGGGAATCATGAGTTGTCAGTTTTTTCCGCACGGGTTAGATCAAAACATAACCCATAGAAAGGTCGTCTCATGGCAGGCAGCGTCAACAAAGTCATTCTTGTCGGTAATTTAGGCCGCGATCCGGAAATCCGTACGTTTCAAAACGGCGGGCGCGTGGCGCACCTGAACATCGCGACGTCCGAAAGCTGGAAGGACAAAGCTACGGGCGAGCGCAAGGATAAAACCGAATGGCACCGCGTCGCCGTTTTCAACGAAAATCTGATCGGTGTGATCGAACGTTATGTGAAGAAAGGCGCGAAGGTTTACATCGAAGGCGCGCTTGAAACGCGCAAGTGGACGGATCAGTCGGGTCAGGAAAAATACACGACCGAAGTCGTGCTACGGCCTTTCCGTGGAGAGTTGACCATGCTGGACGGCAAGGGCGGTGGCGCTAGCGCAGGTGGCGGCGACGCGTTCAATCTTGCGGGTGATCCTGGCGCTTCGGCTTCTATCGGTGGCCCGAGCGGCAGCTCCGACCTCGACGACGACATTCCGTTTTGATGTCGCGCTATGCAAAGCATCACCGGAACCGAGGATGTCCTTTTAGGAGACATATCTAAAGTTTATGGCGAATTTATCGTGCTTTCCAGAGTGGAGGGCCCTCATGGGCCTGAAACCAAGGCGCTAAGGTATCCGCGATTCGTCGTTAAACTTGCGGAAGACGTTTTGTTTCAGGTTGTCATGCCGCGGGACGGGCTTGTTTTTGCTCCTGCTTTTTTCGAGCGCTTCAGGATCGACGTTCAGCACGCCACGGTTGATGGCGCGCGGCAATATTATGTGGAAAGACTCGCGGCCTTGACTCCAGATAAGGCCATTCCGTTTTACGGCGATGGAGGACGGGGAAAAGGAAGGATATTTAATGGCCATGATGAACTGATGGCGTTTTTTTTGGGAGAGGCGGCAGACGCTAGGCAGCAAAAAGACCATGTGGCTTCTTCAAAAGAAAAAACAGGCGTGAGTTCCAGAAAAAAAACGCCCCCAAAGCCTATAGCAAAATCAAGATCCAAAAAGCCTGATGGGCTGGAGTGCACCTGATAGAGCTTTTTGAGGTTGGTTCCTCCCAATGTCTGTAAAGGAAGTGCAATTTGAATGAGAGTCGCTGATTTCATTCATCTCCGCGTGCATTCGTCCTATTCGTTGGCTGAAGGGGCGATCAAGATCGTCGAGGACAAGCCCAAAAACGGCGGCAAGGCGACGCGCAAGGACTTGATCGAACTTTGTCTAAGCAACGACATGCCTGCCGTGGCCTTGACGGACAAAGGCAACCTGTTCGGGGCGCTTGAATTCGCCATGGCCTCGGCCAAGTCCGGCGTTCAGCCGATCATCGGTAGCCAAATCGCGGTAGCCCGTCCGACGAAAACAGGGGAAGGCCCTGCTCCTCAACAAAGTTGCGATCAGTTGATTTTGCTTGTGCAAAACGAACTCGGATATCGCAACCTGTCGGCTCTGGTCACGCAATCCTTCATTGCGCCCGATCGTCCGGAACCTTACGTGACGCGGGAAGAACTTGCGCGTTATGCGGGTGGGCTTATCGCCTTGTCGGGGGGGATCGACGGCGGCATCGGACGCCTGTTGCTGGAAGGACAGCCGGTTGCGGCCGGGGAGCTTCTTAAGGACCTGTCTTCATTGTTCTTCGGGCGTTTTTATGTCGAGCTTAACCGGCATCACGGAGGCGAGATCGGGCAGAAGGAGCAAGCCATCGAAAGCGCCTTGATCGATCTCGCCTATAAGAACGACATACCTCTGGTTGCGACGAACGACGTTTATTTCGGCGAGGAAGACATGTTCGCCGCGCATGACGCCCTGATGTGCATCGCCGACAAAACGATGGTCGCCGAAAACAAAAGGCGACGCCTGACGCCGGATCACCGGTTCAAGTCGCCGGCGGAGATGCGCGCGCTGTTTGCCGATTTGCCGGAGGCTTGCGACAACACGCTCGTCATAGCGCAGCGTTGCGCGTTCATGCCGTCTCCGCGCAACCCGATTTTGCCGCCGTTTCCGGGCCTTGAAAATGTTACCGAAGCCGATGAAGTCCGCCGTCAGGCGCGGGAAGGTCTTGATGCGCGGATCAAGGCGTCTAAAATCGAAAATGCCCGGCCTTACCATGAACGCCTTGAATACGAATTGAACGTCATCGTCAACATGGGCTACGCGGTATACTTTCTGATCGTTTCCGATTTTATCAAATGGGCAAAAAGTCAGGGGATACCTGTGGGGCCTGGACGCGGCTCCGGCGCGGGTTCGGTCGTGGCCTGGTCGTTGCTTATCACCGATCTCGATCCTTTGCGTTTCGGCCTCCTGTTCGAGCGTTTTTTGAACCCCGACCGTGTTTCGATGCCCGACTTCGACGTCGATTTTTGTCAGGAAAGGCGCGACGAGGTGATCCGCTATGTGCAAGGCAAATACGGAGCCGACCGCGTAGCGCAAATCATCACGTTCGGCAAACTGCAGGCACGGGCCGTTTTGCGCGACGTCGGGCGCGTCCTTGGCATGTCCTACGGCTATGTGGACAAGATATGCAAGCTTGTGCCCAGCAATCCGGCCAATCCTGTTTCGCTGCAACAGGCCATTGACGGTGATGCGCAACTGCAGGAATTGCGCGACAGCGATCCAACGGTGGGCCAGCTTATGGATATCGCGCTCAAGCTTGAAGGTCTGTATCGCAACGCCTCCACGCACGCCGCAGGCGTTGTGATCGGCGACAGGCCTCTTGTCGATCTTGTACCGCTTTACCGCGACCCCGGTGCCGCGTTGCCCGCGACCCAATTCAACATGAAGATGGTTGAAACGGCGGGGCTTGTGAAGTTCGACTTCCTTGGCCTTAAAACGCTCGACGTCCTCAATCAAGCCGTGGAATTGTTGCGGGCGCGCGGCGTCGAGCTTGATCTTTCCCACCTTCCTCTCGACGATTCCGAAACCTACAGGCTCCTGTCGCGCGGGGACACCATGGGCGTGTTCCAGCTTGAAAGCTCGGGCATGCGCGATGTGCTGCGCCGCCTGAAACCGAACCGTTTTGAGGACATCATCGCGCTTGTCGCGCTCTACCGTCCAGGCCCGATGGACAACATTCCGAAATACGTGAAGTGCAAAAACGGCGACGAGGATGTCAGTTATCTTCACGCGTCTTTGGAGCCTGTGCTCAAAGACACGTTCGGCATCATGATTTATCAGGAACAAGTCATGCAAGCCGCGCAGATTCTGGCAGGCTATACGCTCGGGAGCGCCGATTTGCTGCGCCGCGCGATGGGCAAGAAGAAGCCCGAGGAAATGGCCGCCCAGCGTTCGACGTTCATTGCGGGCGCGGCGAACAACGGCATCGGCGCTGCCAACGCAGGCCTTATCTTCGACCAAATCGACAAGTTCGCGGGATATGGGTTTAACAAATCGCATGCCGCGGCTTATGCGCTTATCGCCTACCAGACCGCCTATATCAAAACGCATTATCCCGTCGAGTTTTACGCCGCGTCGATGAACTTTGACATGAGCGATACGGACAAGCTGGGCGTGTTTCGTCATGAGCTTGCGCGCCACGGCATAACGTTGTTGCCGCCGGACGTGAACCGTTCGCACGCGTTGTTCATGCCGGAACAACTGGCCAACGGCAAGCAGGCCATCCGTTACGCTTTGGCGGCGATCAAGGGCGTCGGCGAGGCCGCGATGACAGAGCTGGTGAAGGCTCGCAAGACGGGCGGACCGTTCAAGGATTTGTTCGATTTGGGCGAACGCGTCGATGTGCGCATGATCAACCGCAAACAGCTTGAAGGGCTGGCGATGGCGGGCGCGTTCGACTCCATCGAACGCAACCGCGCTTTGGTTATCGACGCGATCGACCTAATCCTCAAGCACAGCCATGCGGCGGCCGACGAACGCAGCAGCGGGCAAACGAGCATCTTCGGCTCTCTGCTGCCTTCTGCGGCGAAACCTGCGTTGCCCAAGACAAAGATGTGGGACGAACTCACGCGCCTCAATCACGAGTTTCAAGCGCTGGGCTTTTACCTCTCGGCGCACCCGCTCGACAATTACGGCGGGCTGCTCGAAAGACTGGGCGTCGTAAAGGCAAGCGCCGTCGCAAGCATGCAGCGCGCGCTCGGCCCCTCGCGCTACAAACTGGCTTGCATCGTCATGGGCAGGCAGGAACGCACAGCGCGTTCGGGCAACAAGTTCGCCTTTGTGCAGGCGTCGGATACGGCGGGCTCTTTCGAGGTCACGGTGTTTTCCGAACTGCTGGCGTCCAAACGCGATATTCTGGAACCTGGTCAAGCCGTACTGATAGAAGTGGACGCGCAAACCGACGACCGTCAAGGCAATGGCGGCGACATGCGGTTTATTGCCCGCAATTTTGAACTTTTGAAAGATGTCGCAGCGCGCAGCGCGCACGGCATCCGAATAAAATTGTATGACGACGACGTGGTGGCCGATATTCAAAAGAGCTTGGCAAACGCTGACAAAGGCCGAGGCAAAGTCACGCTGTTGCTTGATCTTGACAACGAATTGGCCGAGGTTGAACTTCCTGGCGCGTGGCAACTCACCGACGCGCTGAAGACCTCATTGCGTGAGCTTGGCAACGGGCTTGAGGTGGAGGAGTGCTAAAAAGGCCGTTTTTTTGATGAACAGCAGGGCCAAGACCTTAAATCCTGCATGAAAGCAGGCAGGATTTCGCTTGAGTAAACCAACCCGGCCTGCTAGTAAGCACCTGCTTTGCGGCATAACGCCGGAAAGCGTTAACCATAAAACGCACGCGCGTTTGGCTTTGGCGGTAAATCCCGCCGACAGCCGTCCGGTGTTTCCAAAGGGAAACTCTATAAACGCGCGGAGGCTTAACCGGAGAAAGGAAATACCCATGGCTATGCCAGTCGTGTCGTTGCGGCAATTGTTTGAGGCCGGCGTTCATTTCGGTCACAACACCCGCCGATGGAATCCCAAAATGCAGTCGTATCTCTTTGGCGTGCGCAACGGCGTGCACATCATCGACCTTGAGCAAACTGTGCCGTTGATGCAGCGCGCGCTTCAAAAATTGCGTGACGTCGCCTCGGAGGGAGGACGCGTGCTTTTCGTCGGCACCAAGCGTCAAGCCCAGGAAAGGATTTCTGAGTCCGCTAAACGTTGCGGTCAGTACTATGTCAATCACCGCTGGTTGGGCGGCATGCTGACGAACTGGAAGACGATCTCGCAGTCGATCAAGAGGCTCCGCGAGCTTGACGACAAGCTTGAAAAGGAAGCCCACAAGTTTACGAAAAAGGAGACGCTTCAAATGACGCGCGCGCGCGACAAGCTGGAGCGCGCTCTGGGCGGCATCAAGGACATGGGCGGCTTGCCCGACGTCCTCTTTGTCATCGACACGATCAAGGAATCGCTCGCTGTCGAAGAAGCCACCAAGCTCGGCATACCCGTCGTGGCGATACTGGACAGCAACGCCGATCCTGCGCCGATCACGTTTCCGGTTCCCGGCAACGATGACGCATCCCGCGCCATCGACGTTTATTGCGAATTGGCTGTCCAATCGGTTCTCGACGGTCTTGAAGCCGAGGCCGTGGCGCGCGGCGTCGATCCCGGAGCGGCGTCCGAAGTGCCCAAGGGCGAAACGACCGTAGCCGAAGAAAAAGCCGAATCCGCTTCGGCTTAAGGCGTTTGGGCAAGGGGCGGGCCGCCGACGCGAACGTTCGGCCGCCCCATGCCTGTTTATTCAGGTTTTTATGAGCCTCATGGCTTGCTATTCTAAGGAGACAGACGATGGCCGAGATCACCGCAACTATGGTGAAGGATCTGCGCGAGAAAACCGGCGCAGGCATGATGGATTGCAAAAAGGCTTTAACCGAAGCGAATGGCGATATGGAAGCCGCCGTGGATTGGCTGCGCAAGAAAGGTCTGTCGGCTGCGGCCAAGAAATCGGGCCGCGTGGCGGCTGAAGGCGTCGTGGCTGTGGCTTCGACGGGCAACAAAGCGACGGTTCTCGAAGTCAACGCCGAAACCGATTTCGTGGCCCGCAACGAGGCTTTTCAGGCGTTTGCGCTTCAGGCGGTCAAGCTGGCTATGGAGCATGGCGCCGATCTGGAACAGCTTAAGGCGCTGGCTTACCCCGGCACGGGCCGCAACGTCGCGGACGAGCTGACCAATCTCATCGCCACCATCGGCGAAAACATGAATCTGCGCCGCGTTCAACACCTGAACGTGAGCAACGGCATCGTCGCGACATACGTTCATAACGCGTTGTCGCCGAACGTCGGCAAAATCGGCGTTCTCGTCGCGCTGGAATCGACGGCTGACGCCGCGAAACTCGGCGAGCTTGGCAAGCAACTGGCCATGCACGTTGCCGCCGCGCGTCCCGAGGCGTTGAACATCCAAGACGTGGACACCAAGGCGCTCGATCGCGAGCGCGACGTTTTGGCCGATCAAGCCCGCGCTTCCGGCAAGCCCGAAGACATCATCGCCAAGATAGTCGAAGGCCGCCTGCGGAAGTACTACGAAGAAGTTGTGCTGATGGAGCAGGTTTATGTCGTCGACGGCGAAAGCCGTATCAAGGCTGTGGTCGAGAAGGCCGCCAAGGATCTTGGCGCGCCCGTGAAGCTGGCCGGTTTCGCCCGCTATCAGCTCGGCGAAGGCATTGAGAAGGCCCAAGGCGACGATTTCGCCGCCGAAGTCGCCAAAATGGCCGGTTAAAACAGCTTCAAGGGCTGATTTCGACGATCAGGTGTCTTTTCGTACAGGCCTTTTTGATCTATGACATACCTGCCCCTCTGACCTTTGCCTCGTGGAACGTCATGCCCAATAAGCCGTCGAAAAAAGTGAAATCCAGATACAAGCGCGTCTTGCTTAAACTGTCTGGCGAAGCCTTGATGGGATCGCGGGATTATGGACTGGATCCGGTTACGGTTGATCGCGTGGCCGCTGAAATCCGCGATGTCGCCTCTCAAGGCGTTCAGGTTTGCATCGTCATCGGGGGCGGCAACATCTTTCGCGGCGTGTCGGGCGCGGCGAACGGCATGGATCGCGCCACGGCCGATTACATGGGGATGCTGGCGACCGTCATCAACGCGCTGGCGATGCAAAACGCGCTGGAGCGTCTCAACGTTCAAACGCGCGTCATGACGGCCATTCCAATGGCGTCGATTTGCGAGCCTTACATCCGCCGTCGCGCAATCCGTCACATGGAAAAAGGCCGGGTGGTGATCTTTACGGCAGGTACGGGCAACCCGTTTTTCACGACAGACTCCGCCGCCGCGTTGCGCGCTTCGGAAATGCAGGTGGATGCCTTGCTGAAAGGCACGAAGGTCGACGGCGTGTACAGCGCCGACCCCACAAAGGTGAAGAACACAAAACGCTATGATCGCTTGAGATACATCGACGTTATGGCCAAAGACCTTCAGGTTATGGACATGTCGGCCATTTCCTTGGCGCGGCAAAGCGGAATACCGATTATCGTGTTTTCCATTTTCACGCACGGCGGGTTCGCCCATGCTTTGGAAGGCAAGGGCAAATACACGATTATTGAGGATCGCTAGGCGTGCTAGACGGTTGGCCTGCAACGGACCGATTGCTCATAATCTCTCTGTAAGTATTCATAAGTGCCTCGCGTTCCGGCGGGGCGCAGATGGCCTTCGGGCCGCCTAGTTCGCGCAGAAGTTTTATTTTTTCACGCGCGTCTTTGCGGCTGTTTTCTCCAAGGTTCGGGTCACCAAGCATCTTGCGGAGGCCGTTGTTGATCGTGGCGACTTCCTCAAGGCATTCCGTTTCTGCATATTCGGGGAATTCCATGGGTTGAACCATTGCCGCAGGAGCAGCAAACGCATGCCCCGTCTTTGTAATCTTTTTTGAGCCGTATCCCCACATCATGAGTACGGACAGGCCGATAGCTGTAAAATGCGCTTTTTTCATATGCTTTGCTCCCTGATAAACAGACAGAATAATTTAAAAAACAAAACGGTGGAAAGAGTTTAGCCGTCTAAGGCCCAAGATCAAACGTTTCATGACCCTTATATCCTAAGGCCTTGATTGTTCGCGATATTATGCTAGGTTCTGCCTGCAATGAATAGGGAGTGCGGCCATGGATATCGATAACGTTAAGCAACGTATGGAAGGTGCCGTCGAGGCCCTGCGCAAGGAGTTTTCGGGGCTTCGCACAGGCCGCGCGTCTACCGCCATGCTCGAACCTGTGCAGGTGGACGCCTACGGGAGTCTCATGCCCCTCAATCAGGTGGCGTCGGTCAATGTGCCGGAGCCGCGGCTTTTGTCGGTACAGGTATGGGACAACGGTCTCGTGAAAGCCGTCGAGAAAGCCATCCGCGATTCTGGGCTTGGCCTGAATCCCCAACCGGATGGCGCGCTCATTCGCGTGCCTGTGCCGGAGTTAAGTCAGGAGCGTCGCCTTGAGCTTGTCAAGATTGCGCGCAAATATGCGGAGCAGGCGCGGGTTGCCGTCCGCAACGTGCGGCGCGACGCCATGGACGATCTTAAAAAGCAAGAGAAAGAAAAGAAAATCTCTGAGGACGAATTCAAGACCCAATCCGACAAGGTGCAACAGCAGACGGACCAAGCCATAAAAAAAATCGACGAAACCCTGTCGCACAAGGAAAAAGAAATCACCACGGTATAACGTTGTCGCGGCGTAGCGAAGGCCTCCAAGCCTGATTTTATAAGGCGTAAAAAACCGGAACCCTTGATCATTTCTTTTGCGGAAAGCAAGGATTCGAGTTTCTTTCGCCGTTTGTGGAAAGCGAAAAGAAGAGGTTTGCATGCTGGTCAAAAAGCTGAAAAGCAAGATACACCGCGCCAGACTCACAAAAGTCGATCTGGATTATGAAGGAAGCCTTTCCATCGACAAGGACTTGATCGACGCGGCGGGGCTTGAACTTAACGAGGCGATCCATGTCTGGAACGTCAACAGCGGCATGCGCCTTGAAACCTATGTTATCGAAGCGCCGTCGGGTTCCGGCGAAATCGGTCTGAACGGCGCGGCGGCGCGCGGGGCCGCTGTCGGAGACTTGCTCATCATCGCGGCATGGGGGTGGGACAAGGCCGGAGAGAAAGTCGAGGCCAAGGTCGTTTTGGTCGACGATAAAAACGGTATAAAAAAAACCATCAAGCATTAACGTCCTCATGAACAAGCCTCATGACACAGGCGCGGATCCGAAGGGACAAAGCGCGCGGACCGAAGGCGGTTCCAAACCGGGAAAGCCCCTCGGCCTTGACGAATGTCGGCAAAAGCTTCACATCGGCATCATTATGGATGGTAACGGGCGATGGGCCGCCAAACGCGGCCTGCCGCGAACCATGGGGCACAAGGCGGGCATTGAGGCCGTTCGCTCGACGCTCAAGGCGGCGCGGGGTTTGCCCATAAGCCATTTGACGCTCTACAGCTTTTCGTCCGAAAATTGGCGTCGGCCTGTGGCCGAAGTGGAGGAGCTGATGAAGCTCCTGCGTTTTTATTTGCGAACCGAGATGGACGCGATGTGCAAAGAAGGCGTTCGCTTTCGCATGATCGGCGATCGCGAGGCCTTGCCGCCGGATATAGGCGATCTCATCGAAAAGTCCGAAAGCTTGACGTCGCAAAATGTCCAGTTCAACCTGACGCTGGCGCTGAGTTATGGGGGACGTCAGGAAATCGTGGCTGCCGCGCGCAAGCTTGCGGCGCAAGCGGAGCGTGGGGCTCTGGCGGCGGCCTCCATCGACGAAAACGTTTTTCGGGGGGCTTTGTTTACGCAAGATCTTCCCGATCCCGACCTCATCATCCGCACAAGCGGCGAACAGAGGTTGTCCAATTTTCTTCTTTGGCAGGCGGCGTATGCCGAATTTGTTTTCTTTGATGTTTTCTGGCCGGACTTCAAGGGCGAGCACCTATCGCAAGCCATTGAGGCCTTCCGTCAACGCGAAAGACGCTATGGGGATACGGTGAGCCATGGATAACGGGGGTATAACGTCGTTTTGGCGTAAAAGGTTCGCGGACGCGCGTTTGCGCGAACGCGTGATTTCGTCGCTCGTTCTGGGGCCGCTCGTTCTACTGGCCGTGTATGCGGGCGGGTGGATCTACGCTTTGGCGGTTCTCCTGAGCATGGGGCTTTGTATGCGGGAATGGCTTGCTTTGGTCGCGCGCGACGCGCGTTGGCCCCTTAAGGCCGTGGCCCATGCGGTGCTTGTGCTTATGCTGGCCGCAGGCGCGGGTAAGGACGTTGTTCTGCCTGACTCTTCCGCGTTGGCGATGGCTTTGTTCAGCGCCATGCTTCTCGTTCCTCTTATATTGGCGGGCTTTGCGGATCGCGAACGCTTTTTTTGGGTCGCTCTTGGCGTTCCGTATTTGGCGGGCGGCGGTCTCGCTTTGATGCTGATACGAGACCTTCCCGACATAGGGGTTTTCTTGGCTTTTTATCTCTTCCTGACCGTGTGGAGCACGGATATCGGAGCTTTTTTGGCCGGAAGGCTTATCGGCGGGCCGAAGCTTTTGCCTTCCATAAGTCCGAAAAAAACATGGGCGGGGCTTGGCGGAGGTATGGCTTTGGCGGGAACTGTCGGTTATCTTGCGGCCTTGGGATTCGGGTCGTCAAGACCGTGCAACGCGGCGCTGCTGGCTGTCGGTCTTGCGATCGTCGCTCAGTCAGGCGATTTTTTCGAATCATGGGTAAAACGGCGTTTTGGCGTTAAAGATAGCGGCGGGTTGATACCTGGCCACGGGGGGCTTCTTGATCGCGTGGATGGCCTGCTGTTCGCCGGTGTGTTTTTGGCGTTTGTTCTTTTTTTCGATCCGGAACGCGCCCTGTGGTTCTAGAGAGTTTTTCTAGTTTAAGGAATGGAAAGGCGGAGGGAATGAACGTCATTCAGGCAAAAACAAGGGACCTGAGGTCCGTCAAATTCGCCGAAGCGAAGAAGCGCGTGACGATACTCGGAGCGACGGGATCCGTAGGCCTCCAAACGATCGATTTGATCGAGCGCGACCCGTCGAAATACCACATTGTCGCGCTTACGGCGCGCCGCAACGTTGAAAAGCTTGTCGAGCAGGCCAAAAAACTGCGTCCTGAAATGGTTGTCGTGGCGGACGAGAGCAAATACGACGACGTGAAAACGGCGCTGAAGGGATCGGGCATTAAGGTGGCGGCAGGCGCAAGCGCGGTCGTCGAGGCTGCCGAGGCCGAAAGCGATTGGGTGATGTCGGCCATTGTCGGGGCGGCGGGCTTGCCCGGGACCCTGGCGGCCGTCCGGCGTGCGGCCGTCGTGGCTTTCGCCAATAAGGAAACGCTTGTCTGCGCCGGCCCTTTGATTATGAAGATGGTTGCGGAATCGGGCGCGAAGCTTCTTCCTGTGGACAGCGAGCATAACGCGATATGGCAGGTTTTTGATTTTGACCGCCGCGATTCCATCACGCGCCTTATCATTACAGCTTCGGGCGGGCCGTTCCGCAACATGACGCGGCAGGACATGGCCAAAATGACGCCCGAAGAGGCGGTCAAGCATCCGGTGTGGAGCATGGGCGCGAAGATTTCGATCGACAGCGCGACCTTGATGAACAAGACGCTCGAAGTCATCGAAGCGGCGCATCTTTTCTCGATGCCGAGCGAGAAGATCGACGTCATCGTTCATCCACAGTCGATTGTGCACAGCATGGTCGAATACGCCGATGGCTCGATTTTGGCGCAGCTCGGCTCACCCGATATGCGCACGCCGATCGGCTACACGTTGGCGTGGCCGGAACGCATGGAGACGCCGGCGGCCAAGCTAGATCTGGCCAAACTTGGCCAATTGACGTTTGAGAATCCCGATCCCGCGAAGTTTCCGGCCTTGCGCCTTGGGCGCGAAGCCATGCGGCTGGGCGGCACGGCTCCGGCCCTGCTGAACGCCGCCAACGAGATCGCGGTTCAGGCTTTCCTCGACAAACGCATCAATTTCCTGGACATCGAGCGCGTTAACGAGAACACGTTGAACCATGGGCCGGTCGCTCCGCTCACCGACCTTGATGTTTTGCGCGAAGCGGACGATGCTGCGCGGCGCTATGCCGAAGAACAAGTGGCGCGTCTTGAAACCGGGAAGGCCTGATACGAAATGCTTGAAACTTTATTTTCTTTTTCTTCGGAAGCCTTGAACTACGTTCTTCCGTTTCTTATCGTCTTGAGCATCGTCGTCTTCG
This sequence comes from uncultured Rhodospirillaceae bacterium, assembly GCA_964649675.1. Taxonomy (GTDB): domain Bacteria; phylum Pseudomonadota; class Alphaproteobacteria; order UBA9219; family UBA9219; genus CAZVCG01. Next base: position 3,140 of record CAZYPX010000018.1, on the reverse strand, counting down.
TGCACGAATTCGGCCATTTCTGGGTTGCGCGCCGTTGCGGCGTGCGCGTCGAAAGCTTTTCGATAGGCTTCGGCCCCGAGATCGTTGGCCGCAAGGATCGCCATGGCACCCGATGGAAGCTGTCGTGGTTTCCTCTGGGCGGTTACGTCAAGATGTTTGGAGACAGCGATCCGGCCAGCATAGGCGTGGACGAGAAAGCCGCCGATTTCAGCGAGGCCGAGAAAAAAGTTGCGTTCTATACGCAAAGCGTCCTGAAAAGGTTCGCGATCGTGGGCGCGGGACCGTTTTTCAATTATCTTTTTGCCATCGTTGTTTTGGCTGTGATGTTTACGGCCTACGGTCAGGCCTATACGCCGCCGGTCGCGGAAGCCGTTCAGGAAGACACGGCCGCTTTCCGCGCGGGGGTCAAGCCCGGCGACAGGATCGTGTCGATCGACGGCAAAAACATAGACAGCTTTGAAGCCATCAAGCGATTCATGGCGTTGAACGTAGGTTCCTCGATCGATGTTGTCGTCGAAAGGGAAGGGGAGAGGCTGACGTTGCCCGTCGCGCCGGACATGATTCGCGCCACCGATCGTTTCGGTCGCGAACATATTGCGTGGAAGTTGGGGATCGGTTCCAACTCTCAAGACTACCGCGCGCTTTCTTTTCCGGACGCCATGCTTCAAGCCGTTGTCGAAACATGGGATTTAAGCGCCAGTACGCTCAAGGCGGTCGGGCAAATGATCATGGGGGTAAGGGGGACGGACGAGCTTGGCGGGCCCATCCGAATCGCCGAAATGTCCGGCAAGGTGGCCAAGGAAGGCTTTGCGGCTTTTGTCTGGTTTGTGGCCGTCATTTCCGTTAATCTCGGCCTTATCAACCTCTTCCCTATACCCTTGCTTGATGGGGGACATTTGGTATTTTACGTTGTCGAAGGGCTTCGCGGTCGTCCGCTTAGCCAGAAGGCGCAGGAGGCCGGGGCTGGCGTTGGCCTTTTCTTGGTGGCTTCCTTGATGCTTTTCGCGACGTGGAACGACTTGGTGCACCTCAAAGTCATCTCTTACCTGCGTGGTTTGATTTCCTGAATGACCCAAAACAAATCCTTTTCCCCCTTCGTGTCCGAGTACGCTTTGCCCGTCAGGCCTTTGCGGAAATCGTCCTTCTCGACAACGGCGCTGGTCGGCGTCGTAGGCTTGTCCCTGCTAGCGGCCACCCAGAGCATGCCTGTCTTTGCGCAAAGCGGCCCTATGATGGCCGCGCCGCGAGCTTTGGTTATGGCCGAGGAGGAAGGAACAGGCCCCATCATCGAAGATATTCGGGTAGAGGGGGCGCAGCGTCTCGAAACGGACACCGTTCTTTCCTACATGACGATCGCGCGCGGGGATCGCGCCAGCCAGGAAAAGATCGACGCTTCGCTCAAGGCTCTTTACGCCACGGGTCTTTTCGCCGATGTTGGCCTTGCGATGCAGGACTCGACGTTGGTCGTTGTGGTGGCCGAAAACCCCATCGTCAATCGCGTCGTCTATGAAGGCAACGACGCCATCTCGACCGAAGATCTCGAGAAAGAAGTCCAGCTCAAGCCGCGTCTGGTTTATACCTTGCCAAGACTGCAAAGCGACGTTCAGAGGGTTCTCGATCTCTACCGCCGTTCAGGCCGTTTCGCCGCTATTGTTGAGCCCAAGATCGTTCAACTCGAACAAAACCGCGTCGATGTGGTTTTTGAAATCACAGAGGGCAAGCATACCGGCGTGCGCCGCATACGTTTCATCGGCAACAAGAATTATGACGAGAGCGACTTGCGCTCGGTCATCAACACGCGGGAAAGCGCATGGTGGCGCATATTCTCGACGTCCGATTTCTACGATCCCGATCGCACGAATTACGATCGCGAGCTTTTGCGGCGCTTTTATCTGAACGAAGGATATGTCGATTTTCGCGTGGAGTCGGCGGTTGCCGAGCTGACGCCGGAACGCGACGCCTTTTTCCTGACCTTCACGATCGACGAAGGCCCGCGCTACAAGTTCGGCAAGATCGCGATCAACAGCGAGATCAAGGGCCTCGAAGGCGAGACGTTGCGCCAATATGTCACCACCAAAGAGGGGGACTGGTACAGCGCCGAAGCGGCCGAAAAGAGCATCGCCAAGATGACGGAAGCGCTCGGCGACCAGCAATACGCTTTCGTCGAAATAACGCCGCAAGTCGATCGCAACAAGGAAGCCCTTACGGTCGATCTTACGTACAACATTAAGCCTGGCCAGCGCGTGTACATCGGGCGCATTGACATCACGGGCAACAACAGAACGCTCGACAAGGTGATCCGCCGCGAAATGCAGGTGGCCGAAGGCGATCCGTTCAGCATCAGCAAGATAAACCGTTCGGAGCAACGCATAAAGGACCTCGGCTTTTTCGACGTCGTCAAAGTCACGCCGTCCGAAGGGGCCCAGCCGGACCGCTCGAACCTCAATGTCGAGGTTAAGGAAAAAGCCACCGGCGAGATCGCCCTCGGGGCGGGTTTTTCGACGTCCGACGGTCCGTTGGGCGACTTCAGCATCCGCGAGCGCAACTTCCTTGGGCGCGGGCAGGACGTTCGTCTGGGGGCCACGGTCTCCGGCGTGAGCCGCCAATTCAACCTCAGTTTCACCGAGCCTTATTTTCTTGACCGGAATTTGAGCGCGGGCGGCGACATTTTCCATACGACGCGCGACAACCAGAAACAAAGCTCCTACAACGTCACCAACACGGGCTTTGCCGCGCGCCTCGGCTATCCGCTTTCCGAAGAATTCAGGCAGGTCTTCAGCTATACGATCCGCAAGGACGACATAAGCGACGTGCCCGCGAACGCGTCGCGCTTCATACGCGATCAGGAAGGTTCGAGCATTTTGTCCATGGTCGGGCAAACCCTGACCTACGACACGCGCGACAGCCGCTTGGAGCCCACGAAAGGCTTTGTTTCGCAACTGGGCACCGATTTTGCCGGTATCGGCGGCGATCACAAATTCGTGCGCGTCCGACTGAGCGGCACCCAGCACTACGAAATCGTGGAAAAATATGTCCTTTCGGTCGGAGGCGAGGTCGGCTCCATCTGGGGGCTTGGTCAGTCGGTGAGGATCAGCGACAGGTTCTTTTTGGGCGGCGATACGTTGCGCCGCTTTGAATAC
>CAZYPX010000017.1:4577-25602 GCA_964649675.1 uncultured Rhodospirillaceae bacterium | reverse complement strand
TGAGTATATGGTCGTGTTCATGCAGATGGCGGCCGGATTCGTCCATGACCCGCACTTCGAATTCGTGCGTGCCGGGTCTGGCGAGCGGAACCTGCACCGTCAAATTATCGGTAAGGGGCAAAAGGCCCGAATCCCAGCCGTCGGTCGTCAGTCGAATCTGGCGGAGCGCGCTCACGGGTTCCGTCAATCGGATCGTGACGATGGTTTTGTCGTCCGTCGTGCGTTGGTTGTAGTCGAAAACGAGACGGGGCTCGGCCGGAGCTTGCGACGTGACGTGAACCGGCTTCGCGGCGCTGCCGCCTCCAGCGGCTTGGGCGGGCGCGTCTTCCCATTGCCGGCTTTCGCAATAGTAGGCGGCGCCTATGGCCACGGCTGTCATGGGGTCGGTTTTGATATCCGCCGCGATGCCCAGTTCCTCGGAAACCATTTGCCGGATCATGGGCGTGCGGGTCGGGCCGCCAATAAAGACGATCCGGTCGATGGCTTCGCGGGCGATGCCGTTTTCGTCAAGGAGCGTTTTGATCAGGCCGATGGTTTGCATGACCGGCTCGCGGATCAATTCTTCAAGCTGGGCGCGTGTCATGGGGGCGTCGAGGAATATTTCGTCCTCGCTTTGATCCATCATGCGAACCTCGTCGTCCGAGGCGAAGATGGAGGCTTCCTCAAGCGACGACAGGTCGATTTTGGCTTTTTCGGCCGCAAGCTGGGCCACGCGAACCAAGCGCCGGTAAGCCGGATCGCGGTGGAAGTTGTCGGGAAGATCGAAATTGGCGATCAGCCACGGACGGATGATTTCGTTGACGATCATGCGGTCGAAATCCCGTCCGCCGAGCATGTTGATGCCTTGTTGGGCCACGATCGTGACCTCGCCGTCGACGGACTCGGCCAAGGCGACATCGAACGTGCCGCCCCCAAGATCGTAGATTATGAATTTTCCGGAGCGTTTCGCGCCGGCCATCGACGCAAGCGCGGCCGCCACGGGTTCTTGCAGCAAATCGACGCGTTCAAGGCCGGCTGCCTTCGCAGCGCGCAAAGTGGCTTCGGATTGCATCTGGTTGAAGGCGGCGGGAACCGTGATGATCGCGCCTTCGAAATTTTCTTCGCCGGTTTCGGTGGTCGCCTGATTGAGCAATTGGCGGATGATGTCCGCCGAACACTCTTCGGGCGTGAGCGACAGGCCGGCATCCTTTATTTCAAGAGTCGTCGCCGTTCCCATTAGGCGCTTGAAGCCGCTGGCGACGTTTTCGGGGGCTATGAGTCCTTGATCGTAGGCGCGTCGCCCGTAAAGGCGATGGCCGCGCTTATCGACATAAAGGACGGAAGGAAGAACTTCGCCGCCGTCTGCTGGGCGGAACACGCGCGCTTCGCCATCAACAAAACCCGCGATGACGCTGTTCGACGTGCCAAGATCGATGCCAATATACATTAGTTCTATATAGCCTGTATTGCTTAACGAAGATTTGCCCAATTGTTGCAATTGGGTAAAGATTTAGCAAGTGGTCCAACAACTTATGCGTTTAAGGCGTTAACCATATATTCACAGGAAAGCCAAGGGGCGAGGTTGCCACAATCTTGGGGGAGATGTGCGAAAGTAAAAAACATATGTAAGGGCGTTGGATCAAGGCAAGCGCGCTAGCGCACAATTTTAATATTGCGACACGCAGGGAAGGTTGATGCTTTGCTGTTGTCGAAGAGATTGTGTGTTTTTATCCCCCGTGATACCAGAAGTTAAAACAGGAATAATTTCCTGAACTATAATATTAGATCAAATTTGCTGGCTGCGAAAAAACCCAAAAACATAAGGTTATTTTTTGCTGCAACGCTAAGGAGGTAAAAAATGCTGTTGCATGAGTTGCTTCCCTTTTTCATTTTTTTATCGATAATAACAACTATGAAAAACAAAACGAAGCATCACTGTATTGATGTATTACTAAGGTCTATGGGCGTGCGCCTTACGGCTCAACGCAGGGTTATGGCGTCTTATTTGTTTGACGGCGTTCACAAGCACGTGACGGCCGAGACGGTTCATGAAGCTATGCGCAAGAACCGCTCCGGCATATCCCTTGCGACCGTGTACAACAATCTCCATCAATTCGCGCAGGCCGGACTGCTGCACGAGATACTCGCCGATCACAAGCTCCGTTACTTTGATACGAATATCGGGCCTCATCATCACTTTTTTGACGAGGACACAGGATGCCTTTGGGACGTGAGCCCTGCGGATATGGCGAAAATATCCTTGCCGAAACCGCCTTCCGGCAAGAAAATCAAGCGCGTTGACGTGACGATACGCCTAAGAAAAAACATTAAGGAAAAGGCTTAGGCCGCGCGGCGGCCGCGCAAGGCGTCGTCGGCTTGCGCGACGATTTCCTGCAATATGGCCGCTACCGGTTTTTCCTCCGTCACCATACCGACGCTTTGACCCGCCATGAGCGAGCCGTTCGTCACGTCGCCGTCGATCGCGGCGCGACGCAAGGCGCCTGCCCAGAAATGCTCGATCTCAAGCTGTGCCGCCTCTTTCGTAAGCTCTCCGTTGTCGAAACGCGCGATGACGTCGCGTTGCTTGTCGAGAAAGGCGCGCACGCCTTCGTTGACCAGCGCGCGCACGGGAATGACTGGAAAGCGCGGGTCGAGCTGCGGCGAGGGTTGCGCGTCCCGCGCGGCGGCGCGGATAAAGGCTTGCTTGAAATCGGGATGCGCCCCGCATTCCGTCGCGCACACGAAACGCGTGCCGAGCTGAACGCCTGCCGCGCCCATCTCAAGAAAGGACAACATGGCTTCGCCGCGCCCGATGCCGCCCGCTACGAAAACAGGAACGCCCTGCACGTTCGGCAGGATTTCCTGAGCCAGTACCGTCGTGCTGACGGTGCCGATGTGGCCGCCCGCTTCCGAGCCTTCGATGACGAGAGCGTCGGCGCCGGAACGGATCATCCGTTTGGCGAGAACGAGGGCAGGGGCGAAGCAAACGGCTTTCGCGCCACCGTCCTTAATGCGTTTGATCGTCGCCGCCGAAGGCAAGCCACCCGCCAGAACGATGTGAGTGACTTTTTCCTCAAGGCACACGTCGACAAGCTTATCCAGTTCGGGGTGCATGACGATGAGGTTGACGCCGAAAGGTTTCGTGGCGCGGGCTTGCGTGGCCTTGATTTCGGCGCGCAGCATGTCGGGCATCATAGAACCGCAAGCCAGAACGCCGAAACCGCCTTCGTTTGAAATCGCCGCGACAAGATTGCGTTCGCTGATCCACGTCATCGCGCCTGCCATGACGGCGAGTTCCGTGCCGAGAAAATCGCATCCGCGGCGCATCAGATTTTTCAGGAATGGGGAAGGAGCTACCATGGCAATTTTTCACCGTCGCATCGCAGGAATTGTCCGGATTGGGACATGGATAGTTTATCTATGACGTTACGCATACCTTTTACGCTCTCTTCAGGCGTCAGACGCGCGTTTTTACCGCCCATATCCGTTTTGACCCAATCGGGATGCAGACTTACTACAATAATTTTTTCATCCTGCAAAGTTTGCGCTATGTCGCGCATGGCCATGTTCAAAGCCGCTTTGCTTGAGCAATAAGCAATATGGCCTGTATAGGCCCGCTCAATAGATCCCATGATGCTGGAAATCATGATGACTTTGCCTCTCGCGCGCCGGAGATTGGTCAAAAGCGCTTGCGTAACCATAACGGGCGCAATGGTGTTTGCGCGGAAAACAGTTTCCCATGATTGTGGATCAATAGTCCCAAAAACCTGTGTCTTGTCGGCTGAGTTGTCAGAGGCAGAATAGATGGGATCTTTTCCAGAAAGAATGCCTGCATTATTGATCAAAACGTCAATCGTTACGTCTTTTAGTTTTTCCGCTAACGTCCTTATGCTTTTTTCGTCGATAACGTCGAGCCACTCAACCTGTATTGTCGGATAGGTTTTTTTTAGCTCGGCAAGCTCATGCGCTTTTTCAGGCGCGCGGCAGGTGGCGATAACATCCCATTTATCAGGCGCATATTGCCGCGCGAACTCAAGCCCTAATCCACGGCTTGCGCCTGTGATGAGAACGGTGGGCACCTTATGCCACGTCCAGCTCGAAGGCGTTGTGGAGCGAGCGCATGGCAAGTTCCGCGTATTCTTCGGCGATCAGAACGCTGATGCTTATTTCCGATGTTTCGATGGCTTTTATGTTGCTGTTCTTTTCGGCCAGAGTCTGGAACATCATGGAGGCCACGCCTGGATGCCTGCGCATGCCCACGCCGACGAGCGAAATTTTAACAACGCCCTTGTCGCTGAGAAGGTCGGCGTAGGAAATCGTATCCCGCTCGGTCTGGAGAACCTGACAGGCGCGGTCGAGGTCCCCGCGTCCCACGGTAAACGTGATGTCGGTCGTCGCGCCGTCGTCCGAAGAGGTTTGAACGATCATGTCGACGTTGATGCCGGCGCGGGCCAAGGCTCCGAAAACCGTAGCCGCGATTCCGGGGCGGTCGGCCACCTTGCTCAACGTGATTTTGGCTTCGTTAGCGGCGAGGGCGACTCCGGTGACGACTTTTTGTTCCATCTTTTTATCCTCATCGATGACTAAAGTTCCGGGATGTTCGCTTCCGATGCTGTTGCCGAAGGTCGACAGTACCTGAACCGGCACGCGGTAGCGCATGGCCATTTCGACGGAACGCGTTTGCAGAACCTTGGCCCCGAGCGAAGCGAGCTCAAGCATTTCGTTATAGGCGACCTGCGCCAATTTGCGGGCTTTGCTGACGATCCGGGGGTCCGAGGTGTAAACGCCGTCAACGTCGGTGTAGATGTCGCAGCGGTCGGCTTTAAGGGCCGCCGCCAGAGCCACAGCCGTCGTGTCCGAGCCGCCGCGTCCTAAAGTGGTGATGCTGCCGTTTTCTGTAACGCCTTGAAACCCCGCGAGAACGGCGATTTCGCCTTGTTCGAGATGACGTCGCAGGTTGGCGGCGTTGATGTCGAGGATACGGGCCTTGTTATGCATGGAATCGGTCCTCAGAGGAACCTGCCATCCTTGCCACGATCGCGCGATAAGGCCGCGCTGTTCCAGAGCCAAGGCCATCAATCCGGCCGTGACCTGTTCGCCGGTAGCCATGACCGCGTCGTGCTCACGGGGATTCGGACGCGGCGAAATGCTACGGCAAAAATTGATAAGCTGGTCCGTAACGCCCGCCATCGCCGATACGACGACGGCGACCTTGTGGCCGAGCTTGACTTCCGCAGCGACTTTGCTCGCGGCGCTTTTGATGCGTTCGATGTCTCCGACCGAGGTCCCACCGAATTTGACGACGATAATGCCCATAGGTAAACCGAAAAAGGACGATCGTCCATCAAAGCATAAATCCAAATAATTGCAATATGCTGCGATGCGAAAAACATGGTAACCTGTTCTTTTATCGGCGTGTTACCAAAATTTGTCATTGAGGGCTTTCGTGAAGCACAGGGAAAAAGGAAGCGCGGACGCGGACGAGATTCGGCGCTTTTCGAAGCAGGCCGGAGCATGGTGGGATCCAAATGGGCCGTTTCGGGCGTTGCACAAGATGCAACCTGTGCGGGTTTCATACATGGAAAAGCGCGTTATTGAGCATTTCGGCCGCCTGAAGAATAAAAAAGCGGGGTTGAACGGTTTAAAAATCATGGACATCGGATGCGGCGGTGGTCTGCTGGCCGAGGCGATGGCTGAACGCGGCGCGAAAGTGACGGGTCTCGATCCTTCGGAAGCCTCAATAAAGGTAGCGCGCTCTCACGCGGTGTCACGCGGCTTGAGAATCGATTACATGGTAGGCACGGTCGAGGATATGGATGCGGGCAAGGAAGGCTTTGACATCGTGATGGCCATGGAAGTTATCGAACACGTGGCGGAAGCTCACGCATTTTTGGGGGCTTTGGCGGGCTTGCTCAAGCCGAAAGGCATGTTGGTGGTCGCGACTCTTAACCGCACGTGGCGCAGTTACCTTTTCGGGGTTCTTGCCGCCGAATATGTTTTGGACTGGGTTCCGCGAGGGACGCATGCGTGGTCGAAATTCCAGCGTCCGTCCGAGTTGGCGGCCGCCATGGAAGCCTCCGGCTTTAAGATCGCCGATATAAGGGGGGTCGTTTTCGATCCGTTGGAGGGCGTTTTTCGCCTCGACGCTCACAGGCTCGGGGTCAATTATATGATGACAGCGATCAAGGCGTAGCTTTTTGAACGGATTTCATGTGAGGCGCGAACGTTGACCGGTTTAAAGCTGCGGACTAAGTCTTTGCAGAACAATGCATTCTGATGCGTCAATCCGGCCGGAAAACGCTATGAACGCTCGGCTTTTCAGGATTGTCTCCGGAAGCATCCCCTTAAACTTGATTCTTGTTTAAAAACGATTAGTTAGGGCCCTATGGCCAAAACAATCACCAAAACCCGCTTGCCGGAAGAGCCGCCGCAGCCAATCATTGACGAGCGGCCGTCCAACGTGTTGCTAAGAGCGCCTAGAGCTTGAGAACGCAGGATTCTTCGATTTTTGCACACTTGCGCATGGATCTTTGAACCGATTCAACCCAGAAGGCAGCCTGGGTTTCAGGCAGTTTGGTTGCCGTTACGCAGGCCTTGGATATGCCCATTTGCTGCAGCTTGTTCAAAAAGGGCAAATTTGTCGTTTGTCCGCCCGCAACCGTTATGTCGACTTGCGGCATCGATCCAAGCGCTTCGACGACTTTTCTCAGGCCCTTAAAAAGTATCTCGCTTCCGGTTTGAAACGGATTGCCTTGGCCGCGGTTGTTATCCATCCATTCTTCAATGCGCGAATAATCGTTACGGGCAAAGCCGAGGGCCTCCTCCATCAAGTCTCCCATGCCTATGAGAACATTGACGGTTGTTTTGCCAAAAGCCATGGAGCAACGGTTGACCAATGAATGCGCGTTATCGATACCGGTCTGTGTTTCAAGGGCAAGGCCAGGGGTAAAAGCGGTTTTGGCATTTGCCCTTTGCACGATATCCTTGAAGCGATTCAAGTCGGCGTTGTTCTGAACGCGAGGGACCATAAGCGTAACGGTGGTTTTCTTCTCAGGATCGAGGCTTTCCATGGCTTCGAATACGCCTTTGACTATCGCCACGAGCACGGCGGTCCCTGCTTCCGTATGCGCAAGACCAAAGCCTCGAAGCGTTTCGGCAGGGAAATCGGCTGGCTGGTTTAAGAGGTTGCGAAATTCCTCGGCTTCTTCAGCTTTGACATCGAAAAGGCGGAAAGTGACGGCGCGAGGCATATTGCCGGAGAATAGGGCTTTTACATGATCGGAGGTTCTTTTCTGCAATGATTCAAGATTGTCGCCGGAAGGATCGGCAAGGGCATTCAGCAAAAGACTGCGGTTGTGCCAACCAGAGAAAAAATGTTCTGTGGCGACCAGCCCAACTTCTTCGATCTCTTGCCGCATTTCATTTGGTTGATTGAGGCGCGCGGGGAAAGAAAGCTTCGCGCCGTTGCTATTGGCAATTTCTTTGCAGCAAGCCAGAAAATCGGCATAGTGTTCCGGAGCCGCCGGCTGAGCCACGGTGGTATGTCCAGCAATCAAGACGCAATTTTCCGTATCGAGCGTTGCCCAATCGCCGGATTCGAGAAACGGCTTGCCGTTCAAACTAAGGCGTCTTTCGCGTTGTAAGGACTTTTGTTTTTGCCTTTCGCTCACGCTGAATGATGGATCATTCTCAATGGGTAAAGCGCAATGGCCCAATAATTGCTTTTCTTCTGCGCCAACGGGCGTTGACTTGACGGGGAAGTTTTTCTCAAGGAGTAACCCCTGATTACGTGCAGAAGCGGAATCGATCGCCAGCGCAGAAAGGCCGTAAGATTCCGCGACGGCCAAAAAATGACCGTCGCTTGGCCCTACCACGACGACGGAAAAATTTTTCAGCCCAAGATAAGCGGCGACGTCGCTGCTGTGGGTAGCCTTTTCGGTAACATATATTACAGGCGTGTCCTTGTCGCGGGCCAGCATGGCGATTTCTTCAGGACAGAACGCTACGCGTCCGCATGCCGCTTTTCCGGCTGCGCCGCTGCATGAGATGCTCCGATGAACATTGGCGTCATTGCCGGCAAGGATTGGGTTCAAGGGTTGCGCCGCTTGCTTGGGCCGCATGTTAAGCAGGGCATTAAGGAAAGCTTCCTGGGACTCGGGCGAAGAATTCCGGTTAAATGACGCGAATTTTTCAAGGACAAACGTCAAGGTGACGGGTGGTTCTTCAGATGATGTGACGGATACCTGAGATGGTTGCGAGGTTGCCTCTTCTCTCCATCGCTTTAAATGAGTTTGAAAGAAGCCATTAAGTTGAGCCAATCCTGCGGGCTTTTTTATGGGAACGATGCAAGGAAAATCGGGGTTGTCTTGTTGCGCTTTATTGGTCAGATCCAAAAGGTTGCCCAAACCCGAGTGCAAAATAACCGCAGGGAGGGGAACGCTTGCAGCTTTGGCCGTGTCGGCAAGAAATTTCAAGTTTGCATTCAAGTCGGCGGATATATTGCCCGTACCGACACCTGAACATAAATCCAAAACCGCAACGCCAATAAGTTTGTCTCCTATGGCCTTTTGAAATGACGAAGGATCGCATGTGTGGTGCGGTATATCGAAGTCTTGAAGGGCTTCTCCGAAAATTTCCAATGTAAAGGGATCGTCGTCAACCAAAAGAACGATCGGTTCCGGCTTTGAACCCGTATTATTACCTAAAATTCCGGCCTTCATAATATTCGCCCAAGAATAAGTATTTTATAATGGCTTATGGTGATTTAAAACTTAAATATGAAAACATTATATCAGATTGAAATTACTTTCATGTCGGGAAACTATGGTTAACGGCGTAGTAAATCGGGAAAACCGTTAGACTCTGGCATGGGGTCAAAGACTGACATATAAGGGCAACATGGCCAAAACAATCACCAAAACCCGCCTGCCGGAAGAGCCGCCGCAGCCGATCATCGACAAGCGACTCTCCGAGGCGTTGTCCGAGCGTTACCTGTCCTACGCATTGTCCACGATCATGGACCGCGCTTTGCCCGATGTGCGCGACGGCATGAAGCCTGTGCATCGCCGCCTTTTGTTCGCCATGCGCGAACTCAAGCTTGAGCCGAACCTGCCGCCCAAGAAGGCCGCACGCGTGGTCGGCGACGTGATCGGTAAATATCACCCGCACGGCGACACCGCCGTGTACGACGCGATGGTGCGCCTCGCGCAGGATTTCAACCAGCGCTACCCGCTTGTCGAAGGTCAGGGGAACTTCGGCAACATCGACGGCGATAACGCCGCCGCGATGCGTTACACTGAAGCGCGTTTGACTGAGGTCGCGCGTCTATTGCTTGAAGGCATCGACGACGACGCGGTGGATTTCCGCGCCACCTACGACGGCAGCGGCGAAGAACCGGTCGTATTACCCGCAGCTTTCCCGAACCTGCTCGCCAACGGCGCGGCGGGCATCGCCGTGGGCATGGCGACATCAATCCCGCCGCACAACGTGAGCGAGCTGTGCGATGCGATGCACCACATGATCAAGCACCCGAACGTGACGGCGGACAAGCTGGCCGACCTCGTTCCAGGACCGGATTTTCCGACGGGCGGCGTTTTGGTGGAGCCGCGCGACGCAATTGTCGAGGCGTACAAGACGGGACGCGGCTCGTTCCGCCTGCGCGCGAAGTGGGAAAAGGAAGACTTGAAGCAAGGCATGTGGCAAATCGTCGTGACCGAAATGCCGTATCAGGTGCCGAAGGCGCGGCTGATCGAGAAAATCGCCGAACAGCTTTTGGCGCGTAAATTGCCGTTGCTTGACGACATCCGCGACGAATCCGCCGACGATGTACGGCTCATCCTTGTGCCGAAAAACCGTAACGTCGATCCGCACGTTTTGATGGAGTCCCTTTTTCGTGCGACGGAGCTTGAAACCAAAATATCGCTGAACCTCAACGTGTTGGACAAGGACGGCGTGCCGCAGGTGATGGGCTTGCGCGGAGCTTTGCAATCGTATCTCGATCACCGTCATGAAGTGTTGGTCCGCCGCTCGAAATTCCGCTTGGGCAAGATCGAGGAACGCCTGGAAGTTCTGGCGGGCTATATGATCGCCTATCTGAACCTCGACAAGGTGATCAAGATTATCCGAACCGAGGACGAGCCGAAGCCTGTGTTGATCAAGACGTTCAAGCTCACCGAAACGCAGGCTGAGGCCATTTTGAATATGCGTTTGCGCTCCTTGCGCAAGCTTGAGGAAATGGAGATCAAGGGCGAACAAAAGGAACTGACAGGCCTGCAATCGGAGCTGAAGAAGCTTTTGAAGGACGAAGACCTGCGCTGGGAAAAGATCGATGGCGAGATTCAGGAGCTCAAGAAAAAATTCGGCAAGACGACCAAGCTTGGCGCGCGCCGCACGGAACTGGCCGATCCGCCGAAAGATATCGACGTGCCTGTCGACGCCGTCATCGAGCGTGAAAACGTCACGGTGGTGTGTTCCGACAAGGGCTGGATACGCGTGATGCGCGGTCACGGCCTCGATCATGGCACGATAAAGTACAAGGAAGGCGACGAGGAAAAGTTCATCCTCGAAGCCGAGACGACGGACAAGATCCTGTTGTTCGCCACGAACGGGCGGTTTTACACGCTGGGCGTGGACAAATTGCCGGGCGGGCGCGGCTTGGGCGAGCCGGTGCGCCTGATGATCGACCTTAACGACGCCGAAATCGTAGGCATCGTGAAATACCAGCCCGGGCAAAAATTTGTTGTGGCGTCCAGCGACGGCCATGGGTTTATCGTGCAGGCGGAAGACGTTCTGGCGCAAACGCGCAACGGCAAACAGGTTCTGAACGTCGGCGGCAAAAGCCGCGCCAAGGCGATGGCCGTGGCGGGCGGCGACACGATCGCCGTCATCGGCACGAACCGGAAGCTGCTGTTGTTTCCGGCGGAACAGTTGCCGGAGATGACTCGCGGACGCGGCGTGATTCTGCAACGCTATAAGGAAGGCGAACTCTCGGACGTCAAGACCTTCAACTACAAGGAAGGCCTTTCGTGGAAGAGTGGGGAGCGCGAACGCACGGAAACCGATCTTCGCGCTTGGAAAGGCGAACGCGCCCAGTCGGGCCGTCTTCCGCCCAACGGATTCACGCGCAGCAACAGGTTCGGTTGACGCACGAGGCCTAGGCTTTTTTCAGGTTTCCCGTCTTTTCGCCGATCGTCAGGCATGCGCGTCGGATTTCCTCGGTCGTGATCAGCAAATGAGATATGCCCGCCGTAACCCCATCGACGGATTTGGTTGTGTTGACGGTGCTTGCGGCGATTTCGCCTGAAGCCGCCGTTTGCTGGTGAAGGGCGCTTTTGACGTTGAGCATCATGGCGTTGATCTCCTGAATGACGTCTTGCACTTCCGTCATGCGCTTTTGAGCTTCGTTCGAGGCCGCTACGACGTTGCCGATTTCAACCTCGATCTTTTTCGTCGCTTCGGCTGTCTGGTTCGCCAGCGTTTTGACTTCCTGCGCGACGACGGCGAAGCCCCGGCCGTGTTCGCCCGCGCGCGCGGCTTCGATGGAGGCGTTCAACGCCAAAAGGTTGGTTCGCTCGGCCACGGAGCGGATCATTTCGATGATTTTCACGATGTCCTTCGTTTGCGCGCCAAGGGCCGCGACCGACAGGCCGGCTTCCTGCGTTTTGCCGACGGCGGTTCCGGCTATGCCGGACGTTTGTTCCGTTTGCCGCCCTATTTCCTCAATGGAGGCCTTCATTTCCTCAATGGCGCCAGCAAAGCCATTGGCGCTTTCGGCGGCCTTGGCCGCAAGGGACGTCGTCGCCTCGGCCCGTTTTTGGTGCTCTTCTGTTAACGACATCAGATGCGCGACGGAACCCGCGATGGCTTGGCCGATGCCGTGGGGGGCACCCCGCTGCGGCAGGGGTTGCGTTTCCGCAGCAGCGGGCGGCCCGATGGAGATTTCTTTGATACGCCTTTGGCCGATCCACCGCTCCATGATCCACGACAAACCGATGATCGCGATGCCGGTAAGGCCTATGACGGAAACGTTTTCACGAGCGTCTGAAAAGAGAATAAGGGCAGTGAACGGCAAAAAGCTTACGCTCAGAACGGCCCAAAAGACAGGGGGATGCGCGAAACGGAAAAGCATGGCGGACCTACATTGACGGTATGAACCACCTTGATGCGCACGACTTAATTTTTTTCAAAAACGTGAGTTACGATCGTGTTCAATCCGAAAAAAAATATAACGCCATGTTTTTATTTTGCCTTTTTGGCGTCGTTTGCTTTGGGGGTAGGCTCGCCCCTATAGGTATCGAGAAAACCGCGGAACATGTCGACTTCGGTGATTTTGGCCTGCGCGGCGGCCAGATTTTTCATGGACATCGATTTGTCCGGACGCGTCAGGATGCGGAACATGTCTTTTTGCGACGTGCCGTCCATGGCTTTTCCGAAATCAATGGCGAGCCTGTCGAGCGCTGCGTTGTCGCCCGCCAGCGACAAGGCGATCGCGCTGTTCACGAGCCATCCGGCCTTTTCTTCCGTCAACTTTTCCTGGGGCTGCGGTGGAGGGCCGATGATGTCGGCCAAGGCTTTTGCCGCTTCTGACCAGCGCTGGGCCCGCATAGTGATGTCGGCCTTGAGCATTTTCGCTGCGTGGCCGCTGTTGTTGTGGAGCAAAGCCAGCGCTGCGTCGAATTGGCCCTGCTGCGACAGGGCGCGGGCGCGCAACATCAGCCGCTCCTCGCGAAGCTGTTCGGCGGAAGGTCCGGCCGGAACGTCGCCTTGGGAGCGGTCCAGAGCGTCGAGCGCGGCCAAAGGTTTCTGGTCCAAAAGCTGAATCGCCGCCAGACGCGCGCCGACGGAAGCCCTTTCTTCGCCTTTCAGTCCGTTTTTGAGCAAGTCTTCCAAAAGACTCGCGGCCTGATCCAAAAGATCGATTGCCACAAGGCGTTCGGTCAAATTGAGCTTGAGCGCGACGCCTTCCTCGCCCTTGGGCACCAGATCGCGGAAATCCTGATACATCGACATGGCCTCGATGGGCGACATGGACTCGCCAAGTTCGGTCATGAAGACGTCATGGAAGGTTTTGGTCATCTGTTCGCGTATGGGCGGAGTGAGGGGGCTGTTCGGATAGAGGCGAACGCCTTGCTGAAGGGCGGCCAACCCTTTCTTGAAGTCTTTTGCCTCGATCTGGAGGCTGCCGAGACGCTGGAGAATGTCGAGCTCGAGGTCGTCGCCGCGCCACGCGTAACGCAAGCCCTCCAGACGCTCGATGGCTTGGGCCAGAGAAAGGGAGTTCGTCGCAAGGCCCAAATCGACCAGTGCGAGTTCGGCCCTGATTTTATATAAGCGGTTGCTTGATCGCGTGGCGCTTTTCCAAAGTTGTTCGGCGGCTTCGGACTTTCCGGTTTTGCTGTGAATGACGCCTTGAAGGTATTTTATCCCGGGCTGGATTTCGGGCGCTTGGGACCGGTTTTGCAGACTTTCAAGCCATTCCGCCGCCTGTTGGTCTTTGTCGAGGCTCAGGGCCGATTCGATGGCCAAAAGGGCGAAGCGGGAATGAAAAGGTTCGGGGTAAAGGCTCCAGATTTCCTGCGTATAGTCGAACTTTTCCTCGGCGGTTTTCCAGTCGCGTATTTGGGCCGAGCCGACGGCTTGCCACAGCTGAATCTCCGCCTGGGGAGCCAGCAAGGGGTGCGCGAGGTCAAGCAAGGCTTCGAACGTTCGGGCGACGAGAATGTTAGCGGCTCCCCGCAGGGCCAGAAACTCGGGGTGGGCGGCGATTTCGGGAACCTGTTTCGCCAGATAATTCAGCAAGGCCAGCGTTTCCTCCCCCATGCCGCGCGAAAAATAGAAACGCGCCAGCTCCAAACGAGCCAGATTGCGTTGCGAAGGGGGAACGCCCACGATTGTTTGCATGAGTTTCTGGCGTCTTCGCGTGAAATTTTCGTTGGTTGCGCCGCGCCAGACGGCGAGATCGAAAACGGCGCGGCTGCTTTTGACCCGCGCGTTCGTGAACGTGTGTTCCTTAACGCCCGTGTCGTCGGAGGGGGACAGCCTCAGCCCTCCTTCGGCCGAGATTTCGATGCCGTCGGGAAAGGTCCGGGCCGTGACCTTTTCATGGAGCGGCTTGAAGACGAGACCCTGCGCGGCCGGCAGAAGGATGAAATCGGCCATGCGCCGTTGCACGCTGTAGGCCGACGTTTCGCGTAAAGGAACGGCGACAAGGGTATCGCCTACCACCGGATCGGTGAATTTGACGGCCTCGGGGCCGTTCGTGGTCGGGATCAGAATGCGAGGCCCCAGCGCGAAATTCGGCTGAAGAACGAAACGCGTCGAAATGGCGGCTGCCATGGTTTTTTGCACAAGGAACACTTTCCATGCCGTTCCTTCGCGGGTGGCCCGAACATCGGATTCAGGGGGCAGGGCGAAGCGGTATCCGTTGTTTTTTGGCAAATCGAAAGGCTCAAGCGCCACGCGGGGCGGCGAGCCTCCCGAAAGGCTGGACACATCCATGCCCAATTTGCGGTCGAACAGGATCGTTACGTAACCGGCGCGCGCGAACACGGCGGCGCCCACCGTAATTTTGGGGTCGAGGACGGCCACAAGCTCAGGGGCTTTTGGGGCTACAACCGTTTGCGCCTTGGGCGCAGGCGCGACAGGAGCGGCGAGAGGCGGTGCCGGTGTGGGCGCTGCTTCCGGTTTTGGGGCCTCGGCGACGGGCGGAACATCCGGTTCATTTTTCGCTTTCGCGATGTCCACGTCTTTTTTGGCCGTTTCATCGGCATCAGGCGGTTTGACGGCGTTTTCTTCGGGCTTTTCTTTTATTTCGGCTGCGGGCTTTGTCTGCGCTGGAGCGTTTTCTGCCGACAGGGGAGGCTCAGCAGTTTTTCCGGCGGTCTTTTCGGGGGTGGACGGGAGGGGGGCTGTCTTCGTCTCGGGCGGGGGAAGCGCGGGATTTTGCCGGATGTTCAGGGAGGTTTTATCAGGGGACGTTTTTTCTGGCGCGGCGGAAACTTTTCCGGTGGCGGGGCCGAAAATATCGACGACAAGCGTCGGCCCGTTCGTGAAGTGCTTGACCTTTGCCAGGGGCGATACGGAAAAGGAGATGATTGTCCTGGCGTTGCCGTTGTCTTCCTTGCGTTCGAGTTGAAAGGCTGTCGCCCGTGTGAGTTTCGCCGCCGGCCCAAGACCCAAAGACGCGTCGCCGTTGAACGTCAAACTTACTTTGCCGTCCTGTTGTTTTACGTCAAACGTCATTCCCCGGGGCTTGTCGAACGCGAGACGGTCGAAATCCTTGTGCTCGCCGACTCTTACGGAAAGTTTGTGCGCGGCTTTCACGGATGGCGCATCCGCTTGCTGCGCCAAGGCTGGACAAGACGGTATTGGCGGAAACAAGGCCGCGAAACATATCAGCAAGCGCAGGGAAAAAGAAAGATTCGGCACCATGGCCCTTTTTATACCAACACAAAGCCGCGTTGGCACGAACTTCATGAACTTTCGGCTCGCTTGGCGGTTCCGATGGGACGCAAGGGCCACGGCAGACGCGAAGGCGGCCTTAGCCCCCCGAGAGCAGCTTGTCGATCGTGTCCTGATCCATAGCGTTTTGGGGAAGCTGGGGTCCGTTCAGAAGATCCTTTTCGGTGATTTCCCGTTCGGGTTTTCCGGAACCGTTGTCCGAACGGTGAATTTCCTCGCCCAAGGCTTTCAGCAAGGCCTCGATTTTTCCATCGATGTACTTAAGCGTTTGAACGACCTTGGTTATACGCTGGCCCGTAATGTCCTGAAAGTTGCAGGCTTCGTAAATTCTTGTTGTGCAGGCAACAAGTTGCTCGTTGGTTTCGGGAGAGGAATTTCCCGCTATTGCCGATATCGTGTCGCAAACGTCCATGATCTTGTTGGTGGCGTCCTCGGTGGCTCCTACGACGGCGTCAAGCTCGTTGGTGGCGTGGGGGATGTGGCTGGCGCTGATGTCCTTGGGCTTGATGGCCGCGATTTCCTGTTTCGCGTTCTTGATATAGCCCGCGAGCTCCTCAAGTTCCGTGTAGAATTTCAAATCGGTGGCGGTGACGTCTCCTGCAAGGGAGCCCACGACCTGTTTCACGATGTTGGTGACGTCGTCTGCGGATAAAGGATGCCGTGCTTGTTCGCTGGCCTCGCGAATGCGTTTGTGGAGATTGGTCTCAAGAGCGGCGAGGCGTTCGGTGTCAGTCATATTATGGCGATCCTTTCCCTGAATTTTTATCCCTAAAAAGCCCCAAGGACGGCGCTGATTTTTTGCTTGAGTGTTTCGGCGTTGAAGGGCTTGACGATGTAGTTGTTGACTCCGGCTTCTTTTGCCGCCGCAACGTTTTCGACCTTGCTTTCGGCGGTGACCATAATAAAGGGGACGGTTTTGAGCTTGATGTCGGCCCTGACCTCTTTCAACAGTTGCAGGCCCGTCATGGGTTCCATGTTCCAGTCGGATATGACGAGGCCGAAACTGCCTTCGCGCAAAAGGCGCAAGGCCATGGAGCCGTCGGTCGCTTGCTGAACGTTTTTGAACCCAAGCTGTTTGAGGAGATTTTCAATGATCCTGAGCATCGTCTTGTAATCGTCCACGATAAGGACGTTCATGTTCATATCGACAGCCATGCAGCTCTCCAGAGTTTTCAAACAACAAGATTCCCCGGCATGCCGAAAACGGGTCGGGACGCACAAGGTCGATGTGCATAAACTAGAACGAAGAAACTGAAAAAATGGTTACCAATTAAAATAATAGGCTATTTTAGGGTGTTATTTTAGAGAGGGCAGTTGATCCTGCCTCGTTAAGGCCACGGTAATCTCTTTGGCTTTCTCGGGCGACATGGCGGCCATAATAGCGGAAGTGCGCGCTGGTTTCATGCGCTGAACGACCCCGAGAATGACGGGAAGTTCCAGCGTTTCAAATATCTTGGCGGCTTCGGGGGGCTTCATGGTTTCATAGATTTTGACGAGGTTTTCGATTTGCGTTTGTTGCGCGGCGCTGGCCTGGTTGACCATAGCCTGCAGTTGGGCGCGCAGCGCTTCCATCTCCTGAATCTTTTGATCGACGCGCTGTTCCCCGACTTTTAAGAGGGCCTCGCGGGTTTCAAGGGCGCGTTCGCGTTGATCCAGATGGTTGCGGCGTTCCGTCAGTTGTTTGACGAGCTCGGATTCGTAAGACGCGGCGTTATCGTTGCGGCGCAAGGCGGGGCCCGGCGTAGGCGGCGTTTCTTTGGCGGGGTCTTTCTGCGGCGCGGCCATGGTTGGCGCTTGAATGTCGGGCATTTTGTCCGAAGCGGCCTGCGTTGGCGTAACGGCTTCGAAGACGCGCCCGCTTTCCAGAAAGCCCCATACGTCGAACAACCGCGCGCCTATGATAAGGAAGGCGAAGAAAATCAGCACGGGAAGCATGAGGCGCTGCGGAGGGGCGAAGGGGCGCATAACGTTAACCTAGCTTGCCAAGGATTTTCAACAATTCCCGCTCGGCCGCCGATGCCGTTCCGGACGAGATGTTCACGCGCTTGTCGGCGGCTTTGGTGTCGGGTTTCAGAGGCGTAACCGTGGCGGCTTTTGGGTCTTCGTTTTCCGGCGCGGCAAGCCGCGTAGCGGCGGCGGCCGTGTCGCTCAAACGGTTGGCGATCTGGTCGGCGCTTTCAACCAGAAAATGCAACTCATCCCGCAAATACTGGGCTTTTTCGATAAGGCGCTCCAGGTCGTCGCCGCTTGAGCGGGCCGCCTGCTTAAGGCCCGTGATGCCGGCTTCGGCTCTGTGAACGGTTGCGCTGAACTCGATAACGAAGCGCTCCATGTCGGCGCGGCTTGCCCTGAGACCGGCGAGCTGGCGGGACAGGTTCATGGCGTAATGGATCGCAACGGCAAGCAGTGCGATGAGCGTCACGTCGAGGACAATGGATATGAGGCCGTTCATGTCGTTCCTACAGTTTGTTGTCGTCTTCCAGCAACGCCTCTTCGACGCGCACGGCTATTTTGTTGTTGACCGACCCCATTCTTCCTTTGAAGAGCGTGACCTCTCCGGCGCGTAACGCGACGAGGTCGTCCGGCTTGACGTTCAGCATGAGGCGGGAGCCTTTTTTCCAGTTGATGACGTCTCCGAGTGGAAGCGTGACCTCGTCCAGAACGGCGTTCATGTGCATGTTCGTCATCAAAAGCTCGTTGCCCAAGTGGGTTTCCCATATCGAATCGCGCCCGAACTTTTCGCCCATGAACATCTGGAGCAAGAGTTCACGGATGGGCTCCAGCGTGGCGTAGGGGATCAGGATTTCGATGCGCCCGCCGCGGTCTTCCATGTCGATGCGCAGTTTGGCCAACACGGCTGCGTTCGCGGGCCGCGCGATGGTGGCGAAGCGGGGATTGGTCTCAAGGCGGTCGAACCGGAAGGTCACGGGCGACAAGGGGTCGAACGCGCCGCTGACGTCGGCCAGAACCACGCGCACGAGGCGCTCCACAAGGTTGCGTTCGATTGTCGTGTAGGGGCGTCCTTCGATGCGCATGGCGGCGGTGCCGCGGCGACCGCCGAGCAGAACGTCGACGATGGAATAGATCATGGCGCTGTCGATGGTCATCAGCGCCGAGTTGTCCCATTCTTCGGCTTTAAACACCGCCAGCATGGCGGGGAGGGGGATGGAGTTCAGGTAGTCGCCGAAGCGCACCGAGGTGATCTGGTCGAGGCTGACCTCGACGTTGTCGGACGTGAAGTTGCGCAAGGATGTGGACATCATGCGTACGAGGCGGTCGAACACGACCTCGAGCATCGGCAGGCGCTCGTAATTGACGAGCGCGCTGTTGATGAGGGCCATGATGCCGGAATTGTCGGACTGCTGGGACGGGCCGCCGAATCCAAGCAGACTGTCGATTTCGTTCTGGCTCAGGACTCGCGCCGCACCGGCTTCGCCCACTTCGGAGTCCGCGCCGTCTTCGGCCATGGCTGCCCACTCGGCGGCTTGGCGCTCCTCTTCGGACATCTCGACTTTAGGCTCTTCCGTATCGGCCATTTATTGTACCAACATCTCCTGGAACAAAACGTCTCTGACCCGCACCGGCTGGACTGCTTCCGTCACGCGCAACAAAAGTTCCTCGCGCAAACGGTAAAGCCCCGCCGATCCGCGCAAGTCCTCGATGCGCAATTCGCGCAAATACACTTGAAAATTGTCGATGATCCGCGGTTTGAGCAAGTCCAGCGTAGGGATGTCCTTTTCGTTGGCCAGTTCAAGCGTGATCTTGATCTTCAAGTAGTTCGGGCGGCGGCCTTCGCCGCTTAAATTCACAATAATGTCGCCGAGATTGTAGAAAACGGCCTTGTCGCTTTTGGCCGCCTGTTTGATGTCGGCCGCTTCGGGGTCTTTGGGCCCGCCGAGGATGCCGGCAAAATACAATCCGGCGCCTGCGCCGCCCATAACGACGATAAAACCGATCACGCCCAGAATGATCATCATCTTTTTGCTGAGCTTTTTTTTGCCTTCACCGGCCCCTGCGTTATCGGCGGCGGCTTGATCGTCTTCGGATCCGGCCACTTCTTCTTTTTCTTCTTCTTTGAGTTCTTCCTTGTCGTCTTTTGCCACAGCTGGCTCCGTTTCCATGGGCGCACAAGGGAACACGGCCCCGCGCGCCCGTTATGCGGGCATACCCCTAAATTCGCAGGATCGAATCGTCCCAACGCAAGTTTTAGTTAACCTTCCGTTGGTTAACAAGAGATTAGGATTTTGTTAATAATTGGAAGGGGGCGGTTTCCGGCTTTTGCCGGTAAGCGGCTCTTTTTCGTAACAAGGCCCGCTTTATTATGAGGTTTTAAGACATCCGCCGCTTTACTGAGTCGCGGGTGGCGTTTACAACCCGTGGCATGACGGCTCTTCAAAATATCGTAGGCATGGGTTTTGAGGATCTGAGGTCCGCGCTTTGTGGTCTTGGCCTGGAACCGTTTCGCGCCAAGCAGGTGTGGTCATGGATTTATTGCCGGGGCGCGACCGATTTCGCGGTCATGAGCAATCTCGCCAAGCCGGTGAGGGAAAAACTGGCCGAAAATTTTGTCATAGGGCGGCCCGAGGTCTCGGCGCTCCAGCTCTCGGAAGACGGTACGCGCAAATGGCTGGTGAAGTTCGACGACGGGCAGGAAGTCGAATGCGTTCACATCCCCGAAGAGGATCGCGGCGCGCTGTGCGTATCGTCGCAGGTCGGATGCCCGATGGGTTGCGCTTTTTGCCATACGGGGACGCAAAAGCTTGTCCGCAACCTGACGGCGGGCGAGATCGTGGGGCAGGTGTTGTTAGCCCGCGATACGCTCGGTGAATGGCCCGGAAATTCCATCCCCCTTGCGGGGAGGGGAACATCGCGATCCATGTCTTCAACATTGCGTTCAACCGTTGAACAGCGCCAGCTAACAAACATCGTCATGATGGGGATGGGCGAGCCGCTGAACAATTACGAAAACGTTGCCAAGGCGCTCAAGATCATCATGGACAGCGACGGCATCGCCATTGGCCGCCGCAAGATTACTTTGTCCACATCTGGCGTCGTGCCGATGATCAAGCGTTGCGGCGAAGAACTTGGCGTCGGCCTTGCGATCAGCCTTCACGCGGTGACGGACGAATTGCGCGACAAGCTGATGCCCATCAACCGAAAATACCCGATCAAGGAATTGCTTGAGGCGTGCCGCAACTATCCGGGCATCAGCAACGCGCGGCGGATTACGTTTGAATATGTGATGCTCAAAGGCGTGAACGACAGTCCGGCCGATGCGCGGGCCTTGGTGAAACTGTTGGCCAAGATTCCGGCCAAGATTAATTTGCTGCCCTATAACCCGTGGCCCGGCTCGCCTTACGAATGCTCGGATTGGGCGACCATCGAAAAGTTCGGCGATATCGTAAACCGTGCGGGCTACGCCAGTCCCATCCGCACGCCCCGTGGCCGTGACATCATGGCCGCCTGCGGGCAGTTGAAGTCGGAGTCGGTGAGGAAGCGCTCGGAATCCTGAGGAAGATGGTTGAGGCCAACAAAAAAGGGTAGGCGTTCTTCACATGGTCGGTTGGGTTGACGTAACCGGCATGCA
>CAZYPX010000017.1:0-4477 GCA_964649675.1 uncultured Rhodospirillaceae bacterium | reverse complement strand
AAAAAAGGGTAGGCGTTCTTCACATGGTCGGTTGGGTTGACGTAACCGGCATGCACAAGCGGTAAAGTGCACTTTTGTTAGGTTCCAGCGGTTCGGGATGAAGATCCTTGTTAGTCGGAACTGCCGCAAACTTGCCTGCGTTTGGATTGAGCACGTAGGTGCGTCCCTCAGGCATATTTTGATATACGGCCACAACGTGGGGATTGGATGGATCCCTTGAGGCAGCAGCATGATCCCAGATGACTTGTTGAAGACCCAAACAATCGGCTGCGCAAAGAACATTTACTCCGGTTGTTTTTCTGTAATGGTCGACAATTTCTTGTTCGGTGTTGCCATGGCTACGAACCTCCTTGAAAAGACCGAGGCGGAATTCGCCCATATCCTGAAAGGCCTTGGGCAGCCCATCGCCTTGGCCGATGCCATAAAGATCGACGGCGCCCATGGCGCCGCAGTTGCCATGATGGGCGTGTGCGACGATACGGCCGCGTTCTGCGGCAAGAGCAAGATACAGTTTGGATTCATAGCTAAGGTTGCCGTTTTCGTCAGACCAGAAAGCGCCAGGGGTGCGCAGGATATGACGTTGGCGCGATGCCGAGCGGCCAAGAATAACTTTTGCCGGAGTGCGTGAGTCGGAACAACTGCTGCTGTCGCAGGTTTCGTCCGCGGCATAACGCAAAAGGAGTTCTTGCTTAAACTCATCTTTCTTGGCTTTGGCGAATTCGGTCGCGCCAACCATGAGAGCCTGCCCGATATGTTGCCAGGCTTCGTCTTTGGGAAGGCGGTCAAGGAAGACGAGCGCTTCTTCCTGATTTTTTTCCGCTTTATGCTCCTGAGTCGGAACAATTGTAAATTTGCGCACCTCGGGATTGAAAACGTAATGTCTGCCTTCGGCTTCGTTTTGGAAGATAAGCACGACTGTGGGCGTATCCGCATTCTCGGGGATTTTGGCGTGATCGCGCATAGCCTGTTCAACCGCCATCGCTTGTAATGTTTGGTCTTCATATGTACCGACAAGATTGACGCCGCGGCCCCGGTAATAATCGAGGCCCATCTCCTGCACTTGATGATACAAGTTGTCACGGCTATTGGCGAAGGAACGAAGAACTTCCGGAAGAGCCTCTGTCTTTTTTCCGGCATGTTTATGGTGGTCATAAGCCAGCTTGATGAGTTCGCTCGAACTGCCCTTGACGTGGATGAGATGGGAGATGTGCTTGGAATGAACGAGCGCCAAAAATGATTGAAAGGTCGGCGTTACTTCTTTTTTGTCATCGATGCATAGGGCGCTAGGTGTACGCAAAGCAAGCGTTTGTCCCAGCAAAGCTTCACCGACAAAAAACTTTTCATGACCCGAGGGGTGGCTGTCGCTGCTGACGGCAAAGACAGGGTGCTGACCGCTCTTTAGCGTATCGCCTTCGTGCGCGACTTCATAGGCTTCGAAGGCTTCTTCGGTTTCCAGTTGCCCGTTCATCAGGGCGCATACGCTATTTTGCATCCATTGAGGAAATTGAGCGACAAACTTAAGGGCTTCGGAAACTGGCTTGGATGTTGTGGGATCAGACATACATGTCTCCATAATCTCGTTTTTCAAATAAGCAGGGGCAAGAAATCACTTTATCGAATGGCCGGATTATACGCCTTGGGCGGCTTAAAAGGGCTGTCAA
This sequence comes from uncultured Rhodospirillaceae bacterium, assembly GCA_964649675.1. Lineage (GTDB taxonomy): Bacteria > Pseudomonadota > Alphaproteobacteria > UBA9219 > UBA9219 > CAZVCG01. The sequence goes on along the minus strand of CAZYPX010000017.1, from coordinate 2,816 downwards.
AAAATACTTTCAGCGCCGAAGGCAATCCGATTGGTTAAAGCGTGTGCCGTGCTTCGTTGGCGCCCTTCTAGCAAGTCCTTCTAAATCCGCAAGAGGGGATATTATTAACAATAAAAAGCGCTAATTTGCTTAATAAAAAAAACGCCCCATTTTTGAATCTTTCAAAAACAAGGCGTTTTTTTATCTTTTATTTCTTTATGCAATTCAGGGGTTATTACCCACAGCAACCGCTCTTGGCGGAACAGCAGCAGCCACAGCCGTTCGCCGCCTTGATGGCGCTAAGTCTGCCCGAAGCCATATCGAGTTCGGACAGCGAGGCGTTCTTCATATCGTACATCAGAGCGATGACGGTGGGCATGTGTTTCAACATGCCTTTGGCGTGGCGGTCTTTCAAAAACGCGTTGATGTTCGCCGTGCTGGCTTTCAATACTTCGATTTCCGTCAGGGCGCGTTGCTCGTCGTGCGGCAAGTCCGGATTGGCTTTCAGCACGCCTTCGGCGATCGAAGCGTTGGGTTTCAGCCACGCAAGAACGTGATCGTCCTGCGTCGGCGCTGCGGGAAGGCTTTCGCCTGCCATAAGTTTGCGCACTGTCTTTACGAGGCCGTCGCAGCCGCCGCATTGCGTGTGGCCAAGCTGGACGATGTACGGCACGCCGAGGTGGTTGATCGCGTATTCAAGCGTCGACCAGATGTGCAAGCTCTTGTCGTCGCCGTAGGGATGCACCATCGCGGCGATGCTTGATGCCGAAAACAGCTCGGCGGGGTCCATGCCCAGCACGAGCGATGCAGGCTGGCGGGAGTCGGCGCAGTTGATGACGACGGCGACGGGCTTCTGGCCGTTGGTCAGCGAGTCCTGGTAGGCCTTGCTCGAAGAATCGGAACCGAAAAAATCGTTCTTGAACTGGCCCACGCCTGCGGCGAGCGCCTGTAAAAAAGTCTCTTTGTTTTCGCGTACTTCTTTCGTGTTCATCATGGCCTGAGTTCTCCCATGGCTGGTCAAATGGTGGGCAACGTGTAGGCGGGTTGCGCACGAAAGTAAAGGGGCGGCGAATGTCCATAAATTCGCCATGGTAGGAAAGCACGTTTACGAATGATAAACTCGGCCCCACTAAAACTATATGTCCCCCGCTTCTCCGGCGTTCTGCAGGAAAATCAAGGAAATTGAAGGAAACTGCATATGAGTCAAGCGATCCTGGCGGTCAATGCCGGTTCCTCCAGCATCAAATACAGCCTGTTCGGGCTTGAGGCGGGCTATCCGTTGCTTAGCAGCGGGAAGGTGACGGGCCTCGGCACGTCGCCACAGTTCAGCGCGAGCCACAAGGGACAAGGCGCGATCAAGGAAGCCCTGCCTGAGGGCGCATCGCACGAAAACGCGTTCCGGCATATTCTCGGCAATCTCGAAGGCGCGCGCGTGATGAAAGAGCTCGTGGCGGTCGCGCACCGCGTCGTGCACGGAGGCTATTACCGCGAGGCGAAGATGGTCGCGCCAGACGTGATGGAGGAACTCAGGAAGTGGGGTCCGCTCGCGCCGCTGCATCAGCCGCATAATTTGCGGGCCATTGAGATCATCGAATCCATTCGCGCGGATCTGCCGCAAGTCGCGTGCTTCGACACGGCGTTTCACGCGGGACAGGATCCGCTGTTCCACCGCTACGCCATTCCGGACGAATACTACAAAAAAAATGTGCGGCGTTTCAGCTTTCACGGCTTGTCGTACGACTGGATCGCGCAGCAACTCGCCGAAAAACATCCGGATTTGTACAAAGGCAAGGTCGTCGTCGCGCATTTAGGCAACGGCTCCAGTCTGTGCGCGATGAAAAACGGCCAGAGCGTGGAAACGTCGCTCGGCATGACGGCGCTCGACGGTGTGCCGATGGGTACGCGCTGTGGTAATATCGATCCGGGAGCCGTCATCTACATGATGCGCGATTTGGGCCTTACCGTCGACCAGTGCGAGCGCGTGCTGTACGAAAAATCAGGCCTCAAGGGGCTTTCCGGCGTGTCGAACGACGTGAAAACGCTTATCGAAAGCACGAAGCCTGCGGCGGCGTTCGCTTTGCAATTCTATGCCATGCGCGTGGCGCAATTCGTCGGCAGACTGATGGTAGCCCTCGGCGGGCTTGACGCCTTGGTGTTTACGGGCGGCATCGGCGAAAATGCCGAGCCTGTCCGTGACGACATCCTCGAGATGTTGAGCTTTTTGCCGCCGTTCAAGGTTTTGGTTATACCGGCGAACGAGGAAATCGTGATGGCCAAGCAGGCGGCCGCGCTGCTGAAGCTTGGAAGGTAAACAGTAAGGGACAGAGGCGTCAGCTTGTCGCGAAAAATTCCCTCTCGCAAGGGGAGGGGAATAAGAATTGGAAAGGAATACAACATGCCACGTCGTCCAAGAGGTTTAATCGTAGGCGTCGCGAACGACAGCTCCATCGCGTGGGGGTGCGCCAAGGCTCTTTATGGGCAAGGCGCGGACATCGCGATGACCTATCTTAACGACAAGACGAAAAAGTTCATCGAGCCGCTGGCCGAGCAGGTGAACGCGCAATTTCTGCTGCCGCTCGACGTGACGAACGACACGCAGACCGAAAACCTGTTCGACGAAATCTCGACCCAATGGGACGACTTCGATTTTCTTTTGCACTCCATCGCGTTCGCGCCCAAGGAAGATTTGATGGGACGCGTGACGGACAGTTCGCGCGAAGGATTCCTGACAGCGATGGACATTTCCTGTCATTCGCTCATCCGCCTTACGAGGCTGTCCGAACCGTTCATGAAAAACGGCGGCTCGATCCTGACGATGAGCTATTACGGCGGGCGCA
>CAZYPX010000016.1:0-26198 GCA_964649675.1 uncultured Rhodospirillaceae bacterium | reverse complement strand
GGAACATGTGCCCATCGTCTATGTGACGAACCTCGCCCGAGCCCTGAACGAGCTTCAGGAAGCCGGGTATTGGTGCGTCGGGCTGGCCGAAGAAGGCACGAAGAACTTGAGCGAGCTTGATCTTTCGGGCCGCACAGCCTTGGTGATGGGCGCGGAAGGCGAAGGCATGCGCCGCCTGACCCGCGAGCATTGCGACGAATTGGCCCGCCTGCCCACAGGGGGCACGATCGGCACGCTCAACGTTTCCAACGCCGCCGCAGTTGCGCTGTACGAAACGCGCCGGCAGAAGATGAAATATTCCTGAAAGAAGAAATGTTCCCGAAAAACGGGCCCAAGAGGACAAAACAGTACTACTCCGACGAAATAAGGACGGAACAGTCCTGTGTGTAAAGATCGAGCGCACCGCGCGAAGCAAAAACCTAGACGTGGTCCTGACCTCGGCACGCCGTCTGTAACTTTTGGAAGTCCTCGTCCGCATGGTAGGACGAGCGCGTTAAGGGTGAGCTTGACACCATCTTGAAACCCTTGGAGCGGGCCATCGCGGCGTAGCTTTCGAACTCTTCAGGCCTGACGAAGCGATCGACGGCGACGTGCTTAGGCGTGGGTTGAAGGTATTGACCGAGCGTGATGAAATCGACGTTCGCGGCGCGAAGATCGTCCATCACTTGTCCTATTTCCTCTGCCGTTTCGCCGAGGCCAACCATAAGTCCTGATTTTGTGAAAATCAACGGATCGAGTTCCTTCACACGCTGGAGCAAGCGCAACGACGTAAAATAGCGCGCGCCCATGCGCACTGAGGGATAAAAGCGCGGCACGGTTTCAAGGTTATGGCCGAACACGTCCGGCTTGGCCGCAACGATGATTTCCAACGCTCCTTCCTTGTTTTTGAAATCCGGCGTTAGCAGTTCGATGGTGCATGAAGGCGCTTTGTCGCGGATGCTTTCGACAACCTGCGTGAAATGGGTCGCCCCGCCATCAAGAAGATCGTCGCGCGTCACCGAAGTGATGACGACGTGTTTGAGTTTTAGTTTGGCCGAAGCTTCTGCCACATGCTCTGGCTCTTGCGGATCGAGCGGCGTGGGCTTGCCCGTTGCCACGTTGCAGAACGCGCACGCGCGGGAACATACAGCGCCCATAATCATGAACGTGGCGTGTTTGCGCTTCCAGCATTCGCCGATGTTCGGGCACGCGGCTTCCTCGCACACAGTGTTGAGCTTCAAGCCCTTCATCAGCCCGAGCGTTTCCTCGTACTCTGTTCCCTGCGGGGCGCGCGCGCGGATCCAGTCCGGTTTTAGCGGCTGGGGATTGTCAGGCTTATGCGCCTTTTCGGGATGGCGGAACTGCGATTTATGCATTCAATAATCTATAATGATTGAAATTCACCGCGCGAATTCTTTGGTGACACGCTTCCAGATATAACTCACACTACCCCACACTTGAAGGGCAATTAACCGCTTGATAGGCATTTGAGCTTCTTTGGGAACCGACTGATTCGTACAGGAAAATCATCGCGCCGGAAGTAAGGGTGGTCCGCATCCGGTTCATGAAATATTGACTGAGTGCATTTTTCTTTTTTGACACAAGCATTTAATGCGTTTACGTTTTTTTTATGGGCGCTTTGATATAAGCTTCCGGTTTCGATACTATCGAGTTTCCGGTTTTCGTTATAATCTTTAGCCTTCGCAAAGGGCACACATGCAAACGGGGTCGCCGCGCATGCAAAAACAACCCATTGTCATACTCGGCGGACGCAGCTTGGTCGCGCCTTACCTGATTAAAAGGATCGCCGATCTCGGGCTCGGGGCCGATGTCGTTTCGCGCGGCAACGTCGATTTGCCGGAAGGCTTCCGTTCGTTCTCGCTGGAACACGGCCAGACGGTTGATTGGAAAGCGCCAGAGAACGCCATCGTCGTCAGCCTTCTGCCTCTGGGGGTATTGACCGCCAACCTGAACCGCTTTCACAAGTGCCAATCCATCATCGCTCTTGGCTCGACAAGCCGATTCAGCAAGGCCGCAAGCGACGATCTTTTCGAACGTGCGATCGCCGAAAATCTGGAGTTGGCCGAAAACATCCTGAAGCCGTGGTGCAAGAGGCGCGGGATCCTATATACGATTTTACGTCCGACCCTGATCTACGACGGAATCAACGATCAAAACATCTCGCGCATAGCCCGTGTCATTTTGCGATCCGGTTTTTTTCCTTTGGCGTTGCCGGGCCATGGCCTGCGCCAGCCCATACACGCCGACGACGTCGCCAAAGCCATTATGAACGCCATGGGCAACGCCAGAGTTTACAACAAATGCCTGAATATCGCCGGAGGGCAAATATTGCCCTACCGCAAAATGGTGGAAGCGATTTTTCAGTCCCTCGGGCGCAAACCGCGCATTTTGCCTTTGCCGGCCCCCATGCTGCGGTCGCTGTTTCGGATCGCGGCAAAGACCGGCCTTCTGAAGGAATCAAAATTCGGATTCAACGTCTTCCACCGCATGAACGAGGATTTGGTTTACGACAGCGACGAAGGCATGCGGCTTCTTGACTATTCGCCCCGCCCCTTCGCGCCCCGCTTCATGGGGCGCTGACCCTACCCCTGCAAGAGACGCCGCAAAAGATCGACATCTTCGCGGAACGTTACGTCGAAAGCCGTCAGTTCTTCGATTTTCTTGATGGCGTGGATCACCGTCGTATGGTCGCGGCCGCCGAATTTCCGTCCGATTTCTGGCAGACTACGTGGCGTGAGTTGCTTGGCCAAGTACATCGCCACTTGACGCGGGCGCGCAACGGCGCGGGCGCGCCGAGCCGAATGCATATCGGTCAGGCGCACGTTGTAATGCTCAGCAACCTTCTTCTGTATTTCGTCGATCGTGATGCGCTTCTCATGCGTGCGCAGGAGATCGGCCAAAACCTCGTGCGCCATCTCAACCGTGATCGTGCGGCCGACAAGCTGGGCATGGGCCACAATGCGGTTAAGGGCTCCCTCGAGTTCGCGGATGTTCGAGTTGATCTTGTGCGCCAGGAATTCGATGACCTTTTCGGGCATTGGGCAGCCAAGTTTTTCGGCCTTTGAACACAAAATGCCAAGCCTCAGCTCATAATTCGCGGGGTGCAAATCGGCAACAAGCCCCCACCCAAGGCGGGAACGCAAGCGTTCCTCCACCTGATCAAGATTCTGCGGCGATTTGTCGGCGGAAACAATAACCTGACGGTTTCGGTCAACGAGCGCGTTGAATGTGTGGAAAAACTCTTCCTGCGTAGTCTCTTTGCCGCCGATAAACTGAACATCATCGATCATGAGAACATCGACCGAACGGAACTGCTCTTTGAACGACACGGTATCCTTAAAGCGCAAAGCCCGCACGAACTGGTACATAAACTTTTCCGCCGACATGTAGATGACGCGGCGATGCGGATAGTTGTTGCGGATATGCCAAGCAATGGCGTGCATAAGGTGCGTTTTACCCAAACCGACGCCGCCATAGAGAAACAGCGGATTAAACGACGGCGTTTCCGTATCGGCAACGCGCCGCGCAGCGGCGTAGGCCAATTCGTTGGGTTTTCCAACGACAAAATTATCAAAGGTAAAGCGAGGATCGAGCGGGCCTTCGATAACGGAGGCAAATCTCGATTTTTCGGTTGAATCGCCGGACGTTTCGACAGACGGCGCAAGAGTCTTCGGCAGATCCGCCACGGACTCAACGCACATGGATGAAACCGCAGGTTGAGGATTCGGCGCGGACTGCAACGCGGGCTTCACCAGCGGCGAACTGACCTTAAAGTTTACACAGCCGTTGTGCGCGTAGTGACGCCACATCGACATGATCGTGTCGCCATAGTGCGCCTCCACCCAATCCCGCATAAAACGCGTTGGCAACGTCACTTGCAAGACGCTTTCGCCGCCGGTCTCGATAACTTCACCCTCGACGGGTTCAAGCCAGCGGCGGAAAGCCGTCTCGCCTAGCCTCGTCCGCAACTGCTCGCGCATCTGCGTCCATAGACCGCTTTTAACGGAGGCCGAACCTTCCTGCGACATGGGCAATTGCATCTCTCTCTCGTGTTCGTCATGGGACTGTATGCTTGTTGATCGTGCTATAGCTGTGTTCGACACCATCGACTCCATACTCCACAAGACTGAGGTTCCAAACGGACACAAGGATATCTCTGCGGCGCGGAAAGCCGCGCCGAGCCGCGAACCGGATTAACACGAGGAACTAACGAAAAAAGGCAGGCAAGCGCTCAACGGCTTCAGGTTTAATGTAATATTTCGTGATGAACGCGCCATTATACCGAAACCGTCTCTCAGAATTCATTCAAGAGGCGCGTACAATAATACGAATGATTCGGTTTTGACAATGGGCATAAAACAGGAACGGCAAAAAAAGAAAAAAGTGTACGCGCTATGTTGTGAAATTTTTATTCGCGCGTTTTTTATAATGTCATAACACAAACAAGAAACGCGCACCGTTGATGCGCGTTGTGAGGATAACCGTTTAACTTTTTAAAAAAAGGTAAGGCGCTTTCGCGCAAAAAAAACTAACCATAGTTTATATCCTGATGCGCGATACAAACTATGGTGTTTAGGATCAGGATTTCTTGCCTGCGGCCATCGTCTTGACGCGCTTGGCCAAGCGCGATGTCTTTCTCGCGGCTTTCTTCCAGTGAATGGTGCTGCGGTTCGCTGCGCGCGCTAAACTGGATTCCGCTTTTTGTAAGGCTGTCTTTGCAACGTCCTTATCGCCCGACGTCACGGCAACCAAAACCGCCTTCGTAACGGTATGCAACTTAGAGCGGCGCGCGCGGTTAAGGGCGTTTCGCTTGATGGACTGACGCGCGCGTTTCGCGGCTGATTTATGGTTCGCCATGCTTATCTATCCTTTAATTCCTTGTTATCCTGTAAGCCTCGTTTACGAAGTGTGGTTTAATACGTGGGCCTGTGCCGTGGGTCAAGAGGATTGCAAACTTTGCTCGTAACCTGCTTTGTCGGCAAAAGTACGCTCTTCGCGATTAACATTGGTTAACAAGTCCTGTTTTTCTTGTCTTTCAGGATTTTTTCGTGTTTAAATTCCTCAATTGGAGAAAATAATATGACCACAGGAACATTGCCGGATTTTAGCTCAAAACCTTACAGCCGCATGCATGTCCCGGCCGACATGCTGGACGAGCTTTCTGGTGACCCTAGGCTTGTCGGGGTTCCCGATCAAAACGTCAATATAGACGATGGAAAGGTTCAATTCCGCGGCGTGGTGGCGAAAGAAGCCGTTGGCGATCAGAGAATTTCATACGGATCCGCAACAACCGCATCCGAGCGCAGGGAGAACGTTGCGGGCATGCGACGCGCTCTTCATTACCTTTATACGCACCCCCACTTATTCATGGGCAGACGTGAAACGCTGGAAAGCTTGCGACACTGGATGAACAGCGAGGGGCCCCATTCGTCCAGATCGGGAGCAAAACCCAAGAATGAAAAGCCGCTCGCAAAAGCCGAACATTACAGGCTCATGATGGCGATCTGGGGCCAACTGCACCATGATCTTCGGCAAAAACTCTTGCATTGTTCATCATGTCCTGCAAACAGGCTTTATGGAAACGTTAAGTCTGCGCATATCGCGGCTATAGGTCCGGACCATGAGGAGCGCGTCTTCGAACTCAAGGGCGAACAGACAAGGCCCATAGCCGACCATGCGGCAAGAACGCAGCCAGAAACAGCTCATAAAATCCCGCTTAAAATCAACAGAAATAACCACAAGGCGCTGCTTAAACCTCTTGAGGCCGATGTTCCGGAGCCAAAGAACCAAAAAGCGTCTGACGAGGATCTATGGCTGACCGCCGCCCATGCCGCCGCCCGCTTCCCTGTTCCCTACGTAAGGTAAGGGATTATAATATTTATATTTACCAAGATCAGGCCTTGAGCGGAAAATATAGCTGCGACCGTTCAATCTCGTTTACAGTCCGAACTTGGGCTGATATATCCACGCCGTAATTCCGCCTCAATTCTACGGGGCTCTTGCGGCAAAGGTATTACGATGCCAAACAACATCAAGCTTATCGCCGGGAACAACAATCGGCCTCTCGCCGAGGCCATGGCCCAATATTTGGGCGTCAGTCTTACCAAAGCCAACATCAAATGTTTTTCCGATAAGGAAATTTTCGTCGAAATTCTCGAAAACGTGCGCGGCGAGGACGCTTTCGTCATCCAACCGACGAGCTATCCGGCCAATGACAGCCTGATGGAACTTTTGATCTCCATCGACACCTTGCGGCGCAGTTCCGCGCGGCGCATCACCGCCGTGATCCCCTACTACGGCTATGCCCGCCAAGACCGCAAGACAAGCCCACGTTCGCCTATTACGGCCAAGCTCGTCGCCAATCTGATCACCCGCGCCGGAGCCGATCGCGTGTTAACCATGGATCTTCACGCCGGTCAAATACAGGGCTTTTTCGACATCCCGCTCGACAACCTTCATGCCGCGCCTGTTTTCGCGCGCGATATTCGCGACTCCTTGCTCGTCAACGGCAAAATGCCCAAGTGCCTTACCATCGTGTCGCCTGACACCGGCGGAGTAGTGCGCGCACGATCGCTGGCCAAACGGGTCGATGCCGACCTCGCTATCATCGACAAAAGGCGGGAACGGGCCGGCGAATCCGAAGTCATGAACATCATCGGCGACGTTAAAGATCGCACCTGCATCCTTGTGGACGACATCGTGGACAGCGCCGGAACTTTATGCAACGCCGCCGACGCTATCCTTAACAACGGCGCCAAATCGGTCACCGCCTATTGTACGCACGGGGTATTTTCCGGAAAAGCCGTTGAAAAGATTATATCTTCCGGTATAGAGAGCATAACCGTCACCGACAGCATTGCGGCATCACCAGAGGTTGCGGCCTGCGAAAAGATACGCTATTTAAGCGTCGCCCCGCTCCTCGCCGAAGCCGTAGCGCGCATCAGCCAGGAACGTTCGGTCTCAAGCCTGTTCACGTGAACGGCACGAGTATTAAATTGGGCCAGCACCCCTGGAGGCTGGCCTTTACCACGAATGGAGATAACAATGACGCAAGTTGAAACGCTTGCGGCGGAAGTTCGCGAACGCGCTGGCAAGGGAGCCTCGCACGCCATCCGCCGCTCTGACAAAATTCCCGCCGTGATCTATGGCGACAAACAGCTGCCCCTGATGATCAGCGTGGAAATGAAACTGGCTGTTCGCTTCGTGAACAAAGCCAACTTTTTCACGAACCTTTTCGACATCGACATCGCCGGCAAAAAACATCGCGTACTTCCGCGCGATGTCCAGTTCGATCCGGTATCGGACAAGCCTTTGCATATCGACTTCTTGCGCGTTTCTCCCAAGACGAAGGTGCGCGTCTATATCCCCGTATCCTTCACGAACGCCGACAAGTCGCCGGGCATCAAGCGCGGCGGCACGCTTAACATCGTGCATCACGAAATCGAGGTTATGTGCGCGCCCGACAAGATCCCAAGCAAATTCGAGATCAGCCTCGAAGGCTTGGCCATCGGCGACGCCCTGCATATGAGCGCGATCAATTTCCCCGAAGGCGTTGTTCCTACGACAAAAGAGAAAACCGACACCATCGCGTCGATCGCGGTGCCCTCGGCCATTCGCGCGGAAGCCATGGAAGCCGCTGCGGCATCGGCAGCCGCTGCCGCTCCTGCAGCAGAGGCTGCACCCGCAGCCGGAGCCACGGCTCCTGCGGCTGGCGCTGCGACCCCTGGGGCCGCCGCGAAGCCCGCCGCAGGCAAAAAGTAAGATGTGAGAGGCGTCCGTGGCTCAACCGGAACGCCTTATCGTCGGACTTGGCAATCCCGGGCCGGAATACGCCCAGACACGCCACAACATAGGCTTTATGGCGCTGGACGCGATCGCGTCCAGCCACCATGCCGCGCCGTGGCAACGCAAATTCAAAGGGCAGATCGCCACAGCGGATGTGGACGGACATAGCCTCCTCCTCCTCAAACCGATGACGTTCATGAACCTGTCGGGCGAAAGCGTTGGCGAGGCCATGCGGTTTTATAAGCTCACGGCCAAGGACGTTATCGTCTTCCACGACGATATCGACCTTCAACCCTCCAAGGTTAAGGTCAAGCAAGGCGGCGGAAGCGCGGGCCATAACGGCCTTAAGTCGCTCGATCAGCACATCGGCAACGACTTTTGGCGCGTGAGGCTTGGCATCGGGCATCCGGGCAACAAAGACCTCGTACACGATTATGTGCTGCACGATTTCGATAAGGCCGACAAAGCTTGGTTGGAAAATTTGCTGAACGCCGTCGGAGAAAAATTCGATGCGCTTTTAAGCGGCAAACCCGATTCGTTCATGAGCAGGATCGCGGAAACGACCAAAAACACGTAAACGCGCGTAGAACTTAAACGATTTTAGGGTGATCCTCCGCCCAACAGCATCGAAGCCAAGCCCAACGGCGAAGAGGCCAAATCGATCGCGCCAGCCGCCTTCAGTTCCGAGATTGAGCCGTATCCCCAACATACGCCTATCCCGCGCATATCGTTTTTCTTGGCACCGATTATATCGTGTTTACGGTCGCCGATCATAACCGCGTCTTGGGCCTTGATATCTTCCTGAGCGAGAAGATAAGCCAAAAGTTCGCCCTTATCGCTACGCGTGCCGTCCAATTCGCTTCCGTATATGCCTGTGAAGTATCGATCAAGATCAAAATGTGCCGTAATCTTTCGACTTATCCCTATTGGCTTGGACGTAGCGATATACATGTTCTTGCTGGCGTTCTTGAGCCTGTCGAGAAGACCGTGAATGTCAGGATAAATTTTGTTTTCGATGACCCCCTTGCCCTCTGCAATATAGCGGTGACGGTAATGCCCTACGGCCGCATTAACCTTATCGGCACGCCTTACTCCCAATAGCTCATGGAACGACGCCTGCAACGGAGGGCCTATATAACGTTCCAGAACATCACGCGCAGGGGTCGAAAGGCCTAACGCTTCCAGAGCATAACGGATGGAATTCACGATTCCTTCCGCGGAATCGATTAACGTGCCATCGAGGTCGAAAATGATCGCTCTGGCTTTAAACATGTTGTTTCCAGACCCGGCTTCTACTATTCCATGGCAACCTCATAATCGAGAAACAACGAGAATGCCATGGGCTTTAATTGCGGGATTGTAGGGTTGCCGAACGTCGGGAAATCGACGTTGTTCAACGCGCTGACGGCGACGGCGGCGGCGCAAGCGGCGAATTATCCGTTTTGCACGATCGAGCCGAACGTCGGGCGCGTAAGCGTGCCGGATGCGCGGTTGGACAAGCTTGCGGCGATTGCGAACTCGGCCAAGATCATTCCTACCCAGCTTGAGTTCGTGGACATCGCCGGACTGGTGCGCGGCGCCTCCAAAGGCGAAGGGTTGGGCAACCAGTTCCTCGCCAACATCCGCGAAGTGGATGCTATCATCCATCTGCTGCGTTGCTTCGAGAACACCGACATTACGCACGTGGAGGGCAACATCGACCCCGTGCGCGACGCCGAAGTCGTGGAAACGGAATTGATGCTCGCCGACATGGAAAGCCTCGAAAAGCGGCTCGCCAACACGCAAAAGAAAGCCAAGACGGGCGATCAGGAGTCCAAGGAGCTGGCGGCGGTTATGGAGCCTGCCCTCGCCGCTTTGCAGGCTGGCAAGCCCGCCCGCTCGATATTGCATTCGCTTTCGGCGGAACAAAAAAAGCTTCTCAAGCAACTTCAACTGATCACATCCAAGCCCGTTTTATACGTGGCGAACGTTTCGGAGGCGGAAGCCGCGACTGGCAACGCCTTTTCCGAAGCCGTCGCCGCCAAAGCAAAGGCCGAAGGCACACAAAGCGTCACAATCGCCGCTGCGATCGAAGCGGAAGTCGCCGTATTGCCGAGCGAAGAAGACAAGATAGCGTTTTTAGAGTCGCTAGGCCTGAAGGAACCTGGCCTTAACCGCGTCATACGCGCGGGCTATAAGTTGCTCGATCTGGTGACGTTCTTTACCGTCGGCCCCAAGGAAGCGCGAGCGTGGACCGTGCGGCGCGGCGCGGCGGCGACGGAAGCCGCAGGCGTTATCCATACCGACTTCGAACGCGGATTCATCAAGGCGGAAACTATCGATTACGAAAGTTATGTCGCCCACAACGGCGAAGCGGGCGCGCGCGAAGCTGGAAAGCTAAGGCAGGAAGGTAAGGATTACATCGTCAAGGACGGCGATACTTTCCATTTCCGGTTCAATGTGTAGCGAACTTTCCGGTGCTCCTCTACTTTTCAGGGGCAGGAAACTCTTGTTTCTTTTGTTTCTTTTGAAATGATGGGCGCAGGTCGTCACGTGTATGCGTGCGGTCAAGAACTTCTGTCTCAAAATCTTTCCATGTCGTGAAGCCGCAAAGGCAGCCCAGATCGAACTTGTTATAGATGCCCCGCAAAACCATGCCAAAATCGCCCGTTTTAAAGACATCGCCCAAATAATAACCCTTTGGTAAAGGATCCAGAGCCTTTCTGCGCTCCGCGCTATCCTTGAGCCGATGGCCGATTTTACCCTGAAACACGATAAAATCCGCGCTTTCCTGAACTGGTATTGTCACGGTGTATCTTCGGCCAATAACATCGGCCCACCTTTTGCCGTTCCCTTTATGGAAGGACAGCCCATCGCCTTCGCCCTTAAACCATAGATAAACATCTTCTTCACAGTCATCGAAACGGCCTATCGTAGCTTCGACGATCCGCGTCTTTTTAACCCCCTCTTCCCGCACAAGCGTCACAAGCCTGAACGTACGTCCATCCTCATCAGGCCTGCAGAAAAAATTCAAGGTCTCGATGATCGGACGAAAAGTGTCGATGACCTCTTCCTGTATGGCCTTGGGATCGGCGTTGTCGCAAGGCTTGTCGCCGACAGACTCTTGCTTCTTTACGCGCGTGCCCAGTGCTTTGCCGAGATTTGTGAACATATCCACGATCATCTGCTTTCCCCATATGAGCATGGGAAGGGGGTTTCTGATCTCGCGGGCTTCGTCCTCCTTCTTTTCAGAATTCAAAGCTTGCGCCGTAAGCTCGACGTTTTTTGAAAGTTTTTCCAGCGTATGGCCTAAGATGCCCACAATATGCGCCTTTCTTTATAATTGCCCCAATATATTGACCGTTGTTCCTGACTGTCAAATAAGCTATCCAAAATCCTGCTGCGCGTACAGACGTTAACCTTTAACTCTACTGTCAGAAGAGCGCCCATGGCCGGTCATTCCCACGCAAAAAACGTTATGCATCAGAAAAACGCCTCTGATGCCAAAAAAGCCAAGATTTTCAACAAAATATCGCGCGAAATCATGGTTTCCGTGAAACTGGGATCGCCCGATCCGTCGCACAACCCACGCCTGCGCGCGGCGATCGCCGAAGCCCGCAGCGCCAACATGACGCGCGACCGCATCGAACGCGCGATCAAGGCCGCCATGCCCGACTCCGGCGACAAAACGACATACGACGCCGTCCGTTACGAAGGCTATGGTCCTGGCGGAGTCGCGCTTATCATTGAAGCTCTGACAGACAACCGCAACCGCACAGCGGCGGAACTGCGCGCGGCTTTGGCGAAAAACGGCGGCTCTCTCGGCGAAATGAATTCGGTCAGCTTCATGTTCAATCGCGTCGGCGAGATTATCTATCCTTTGGCGAAGGCCGCGCCCGAAGCCATGCTTGAAGCCGTGATTGAAGCGGGCGGCGACGACGTGGAATCCGACGAAACACAACACGTCGTCACATGCAGCGTCGAAGACTTCGGGACGGTCCGCGACGCTTTGGAGGCGAAATTCGGGGAACCTTCTAGCGCCAAGCTGAGCTGGCTTCCGACAACGCTCACGCCCGTGTCCGGCGACACGGCTCGAAGCCTTATAAAGCTTCTTGACGTTCTTGAAGACAACGAGGACGTGCAGAACGTTGTGGGCAATTATGACATCCCCGAAGAAGTTTTGCGGACGATCGCCCAGTGCTGAACCGGCCTAACTTACGCGGTTAAAGTTTATCAGCGACGTCCAGAAGCGTTCGAACTTCTTGAGGGTTTCGTTGCATTTGGCAATTTCCTCGTTGCCGAGGCCCGCAGCAGGCAGCATGCCGACTTGTTTTTCGAAATAGTCGTGCAAAAGCTTGTGCAGCGCCAATCCCTTTTCCGAAAGCTTGACGCGAACGGATCGCCGGTCATGCGGCGATCGTTCCTGCGTCAAGTAGCCGTTTTCGTGCATTTTCTTCACGTTGTAGGAAACGTTCTGGCCAAGATAATAGCCGCGCGCCGTCAATTCGCCCACCGTCATTTCGTCCTGCGCGAGGTTGAACAGAATAAGCGCCTGCACGTTGTTGATGTCCTGAATGCCCTTCATGTCGAGCTCAACCTTGACAACCTCCAGAAAATGGCGGTGGAGCCGTTCAACCAGAAGGATCGCTTCGTAATACGGGTGACTCACGACAAAAACCTCTTAGCGTTGTGGAAGACAGAAAACGCACGTCGGCAAGTTCTGATTCGCCAAAAACTAAAATTACGTTGAAAACAAGGCGTTGTCCATCCGTTAAAGGATCCTGCCGTCCGGCGGTTCGCAGCCGCTCTCTTTCAAATGGCGGGCCAACAAGGCTTTCAGGCGGGACAGACCTTCTACATCTCGCGATTCCGCGCGCGCGACAAGAACGGCTTGCGTGTTTGATGCCCGCAAAAGCCACCAGCCGTCTTCCGTTGTCACGCGCACGCCATCGGTATCGTTGACCTGCGCGCTCTCTTTCTTCAACCGTTCCTTGATCTCATCGACGACCTTGAACTTGCGCGATTCATCCACGGGGAAGCGTATTTCCGGCGTCGCCATAACGGAAGGCAGCGTATCGCGCCAAGCCGCCAGAGATTTACCCGAAGAGCTTACGAGAGAGATTAGACGGACCGCAGCGTAAATCGCATCGTCGAATCCGTAATACTTGTCGGCGAAAAAGATATGCCCGCTCATCTCCCCGGCCAGAGGCGACTTTGTCTCCGCCATCTTGGATTTGATAAGCGAATGCCCCGTTTTCCACATGACCGGAACGCCGCCCTTGGCCGCGATATGGTCGAACAGAACCTTCGAGGCTTTGACATCCGCGATAATGGTTGATCCCGGGCGCTCCTTCAAAAGCTCCTCGGCATAAATAGCCAGAAGCTGGTCGCCCGCAAGAATGCGCCCCTCACCATCAACGGCGCCTATGCGGTCGGCGTCGCCGTCGAAGGCTACGCCCATGTCGGCTTTGTGCTTTGAAACGGCGGCCTGAAGATCAATAAGATTTTCCGGAACGGTGGGGTCAGGGTGATGGTTCGGAAAACGCCCATCCACCTCAGGGTATAGCAATACATGGTCTCCCGGAAGCTGCGCGACAAGCCTTTGCACAATCTCGCCAGCTGCGCCGTTGCCGATATCCCATACGACTTTGAGGGGTTTATCGCCCACGCAATCCTGCATAAGACGCGTTACATACGCTTCGCGAAGATCGATCTTTTCCGAGCGCCCCTGCCCGACCTCATAATCGCCTTTGAGCGCAAGTCGCGCGATTTCCTTGATTTTGTCACCGTAAACGGGACCTCCGCCCGTCAGGTGTTGCGCCATCATCATTTTAAAGCCGTTTTGGTCCGATGGATTATGCGAACCCGTGACCATAACGCCCGCGTCCGCATGACGGTGATAAACCGAAAAATACAACATGGGCGTAGGCCCCATGCCGATCCGCTCGACATGAAGTCCCGTCGAGATCAGGCCTTCGACCACGCCCGCCTCGAACCCGGGCGAGTGCGTACGGCCATCATAGCCTACCATGACCCTTTCGCCACCAGCCCTTTTGACCATGGTGCCGAAAGCCCTGCCCAAAGCCGTCGCATCCGGCACATTCAGGTTCTTTCCGACAATGCCGCGTATGTCGTATTCACGGATAATCACAGAGTCAAAACGGTGGGAACCAAACATTCCATATCCTTCCTTGCTTGCCTTTAAGATTGCCTGAGAAAAATATTTTCCCTCTTTCCGCATGCTTTATGGCCAAAATTGGTTTTATTTTCAAACCAACTTCACATTTCTTTTCTATAACATCTTTACTTAACGGAAGATTTCCCCTTATCGCCAATTTCGTTTGATTTTCGGAACGATCCAAAACATTGATAATGCTTCTTTTTCTTAAGCTTACATAAATATTATAGAGTCAAAATAGGTATATAAGGAGGAACAGGGGCGGAACGTCATGTTTAAAGGGTTTCCACGCGAATACTGCATACGGAGCATGAACGTGCGACGCGACAAGCGCCGGCGCGGGCTGTCGGCCGTCGAGTTCGCGTTGATCGCCCCCGTCTTCTTCATGATATTTATCGGCCTTATGGAAACGTCGCTGATGCTCTTGACGCAGCATCTCCTCGAAAACGCGACCCACAACGCGTCGCGCCTTGCAAAAACAGGCTATTCCGAAGAAGGAAAAACGCGGCTTGAAACTGTAATGGATGTCTTGAACAACGAGTTGGGAAGCCTTGCGCCGCTTGTCGATGTATCAAAGCTCTCCTTCACGTCAACGTCGTATGGAAACCTGAGCGATATCGGGCAACCAGGACAGGGCGAAAATTCTCTCGGCGCGCCGAACGAAGTGGTCGTTTACACGATCATCTATCCCTGGCGCGTCTTTACGCCGCTTATGAACGATATTATCGGCGACGACAACGGCATTATCCGTTTGACATCAAGAATCGTGGTACGCAATGAGCCTTACAACTGACATCAGGCGCACCTTATCGTGCCCTTCGTCGTTCTTGCGCTCATGCCGCAGGAAAGGCATTTCTGCGGTCGAGTTCGCACTGACCCTGCCGATATGGGTCGCCCTGCTTATCGGGACGTCGGACGGCGCCTACATGATGCTTTTGGCGCAACGCGTAGATCGCATATCCTATACCGTGACCGATATCGTCACTCAGCAGCAGGTCGTCACGCGGCAAGACCTTAACACCATCATGCTTGCGGCCGGCCAGCTTATGCAGCCTTTCGATTTCGGCGAGGACGGCATCGTGATCGTCACCTCTCTATACAAGCCGCAAGGACAGCCCACGAAGATCTGCTGGCAACATATCGGGGGCGGTTCGCTGGCCCGCGCCAGCAAAATAGGAGCGATGGGAGCCACCCCTCAAATGCCAGGCGGCCTGACGCTCAACGACAACGAGAACATCATCGTGTCCGAAGTGTATTACGCCTACAAGCCGATGTTTATCAATACGGGCCTGTTTCAAGCCGCCGACATCTACAGGGTCGCGGTTTACAAACCACGTCTTAGTTCACTCATAGCTGAACCGACGTAAAGGAGAGTGTCATGTTAACGAGCGCCATCCAGACCTTGTCAAAACGTCCGCGAACACATCGCAGGGGCGAATCCGGCATGACGCTGCCCATGCTTGCGCTCTCGTTCATGACGATCGCGGGCTTTGTGGGCGTCGCCGTCGATATCGCGCGCGTCCAGCTTGTCCAGTCGCGCCTGTCCTACTCGCTCGACGCAGCCGGTCTTGCGGCTGGCTCGACGATCAGCTCGTCGAACTATCTGACCGAGGTCAATAAATACCTGCGGGCCAACTTCCCGACAGGCTATCTTGGCACGAACCAGCCAAGCGCCACAGTCGTCATGAGTTCAGACAACATGGTGATGAATCTTGTCGCCGTGGTGCAGATGCCCACAACGTTCATGAACGCTTTCGGCATTCCCGACGTCACGATAACGTCCAGCTCACAGATAACGCGAACGGCCTCAGGGCTTGAGCTAATCCTTTCGCTCGACGTGACAGGCTCCATGACTTCGAACAACAAGCTTCAGGCTCTCAAGAACGCCTCGAACACGCTTATCAACATTCTTTTCGGCGGGCGTGAGACGGTCAAGGATCTTTGGGTCGGCATCGTGCCGTTTTCCCAAACGGTCAACATCGGCACGTCGCGTCTCAGCTGGATGGATACAGCGTACAACAATACGCTTAACTGGGGTCCCACCAGTTGGATGGGCTGCGTTGACGCGCATGATCTCAACGGACGCGACGTGACCGACGATCCGCCCAGCGTGCAGCCTTTCCGGATGTACTATGTCGTCAGCTCGGACAACAGGCCGGCGCCCAACAACACATCATCACAACTTAACGCGAACAAGTGGGTAACGTCGCGTTATGCGGACGGTTCACCGAAAACCTATGCCTCGGGCATAGGCGTTACGCTTGGGCCCAACAAGTTTTGCCCTTCGCAAATCACGCCCATGACTGGACACAGGTCGATCCTGAACGCGGCCATCAACAACCTTCAGGCGCGCGGCAACACGCACATCAACCTCGGTCTTGCGTGGGCTTGGCGCATGATATCGCCTCGCTGGCAAGGGTTCTGGGGCGGCGAAATGGACATGAACGGCCTGCCGCTCGACTACAATACGCCGCTTATGAACAAGGCTGTTATCTTGCTGACCGACGGCGAAAACGTAATGGACAACACCAACTATACGGCCTACGGCTACCTGTCCGACGGCCGCCTTGGCACGACGAGCAGCACAACCACGGCAAGGAACACGCTCGATAGCCGCATGCTCACGATGTGTTCGGCCCTGAAGGAGCAAAACGTGTACGTGTACACGATCGCGCTGGGCAACCCGGGCACGAACATACAAAACAAGCTAAGGCAATGCGCCTCGGGCGAGAACTATTACTTCAATTCGCCTTCGTCGACCGACCTTATGGCCATATTCAGCGCCATCGGCGACTCGCTCTCAAACCTGCGCGTCAGCCAGTAAGACGCGCAGAACCTGACTTTCACGCCATCCGCCCCATAAACATGGCGGGTGGCGTTTTCTTTATTAACCTCTTCCTTAACAAAATCGTTTTCTGAAGATGATTTCTCACAACAAAACGTACATGAAAGTAAATTAACCTTAATCTTAGCCGTTTTTTAAACGGAATTCGTGTATTCTTAGGATGCATTTCAGGACTAATCATTTTTACTGGAGCCATTACCATGACGCATACAACGGGATCATTTACGACCTCCGGCGAAAACGTAAAAATCGTGCGCCTGTCGGATCGTCAGAGAGAACTGGACAAACTTCCTCCCGTCACGACACGCCGCTGGGTCACAAGCCGCAAGGTTCAGGTCGTCACGGCCGTAAGAACCGGCTTGCTAAGCCTGTCGGAAGCCTGCGAGCGCTACCACCTTTCGACCGAAGAATTCCGGTCTTGGGCGCGGCTTTACGATGAACACGGCGTGCGCGGCCTGCGCGCGACCCGCGTTCAGGAATGCCGCATTCCGGAAAAAGACACCAACACGGCAACTTAATACCTCGCTACGCATGGGGGCTCCTATTGGGGCCTGTATCCGGATGAACCCGGGTTCAGGCCCCAAAACGTTTCCCTCAAGCAAGCCTCGTCCTTGCCATTCAAGCATCATCCGGCAGAAATAGCCGCCAAACCCACGCGGGACGCGTTTCGGCCTCTTCCAGCTCGCGCCGAACAGGTATGATATATTCAGCAAGCTGTTTGATGCCGGTTTTCGGAGCATAGGCCCGCGCCGGATCCCCCAAAAGAACAGGAACGCCCGCATATACGCAATAATACAGCCAACGCATGATTTTCGATGTCATCGACTGGTTGTAGCAGACATCGCCTGTAAGAATGATGTCGGCTTCAGCAAAGGCCTTTTCCAAAGACAATTTGTGCAGGTTCTCGATGACGACGTTGTTGCGCGACGCGTTGACCTGCGTCGCCGCCTTGGCCACGCGGTCGATGTCGTAGGCATAGACTTTGGCCGCGCCAGCCTTCATAGCCGCTATGCCGATTAGGCCGCTGCCCGACGCGAAGTCCAACACGCGCTTGCCGCGCACCCATTCGGGATTGTCGAGAATAAAACGCGCCACGGCCTGACCGCCCGGCCACGGGAAAGCCCAGTAAGGTGTCGGCTCGATAGAGCAATCCACCCACGCTTGGGCGACTTCGTCCGTGGCCTGATGAAGCAGGATTTCCGGCACGAAGGGGATGGGAGCCAACGTCGTATAAACCCTGATTTGCTGGATAGCCGAAAGCATTAAAGGTATTTTCCGATCAACAACGCCGCGAAAATCATAAGCCCGAAATCGCGGTTGGCGCGAAAGCGTTTCAGGCAATTGGCCGGATCGTCGGGGTTCCATCCCAACAGATTCCATGCCGCGTGAAGCGCCGCGATGACTAGCAAAACGAGGAAACTCTTGCCAAGCCCCGCCGTCAGACCCGCCAAGGCGATAAAAACAAGCGCGGCGGCATAAAAGGCGGCGACCCACGGAAGCGACCGCTCGCCAAGTTTCAAAGCCAACGACTTGACGCCGATCAACGCGTCGTCACGCTTGTCCTGATGTGCGTAAATCGTATCATAACCGAGCGTCCAGAACACGCCGCCGATATAAAGGAGGATTGACGGAATCCCGATGCTTTCATGAACGGCGCTCCAGCCCATCAACGCGCCCCAATTAAATGCCAACCCAAGGACAAGCTGCGGCCACCATGTCACGCGCTTGGCCAGCGGGTAGGTAAAAACAGGCAACAACGATGCCAAGCCAAGACCAATGGTAAAGCGGTTGAAAAACGATAGAACTCCAAGGCCAATAAGCAATAACAGGGCTAGAAAAACAAGCGCTTGCCAAAGTTTCAATTCCCCGCTCGCCAGAGGTCTTGAACGCGTGCGCTCGACCTTGCGGTCGATGTTCCGGTCATAGATATCGTTGATCGCGCACCCTGCACCGCGCATGACGATTGCACCCAGCGCAAAGAGCATCATGTACCAAATATCAAGCAGCGCTCCACGGGCCAGCGCCACGCCCCACCAACAGGGCAGCAGCAAAAGCCATGTGCCGATGGGCCTGTCGAGCCGCATTAGCCGCGCATAAGGCCTGAGCCACGGCGCCAGTTGGCGATCGACCCAGTCACCAAAAGGGATATCGGAAAAAGGCGTCATAGCGTCATTATGAGAGCCTTTTCCGCCACGTAAAGAAAATATTCCGGCACATGAAAACGCATACTTGAAACCGGTTGAAACGGAAAATCGGGCGCATGATAAAACGGCGCTTATGATGCATGGCAAAGGGCAAATTAGGGCAAAATAGCGATTACAAGCCGGTGAAAACACCAAAATACCGACTAAGTCCAACTCAGCCTTCTTTTTACAGCATCCCTCGGCTATCATCCCGATTCATGGCTGCTTATATCATCCGACGTTTGCTCCTGATGATCCCGACGTTGTTCGGGATCATGGTGCTGAACTTTTTGATCGTTCAAGCCGCGCCGGGCGGGCCGATCGAACAGATCGTGGCGCGTCTTCAAGGCACGGCGGTTGATGCCACGGCTCGCGTTTCGGGCAGCGCCGGCGGCGAAGCTGCCGCGCCCGCCCAAGGCCTGCGCGAAAGCAGCGCAGGCGCCGCCGCTTCCCGCTATCGCGGAGCGCAGGGCGTCGATCCCGATCTCATAGCGGAGCTCGAAAAACAATTCGGGTTTGACCAACCCTTGCACGTGCGCTTTTTCAAGATGATGGGCAATTACCTGACGTTCGATTTCGGAAAGTCCTATTTCCGCGACCAAAAGGTTATCGACCTTGTCATCGCCAAAATGCCCGTATCCATATCTTTGGGCCTTTGGACGACGTTCATCGTTTATCTGGTCTCCATACCGCTTGGCATCCGCAAGGCCGTTAAGGACGGCAGCACGTTCGACATCTGGACCAGCGCGGCGATCATCGCCGGTTACGCCATTCCCAGCTTTCTGTTCGCCGTTTTGTTGATCGTAGTGTTCGCGGGCGGGCGTTATCTCGAATGGTTTCCGTTGCGGGGGCTGACATCGGATAACTGGGACCTTTTAAGCTGGCCGCAACGCATCGTCGACTATTTCTGGCATATCGCCCTGCCCGTTACGGCCATGGTCATCAACGGTTTTGCCAGCCTGACGATGTTGACGAAGAACTCTTTCCTTGACGAGATCAACAAGCAATACGTTCTCACAGCCCGCGCCAAGGGACTGACCGAAAACCGCGTGTTGTACGGCCATGTGTTCCGCAACGCCATGCTTTTGGTGATCGCCGGATTCCCCAGCGCCTTCATCGGCATATTGTTCACGGGATCGCTGCTGATCGAGGTGATTTTTTCGCTGGACGGCATGGGGCTTCTCGGCTTTGAGGCCGCCATTAACCGCGACTATGCCGTCATGTTCGGCACGCTGTATTTCTTTACGCTGTTAGGGTTGTTTTTGAACCTAATCGGCGATTTGATGTACGTCGCCGTCGATCCTCGTATCGACTTCGAGACGCGCAGCACATGAAATTTTCTCCCTCGACATGGTCGCCCATCGCGCAACGCCGCTGGAACAACTTCCGGGCGAACAAGCGCGGCTTTTGGTCGTTTTGGATTTTCCTGTTTCTTTTCTTTTTAACGCTTGGGGCTGAGTTCGTGGCGAACGACAAGCCGCTTGTTATCCACGTCGATCAAAAGTTCTATTTCCCCATTTTAAAATCCTATCCCGAAACGGCCTTCGGCGGCGATTTTGAAACGGAGACGCGCTACCGCGACCCGTTCGTAAAAAAGCTTATTAGCGACAAAGGCGGGTGGATGATCTGGCCGCTCATCCCCTATTCCTACAACACGATCAATTACGAATTGCGGCAGCCCGCGCCCGCGCCGCCTTCATCGGAAAACTGGTTCGGAACCGACGATCAGGGCCGCGACGTTCTGGCCCGTATGATTTACGGCTATCGCCTGTCGGTGCTGTTCGGCCTGACGCTAACGCTCTTCTCGTCGCTCATCGGCATATCGACAGGCGCGGTGCAAGGCTATTTCGGCGGCAAAACAGATTTATTCATGCAACGCTTCATAGAAATATGGAGCGGCATGCCGGTGCTTTATTTGCTCATCATCATGGCGTCGCTGGTTCAGCCCAATTTTTGGTGGCTTCTCGGCCTGATGCTTCTTTTTTCGTGGATGCAGCTGGTCAATGTCGTGCGCGCCGAGTTTCTGCGCGCGCGGAACCTCGATTTCGTCCGCGCGGCCAAAGCCTTGGGCGCGAAAGATGCCCTCATCATCGTCAAGCACGTTTTGCCCAACGCCATGGTTGCGACGATTACATTCCTGCCATTTGTGACGAAGGTTTCGATCACGACTCTCACGGCGCTCGATTTTCTCGGCTTCGGCCTACCTCCCGGCTCGCCCTCGCTCGGCGAACTGCTCAACCAGGGCAAAAACAACCTGCACGCGCCATGGCTGGGCATCAGCGCGTTCGGCGTGATCGCCGTGATGTTGACTCTGTTGATCTTCACGGGTGAGGCCGTACGCGACGCCTTTGACCCGCGCAAAACGTTCGGGAAGCGGCAATGACATTGCTCACAATCGACAATCTCAGCGCGACGTTCGGCCAAGGCGAAAGGGCCGTGCAGGCCGTGCGCGGCGTAAGCTTTTCGATGCAGCGCGGCGAGACGATGGCGCTTGTGGGCGAGTCCGGTTCCGGCAAGTCAGTCACAGCGTTGTCGATCCTGCAACTGTTGCCCTACCCCAATGCGTGGCATCCATCGGGAACCATTACCTTTGACGGAACGACGATTAATTCACCCGCAACGGCTACACCTCTTCGCGGCAACCGCATCGCGATGATTTTTCAGGAGCCGATGACCTCGCTCAATCCGCTCCATACGATTGAAAAGCAAATTAACGAAGTCTTGTTCCTGCACAAAAACATGAACAAGGAACAAGCCCGCGCGCGAACATTGGAGCTTCTCAACCTTGTCGCCTTGCCGGATGCAGAGAAACGCCTAACCGCTTATCCGCATGAACTCTCCGGCGGACAACGCCAGCGCGTGATGATCGCCATGGCCTTGGCGAACGATCCCGACCTGCTCATAGCTGATGAGCCGACGACGGCTTTAGATGTCACCATACAGGCGCAAATCCTCGCGCTACTCAAAGACCTTCAGAAAAAGCTTGGCATGGCGTTGCTACTCATCACGCATGACCTCGGCATCGTACGCCACATGGCCGACAAGGTATGCGTGATGCAGAACGGCGAAATTGTCGAGCAAGGTGAAGCCAAAGACGTTTTCACGAACCCGCGTCATCCCTACACGCAAATGCTGTTGGCGGCAGAGCCTAAAGGCCACGCCTTGCCCGTTTCTGCCGATGCACCGGAAGTCTTTAGCGGCACGGACGTAAAAGTCCATTTTCCGATCAAGAAAGGCGTGTTGCGCAAAACCGTGGATTACATCCGCGCTGTCGACGGCGTTACATTCCGGATTCGCGAATGCGAAACGGTAGGGGTCGTCGGTGAATCCGGTTCCGGCAAGACAACGTTGGGCTTGGCCCTCCTCCGCCTCACGGCATCACAGGGCGCGCTTGTCTTCAATGGACAGAACATCGCAGGTTTGAAAAGCGGTGACGTGCGCCCATTTCGCAAGTCGATGCAAATGGTCTTTCAAGACCCCTATGGCAGCCTCAGCCCGCGCATGACAGTCGGCGACATCGTGGCGGAAGGCCTTGATATTCATAAGCTTTACGCCTCACTTGACGAGCGGGCGCGACGTATCGAAACGGCGTTGCAGGAAGTCGGACTCGATCCCTCGATGCGCGACCGCTACCCGCACGAGTTTTCCGGCGGCCAACGTCAGCGCATCGCCATCGCCCGCGCGATGATTTTGAATCCCAAGTTTGTGGTGCTGGACGAGCCGACATCGGCGCTCGATATGTCGGTGCAAGCGCAGATTGTTGACTTGCTGCGCGACCTGCAAAAACGCCACGGCCTCGCTTATCTGTTCATCAGCCACGACCTGCGCGTGGTGAAAGCGTTGTCGAACCACATCATCGTTATGAAAAACGGCAAGGTCGTCGAACAAGGCCCGGCAAACGACGTGTTCACCGCACCGAAGGAAGAATATACGCAGACGTTGCTTAGGGCAGCCCTTAGTTAGGCTTCCTGATCACCAAGCGCTGGTAATACCCGCCGAAGAAGCTTTTGCGGTCTATGGGGAGTTCTTGCCATTCCTTGGGCAGCCACGCGGACATATCGTGCCCCCAGATGTCGGGAGCAAAGGGTTCGAGATATTTCAGGAACGGCAGATAGAAGTACTTGAGCGGGTGCCACCACTTCGGCTTGCCGAACTCGACGATCAGCAATTGCCCGCCGGGCTTCAACACCCGCCACGCTTCGGCAAACGATTTGGCGCGCACGTCTTTTGGTTGTTCGTGCGGCAGGAAGAACAGGATCGCGCGGTCATAGCTGGCGTCGGGGAGTTTCAGGTTTTCCGAATTACGCAACATTAAACGCGCGGGCGAGTCTGCGCCCAGTTTGCGGCGCAAGTTTTTGAGTTGTTCCGGCGAAACGTCGATCACGTCGAGCGATCCGCCGGAAGCGTTCACGCGTTGCGTCAACGTGGGGGTAAAGCTGCCGTAGCAACATGAAATTTGCAGCGTGCGTCCCGGCAAATTCTCGCCAAGAGCGGCAAGCCCTGCATCGCGCAATTGCTTGTACCAGCCGATGAGGATGAGGTTGATCAGCCATTCGCGCTCGAAAACGCGCATGGCCCATGGGCGGACATAAGCCCACCAGTAATACTTTTCCAAATAGTCTGGAATGGGGAGCAAGTCCCCTTCATAAGCAGGCTTGGCCTTGGTTGCGCCGAGCGTCGCGGCAACATCGGGCGGAGGAGCCGTCATCGGTCAACTGCGCCCCTCGCTTACGACTTCTTGCTTTCCTTGATCTTGCCTTCCTTGAAGACAACATGCTTGCGCACGCGCGGATCGTACTTTCTCAGTTCAAGCTTGGTCGTGTTCTTGGGGTTTTTCTTCGTAACGTAAAAAACGCCGGTGCCAGCCGAGCTGACGAGCTTAATATCGTTTTTGGCCTTTGCCATGATCGTAACCACCTGATTGTTATGGCCTTATGGCACCTTGGCTCCTTGCGGGGCTGTCGTCCTCTGGCCGAAATGGACTGCAAGCGCGGCAATGTCATGGAACCGCGCCTTTTTGTCAAGTTTTCTCGGCGCCATCGCGCTTCTAGACATTAACCTTGGAATGCTTTATTGGGGTTAACGCATCAAAAAAAGAGCTAACATCGTGAAACTTGGGCGAATTCTTATCCGAATCCTGGCCGGAATCGGCTTTTTGGTCATATTGGCCGTACTCACGGGCGGTTATGCCTTCTACAACTGGCTAAACCGGCCCTATGTGCCGCCTAAAGCTCCCGACAGCATGGTTCTGGAGCTTGACTTCACGAATCCGGTCGTCGAGCAGCGCCGCCAAAGCATGACCTATGGGTTAGCGTCTCTTCTCAAGACGAAGGAAGAAATCGTCCTGATGGATATTGTGCGCGCGCTTGATCGGGCCAAGGACGATGCGCGGGTCAAAGGCGTTATCGCACGGATAGGACCCGAGACGCCTAGCCTCGTCCATATTCAGGAAATCCGCGCCGCGCTGGTAAGATTTCGTGAAAAAGGCAAGTTTTCTTTCGTTTTCGCCTCAAGCTACGGCAGCTTCGGCCTAGGAAACCGCGCCTATTACCTCGCCAGCGCTTTTGAAAACATATGGTTGCAGCCGGTCGGTAGCGTCGGCCTCACGGGGCTGGGCATCGAAGCGCCGTTCGGCAAAACGGCGTTGGGCAACATCGGCATAACAAGCGATTTTCTCCGCCGCGACGAATACAAATCCGTCATGGAAAATGTCACGCGCGATTCCTTCTCGCCCTCCGTGCGCGCCAACATGGAAAGCATGTTGAAGAACATGAGCGAACAGCTCGTCACGGACATCGCGACAAGCCGGAACATCACACCTGCCAAGGCGCGCGACTGGATGGCCAAAGGCCCTTACACGGCCGAAGAGGCCCTGAAAGAAGGCATCGTCACCCGTATCGGCTACAAGAACGAAATGTATGAGCTGGCGAAAGTCATGGCGACCGATCCGGCAAAGGATGAGCAACGGGCCGTATCGCCTTCGCGCGTACCGCCTTCGACCTACCTTGCCTTCGGACACGCGTTGCCCAAGGCCAAAGCCACGGTAGCCTATATCGACGGGACGGGCGTGATCGCCGACATGCCTTCGGGAGGGCCGAGTCTAGCCAGCGAGCAGATCATCGACACCGACGAAATCGCGCAAGCCTTTATCGACGCCGCGAACGACAGCAGCGTCGCGGCCATACTTTTCAGGGTCAACAGCCCGGGCGGATCGCCCGAAGCTTCGGAAACCATCAGGAACGCCGTCGTCAGGGCCAAAAAAGCCAAAAAACCCGTCTTCGTGTCCATGGGCGACGTAGCGGCTTCCGGTGGCTATTGGATCGCCATGAACGCGGATCATATCGTCGCCGCGCCAGCCTCGGTCACGGGTTCCATCGGCGTCGTCGCCGGTAAGTTCGTCATCGAAGGGCTTTCGCGCAAAATCGGCCTGCATTGGGACAGACTTGCCACGGCCGACAACGCCATGATGTGGTCGTCCATGCGCGGGTTCAACGACTACGAACGGGAACGCGTTAACGCGCTTCTCGACAGCACGTACACGGCTTTTACCGCGAACGTTTCAGAGGCGCGTAAAATTCCTGCGGAAAAAATTGCCGATGTCGCCAAAGGACGGGTCTTTACGGGGCATCAAGCTCTTAACGTAGGTCTTGTCGATGAATTGGGCGGTCTGCACACCGCGATCACGGCGGTCAAAAAACGCCTGAACCTTGAACCGACGGACCTCATCACGCTCAAGACGTTCCCATCGCCGGAAACGCCAGTGCAGCTTGTCCTTAAAATCCTGCGCAGTCTGGGGGTCGAGCTGGCTATGGCACGGCAAGGCTTGGGATTTCTTCACCAAACCCGCGAGATCGTCGCACCCGTATGGGGCGCTCTCAATCCTTCCGAACCTGTCGGGGCCCGTCTCCCGCAGCCCTATCTTCTTATAACGCGGTGACGCAGGTTATGCGGGTTATAACGTTGTGACACGGATCCGGTACGCCCGCGGATCTGGTCAGTCCTCGAAGTGACGCTCGCTGGCGCGCCAATAATCGTAGCCCGTTATCAGCGTAATGCCTCCCGCAATCCACAGGAAAACGTCGCCTATGACCGTCGAAGGAATAGAGGACGGCGCATGCCTGCCGACGATCAGGAAGCCGAGGGCAAAAATCTGAATAACGGTTTTCCACTTCGCAAGTTTCGTGACCGGAACGCTGATCCGCAAGCCCGCCAGATACTCCCGCAGTCC
>CAZYPX010000015.1:0-26299 GCA_964649675.1 uncultured Rhodospirillaceae bacterium | reverse complement strand
GCCGGACATTGCCGTCTGATTCTCGTCAAGGGTCGGGCTGAAGTCGATGTTGTTGACGGAGATTTGCAAGCCGGGCTTGCTCACTTTTCTGGCTTGCTCGTTCAGACCTGACAATTGGTTTTCCTGAACGCGAGCCTCGTACAAAGCGTTCCATTGCTCCATGCCCGACGCGTCTTGCCCGCGATTGAATGAAATCAAGCGCCATTCCGTCTTTATGAGTTCATCCAAGGCCTTAACCATAGTCGAGCGCGTTGTGGCGGCCGTGGCGCCCGAAACGGAAGCGTTCACGTTGACGAGAACCCTTGCCGTTTTTGTCGTAACCCAATCTTCCGCCGTCAGGTCGAAAACGACCACATCGTCAGGTTTGAAATCGTTGGCATGCGCCGTCATCGGCGTTGCAACGGCCAAAGCCATCAGCATAAGGGCAAGAATTTTTTTATTCATGGCTTTCTCCTTGTTAGAAGTCTAGATCGGCATAATACTGCGGCGGCATGAAACCCGCTATATGATCGCCCAAAAGAGGGCGAAAACAAGGCCGCGATTTTATACGGGCATACCAGTCTTTGGCTTCGGCATGCTGGTTCCAGGGAACATCGCCCAGATAATCGACGGCCGAGATTTGGGCCGCAGCGGCCAGATCAGCCAGAGTAATCTGGTCGCCCGCCAGCCAGTTGCGATGATTGGCCAGCCAACCAATGTAATCAAGGTGGCCGTGGATATTATGGCAGGCCGCGCGAATGGTCGCGCTGTCGGGATGTCCGGAGCCTGCAAGCCGCTTAAGCGCCTTTTCGTTGAGTAAAAGTGACGTAACCTCGTTATAGGTTTTGTGCTCGAACCACATGACAAGGCGCCTTACCTCGGCTTTTATGATGGGATCTTTGCCGAGAAGGCTGATGCCGACACTCGTGTCCTCCAGATATTCGCATATCGCGGTCGCATCGCTTAATACGACCCTTTCCCCATCGCTCTCGATAACGAGCGTAGGCAGTTCGCCGATGGGGTTAAGTTCGAGAAACTCGTCCCTTGGTTCCCAAGGCTTTTCAATGATCGTTTCGTATGCGAGGGCTTTTTCGCCCAGTACCAAACGCACGCGCCTCGAGGGCGGATCGAGGGGGTGATGATAAAGGCGATATGTTGCGGACATCGTTTATGAAGTGGCTGTTAAAGCGCATGCACTTCTAGCATAATGAAAACAAACAAGAAAGATGGGTTTGGGGGACATTAGGTCGGGTTGAACGGTTTCTTGGGTGTTTTTTTACGGGCTGGCTCTGCGTTTCCAAAAGCGTACGGAATTAAACAAACAGACAAGGTTTTATTAAGTCCATGGTTCAGAATATGAGAAAAATCATAACATTGGACACTGAATCGAAAAATCGTCTTATGTCGCCGCATGTTTCCGAAATTGCGCGTGCGATACGAAGAGCGGGAGGCGAAGCCCGCGTTGTCGGGGGCGCGGTGCGCGATGTTTTGATGGGACGCCAACCCGAAGACATCGATTTTGCCGCAAATATTCCTCCGCAAGCCGTTATGCAGGCTCTTAACGCGGAGGGTATAAAGGCTGTCCCTACCGGTATAGATCATGGCACCATCACGGCGGTCATCGACCATAAGGGGTATGAGATCACATCGTTGCGTCAGGATGTCGAAAGCTTCGGGCGCAAGGCGCAGGTCGCGTTCACGGACGACTGGGAAACCGACGCTTCGCGCCGCGATTTCACCTTTAACGCCTTATACGCCGATAGCGAAGGGAGCGTCTTTGACTACTTCGGCGGCTATGAGGATTTGAAATCCGGATACGTGCGCTTTATAGGCGCCGCCGAGGAGCGAATCCGCGAAGATGTCCTGCGCATCCTGCGTTTCTTCAGGTTTTACGCTTGGATTAACCAAGGCGTTCCGGATGCCGAGGCGCTTTCGGCTTGCCGTGAGCTTGCCCCGCTGCTGGAAAGCCTCTCTTCCGAACGGGTTTGGAGGGAAATCCGCAAACTCCTTAGCGCGCCCGATCCTTCCTTTGCGCTTACGATGATGCAGCGAGAGGAGATCTTACGGCACATTTTGCCCGAAGCCGAAAACATGCCACGCCTTGGAAGGCTTTTGGCGATCGAACGCGAAAGGGCCGTTCTTCCGCATGCGCTCAGACGTCTGGCGGCGACGCTAACTTCAGGGCAGGCCGCTTGCGTCGCTCGAAGGCTGAAGTTTTCTATTCGCGAGGAGGTTTATCTCAAGGCTTTGGAACAATTGAGCGAAAGAATAAACAGCTCGACCGACCGTGCCGCGATGCGCCGCCTGCTTTATGAATTCGACAACGATCGTGTGCGCGACGCCGTTTTGCTCGTTTCGGCTTCCGGAAAAATTATTGACCTTGACGCGGCGTTGGCCGTGGCGGACTCGTGGACTCCCGTAAGATTTCCTCTTCAGGGAGGCGACATCGTCAGCCTCGGAATCAAGGCCGGACCCGTCGTCGGCAAAATACTGCAGTCCGTAGAGAAATGGTGGGTCGCGCAGGACTTTCAGCCCGCTGCAAAAGAATGCTTTGCGGAAGCGCGCCGAATTATTCAGGATATGAAGAAGACTTGACGCGCGTCTCTTAATGCACGCTTGTTGGCTGCAGATCGTTTTGTCTTACGGCAGCGAACGCTAATTCGCGCTGGTTGGCGATCATGATAGGCGTTCCGTCCGCCGCATATACGGCATGAAATTGCTTTCCATTGATCGTGACGGCTTTTATGTACGCCAGATCCTCGCGTCCAAACTGGTAAAAACCGTCGGGCGAAATGGCGCGGGTAAGGTTTCCTGTTCTCGTCATAGCGTTCTTAAGCTCCGAAAAGCCTCAGAGTTTCAATGTTAAAGGTTATTGATGAACCTTTCTTTAATGTAGATGGGTATGGAGAAGGTTCGGTTCAAGTAATTTTTGTTCTTGAGGAAAATCTTGCGAATCAAATGGATGAATGATAGCGACAGTACGGCACTCTTGGCGCCGCGTTCGCTGGCGTTACCGCTTAAATCCAGAAACTATAACGACGAGGGTAAAATGACCGAAAAAGTGATGTATTGGACATCGGTAGTGCTCAGCGGTTTGGCGCTGCTGCTGTTCGTCATTGACACAGGGCTTATTAGCGGCAATCGCAGCCTGCAGGAGGAAATCAACCAGCGTCAGGCCTTGATTGACAGTTCGGCGCGGTTAACCCCGCTTAACCAAAATCTGGCGCAAGCCTTGGCTGAAGCCTCCATAAAGAACAACGATTCAGATATTCGCGATCTTCTGGCGGCACAGGGCATTAAAATCAACAAGAACGACAATAAAAAGACCGAAACGCCCGCAAGAAAAAAACCAACTTCCGAAGAATAACGAGAGGTCATCATGAGTAAAGCATCGAACGACTTTCATCTGAGCTTGCGCCACTTGTTGATTCCCATCAGCTTGCTCTCAGTGACTGCCTTTTTCCTCATCAGCTATCAGACGACGCAAATTCTGCGTGACCGCGATATGCTCAATATGGCCAAGGGACAGCAACAAAGGTCA
Organism: uncultured Rhodospirillaceae bacterium; assembly: GCA_964649675.1. Classification (GTDB taxonomy): domain Bacteria; phylum Pseudomonadota; class Alphaproteobacteria; order UBA9219; family UBA9219; genus CAZVCG01. Next base: position 22,779 of record CAZYPX010000015.1, on the reverse strand, counting down.
TTTGAAGACGCTCAGCGTCTTCAGGAACAGCTCAGGAATCTTTTGCTCGGTACGCAAAAGCTGGCTGATGAAGGCAACAAAAACGCAAAAGTTATTGTCGACAAGTTGAAGGAGATGGGCATACAGGTGCAATCGTCCTTGCCTTCCGACGAAGATCAGACTGCAGCCGATCCGTCCGTGGCTCCTGTGCCCGCCGCAACGGAGAACAAGGATCGCGGACCGGTCAAGCCGTAAACCGTTTTGATTACTCGGCTTTAAAAAGCCCTCTCCTGTGAAGGGGAGGGCTTTTTTGTCGGTCTTGAGCGTTGCTACGCCGATTTTAATATCGCGTGCCGTTTCTTTCCGGCGCTCAGGCGCGCGGAACCGTCCGATCCAAGATCGTCGGACGATACGGTCGCCGTGATATCCGAAACGGTTTTGTCATTCAGCTTTAATCCGCCGCCTTCGATCAGGCGTTTGGCCTCGCCCTTTGACGTCGCGAAACCAAGGGCCACGATAACATCGACAACGCTTGGCGCACCGCCTTTGGGAATTGCGTAAACGGGCAACTCCGCTCCCATGCCGCCGCCTTCAAACGTGGCTTTGGCCGTGTCGGCGGCTTTTTTCGCCGCGTCTTCGCCGTGGCACATGGCCGTGGCAAGATTGGCCAAAATCTTTTTGGCTTCATTAATCTCCGAGCCATCAAGCTTTTTCAGCTTTTCGATTTCGGAGATCGGCATATCGGTGAAGAGGCGCAGGAATCTGCCGACGTCGGCGTCCTCGGTGTTTCGCCAGAATTGCCACATGTCGTAGGAGCTTAACCGTTCTTGCTTGAGCCAAACGGCGCCGGACACGGTCTTGCCCATCTTGACGCCCGATGACGTCATGATGAGCGGGGTCGTTAAACCGTAGAGCTGGGCGTCATGCATGCGACGGCCAAGTTCGACGCCGTTGACAATGTTGCCCCATTGATCCGATCCGCCCATCTGCAACGTGCATTGGAAGCGTTTGTAGAGTTCGGCGAAGTCATAGCCTTGCATGATCATATAATTGAATTCGAGGAACGTTAGCGGCAGCTCTTGTTCCAGCCGACGCTTGACGAAGTCGAACGCGATCATGCGGTTGATCGTGAAATGCCTGCCGACCTCGCGCAAAAAGGGGATGTACTCGAGATGGTCGAGCCATTCGGCGTTATCGACCATGACGGCGTCGCTTGGTCCTTCCCCGAAGGTCAGGTAATTCGCGAAAATGGTTTTGATGCTGGCGATATTGGCGGCGATTTGTTCGTTGGACAACATTTGCCGCATGCCGGTCTTGTCCGAGGGGTCTCCGATTTTGGTGGTCCCGCCGCCCATAAGAACGATGGGCCTATGGCCCGTCTGCTGCAAGCGCCGCAGCATCATAATGCCGGCCAAATGGCCGATATGCAGGCTGTCCGCAGTGGCGTCAAAGCCGATGTAGGCGGTGACAACGCCTGCTTGAGCGGCTGTGTCCAGCCCTTCGATATCCGTGCATTGGTTAATATGACCACGTTCTTGCATGACGCGCAGGAAATCGGATTTAAGATGTGTGGACATGACAGTTGCTCTGGCAGTTAAATTAGTGTTCGAATGGTATCGGTTAGGCTGCTATACTAACCAAAGACCTGTTGGAGCGAAAGCCTTTATAAATCAAACGAGTTTTGTATGTCTTTCCAGCGTTTCCGCGCCCTTGGGCTGATGAGCGGCACGTCGCTTGACGCTATTGACGTCGCGTTGATCGAGACGGATGGGCGGGATTATGTGCGTCCTTTGGGCTTTTCTTCGGAAAGCCTTCTTCCTGAATTTCGGGAGCGGTTACGCGCATGTTTCGGCAAACGCGAAGGAACGGACGATCTCGAGGTCGCTCTTGCCGAACGCGAGATGACCGAGATTCATGCGCTGGTCGTGAATCATTTTCTCGACCAGTTTTATTGGTCGCCTGATGATATCGACCTGATAGGCTTCCACGGCCAAACGATATATCACCGTCCTGCTGAAGGCATCACTATCCAGATCGGCGATGGCGAACTGTTGGCGGAACGGACGGCGTTGCCGGTCGTGTGCGACTTCAGGTCGGCGGACGTCAAAGCCGGTGGACAAGGCGCGCCGCTTGTGCCGCTTTATCATCGGGCTTTAGTTACGAACATCGAAAAGCCGGTCGCTATCATCAATATTGGTGGTGTGTCGAACATAACGTGGATCGGCGGGGACAGCGACGACGATTTGATCGCCTTTGACATGGGGCCGGGCAACGCGCTGATCGACGATTGGGTTTGGAAGCATATGGGCCGGACGTATGACAAAGACGGTGAACTCGCTGCGCAAGGCCGTGTGGACGATGGTCATGTCCAACGTTTTCTGGAGCATTCTTATTTCAGAAAAAAGCCGCCGAAGTCACTGGATCGGGACACGTTCAAGGAATATGTGCCCGAACACCTGAACACGCTCGATGGCGTGGCGACGCTCACGATGATGTCGGTGCTGGCGATTGCCGAAGGCTTGCGCCAATTGCCGCTCAAATCCCGCAAACTCTATCTTACGGGCGGGGGCCGTCATAACGCGACCATGCGCACGTGGATCGCCGAAAAGACGGGCTTGTCCGTGGAACTTGTCGATGTTCTCGGCTGGAACGGGGACGCCATGGAAGCCGAAGCTTTCGCCTATCTTGCGGTCCGCTCGAAGCTCGGCTTGCCGCTCAGCGTCCCCGGCACGACAGGTGTTCCGATCCCGATGACGGGCGGGGCGTATTACGAGGCGGAAGAAGAAGAAAAAGCCGCTGTTGGCGCACTTTAACCCGCATTCATACGAACCAAGATTCATTTTTTCAAATATTGTATAAACGCCAGTTTCGCTCACCCCACCATCGCCATGTGTATGGGGCGTTGATGGATTGCGGTGTCCAGATATTCTTCCGCATGATCGAGGAGGATATCCAGATGACTGCCGAAAAAGTGGCTTGCGCCCGGGATAACACGGTAGTCGATATGGATCCCGCGCTGGTGCATCAGCTTGTTGACGAGCTTCGCGACAAAAGGCTCGGGCACGATCTCGTCGGATTCGCCATGGATAATCATCCCTGAGGAAGGACATGGCGCAAGAAAGCTGAAATCAAGCATGTTCGCCGGAGGCGCAACGGATATGAACGATTCAATTTCGGGGCGGCGCATAAGAAGTTGCATGCCGATCCACGCGCCGAACGAAAACCCTGCCACCCATACGCTGCGCGCGTTGGGATTGATCGTTTGCAGCCAATCAAGCGCGGCAGCCGCATCGCTCAATTCGCCTTCGCCCCGATCATAGGAACCCTGACTGCGGCCTACCCCACGAAAGTTGAAGCGCAGAGTGGAAAAATCGCGCTCCGCAAACGAGCTATAGAGACCGAACACCACCTTGTTGTTCATGGTGCCGCCATGCTGAGGGTGGGGGTGCAGGACAAGCGCTATAGGGGCCGTTGGAGATTTTCCCGGAGTGTAGCGGCCTTCCAAACGCCCCGCGGGGCCAGCAAACAAAACTTCAGGCATGTGTGTTAACCTTTTTTTGCGGTTTTTTACGCCGCCTAATCTGGCTGCGGTGTTAACGAAATATAAACAAATTACAGATCGCATCCGCGCCATTCTGTCGGATGATTCGATACTAGCACGAACCGGCATTGGAATTTCAAGGCATAAATTTAATCTTATGAGCCGGTTAACTTTTTAACCCTTTGTAAAACATGGAATATGGCTGAATTTTCTTCACAAAGACCCTAAGTTGAGTTAGATTAATAGCACCAAAAAAGTACGACAAATAACGCAATACTTACTAAGGAGGGACAAACCATGCGCATCAGCACGAAAGGGCGACATGCCGTAATGGCCATGGTTGATTTGGCGAGGCGTGGACGCGGAAAGCCAATAACCCCAGTTCCTCTGGCGGAAATTGCCCAGAGGCAGGATATATCTCTTTCCTATTTAGAGCAATTGATCGCCATGCTTAAAGCCGAGGGATTGGTGAAAAGCGTACGAGGACCTGGGGGCGGTTATATGCTGGCGAGGCCAGGCAATGAGATCACGGTTGCTCAGATTGTCGCAGCCGTGGACGATCATCAGCCACGCATAAGCATAGATAATCCTGATGAAGCAAGCGGGCGGCAACTCACTGACTTGTTGTGGCAGGCCATAGGCGACGAAATCAACGGGTATCTGAGCACCATATCCTTGGCTGACGTTGATACTTGTGCGTTGTGCATTACGCCGGCCAACGACAAAGAGGGATTTGGCGGTCGAGACGTATCGAAGGGAGGCGATACCCTGCCCACGTCGGGAAAAGACGATCCCCGCAAAGTTGAGGCCGGTTCCTCTATACCGCCTGAGGCGGTCACTTGCTTCTAGGGATGAGGGGGATAATCTCCCCCCAAAAGGGGATAAGTTTTCGACTTGGCTGATTCGGCTGTTCGCCAAAATTTTCGCAAATCCTTGGGATTTTATGTATAGTCCTATGGTGGTTTGCTGTGGAGCCAAGTTTGCAATACAAATGAATCCGAAGGCGTTCGATGAGCAATGTTATTGAGTTTACCAATTCGCCCGAAGATCAACATGGCGCGGCGAGCTGTTGGCTGTGCCAGCGCGGTTTATCCATGCGCTCGCTTTTTTGCCATTCCTGCGGAACCGTCCAGCCTGTAAGGGATATCGATCATTTTACGCGTCTGGGCCTCGAAAGGCGCATAGATGTCGATAACGATATCCTTGAGCGCCAATACAAGGCCATGAAAAAAACTTTGGATCCCGATCGATTTTCCGTTCGCGGCATGGGCGAAAGGGGACATGCGGCGAAACAGCTTGAGGTCATCGAATTGGCCTATGAAATCCTGCGTGATCCCGTAAGCCGCGGACGTTATTGGATCGCCCTTCACCAAAAGGAAATGCAAGGCGTCGCCGGACACAATCCCTTGATCGACGAGTTGAGGGTTGCTTTGGAGGGGGCGTCCGAAGCTGCTCAATGCGATCGCGTGGCGCAGAAAGCCTGTTTGTCCATGCAAGATGGGATCAAGCGCTTAATGCAGGCCTTGCGCACGCAGGACTGGCCGAGCGCCAACAGCATGCTGGTCGAACTGGACGGCTTGGAAAGCATATTAAGCGTCGTGAGAGAGCGGCGCACGCGCGTCGCTGTTCCGGCCTCGCACCCCTCCGAGGACGTGACCCGCATCAGGTAATCCTCAACGCGTGGCCTGTCGCCGCAAAATATGGTCCATATAATTCGCGGCGCGCACGCTGTCGCAGAGCTTTTCGGCCGACTGAACGCCCACCAAATAGGTTTCCGGATTTAGGCTGTGCGGCGCAAGGGACATCCCCTTTTCGAGGTATAAAATAGCGTCTTCATATTTTCCGGCGTCTTTGGCCACATGCGCCAAAAGCCCCCATTGTTTCGCATCGCTCTCCAGCGACCCGTAAACAAGGACATTGCCTGCCCATAAAAAAAACATCGCAATAACGGTGGCAGGAAAAAGACGGCGGAGGTTCATGTCGCGGATCAACTTGTAACCCACGGGAATGAACGCGCCGGTCAGAGGAAAGATAAAAACGGTGAGCGGCAAACGGTAACGGTCGGTTACATAGAATGGAATTATGGAAAGCACATAAACAAGGGCGAAGGCCAACAGGACGGCGACAGGCCGTCGCTTTTCGCGCTCCATGCCGGTAGCGGCGAAAACGGTGCAAAAAAGCGCGATAGAGAAGCCGGGCATAGGCCAGCGCAGCAGCGTATCAAAATGCTTGGCGGTAAAGGCTATGTTGTAGTTGTCGCCGTGCTCGCTATCGTCGATGGTCAGCCATAATTTGTTGACGATCCGTATAAACGCGAGCGGCAAGTTGTGACTGATGGAATCCAACCCCATACGGAACCAATAGTCCGATATTTCCGAAGGCTTTAAGGGTCTACCCAATGCCTTTTCCGCCAAGGCTTTGGTATCGCCTTCTTCGCCTGTCAGCGGATCCGTCGAAATCCCGGGAGGATACGTCGCTTCCCCGATGGAAAACGGGGAGTTGCCGATATAGAAGTTGAATCCGCCATTATAGGTTATGGGCACAAAATCTTTGCTAACCACGGCGTTGTGCAACGTCGCGGGAGCAATCGCAAGGAAGATGCCGACCAGAAAAACGCCGTATTTTTGCAAGGCGTTTTTTGAGAACCCTTGATAGGCGAAGATGAGAAAAGCGGCACCCAAAAGAAGGACATTGCCGCGCACAAGCGTGGCAAGGCCGAGAGTCAGGCCAACAAGAAAAAAGGATTTCAGCTTCCCCCGTTGCAGAGTTTGCAACGTTAGCAGCATGAAGACGGCCAGCAAGAATAACCCGAGGGACTCCTTCAGGAGCGGAGCCGAAAAAAAGACATAAGGACGGTAGAAGGAGGCGAAAAAACCCGTGAAGACAGACGCGGAAAGCCCGAAGCAGCGGTAGGCGACAAGCGATAAAAGCGAACAGGTCAGGGCATTGAAGATCGCGTTAACGATCGATCCAAGAACGGCGTTCTCTCCGAACAAGGCGTAGAGCGTTCCGAGAAGATAGGGGTAAAGCGGCGATTGGTAAAAAGCGTTGTCATGAAAAATATCTCCGCGAGCGATCTTGATCGCCCATTGATGATAGGCGTTGGCGTCGAGCAACGGAAAAGCGCTAAGCGGCGTTTGGTGCCACTGCGCGACAAAAACGAGCCTTAGGGCCAAGGCGACAAAAAACACCAAAGCCGCAACCGCGTACATTTGGCGGTCTTTAAAAATCCGTAACCGGCTTGCGAGGCGGCGGGAGTCGATTTCTGCCATGGCGGCGAATCCGGCTTTTAGGTGGCGTTGGAGCGCGAGCCTATAGCATTCAGCCATTCCTGAAAATCCGTTTTGGCTCGTTGTGTGTAGGCGTACTTTCTTTCGCGTCCGCCCCGGCGCGTGTCAATGGGCGGGAACAGCCCGAAGGTGACGTTCATAGGCTGAAAGGTATCGACCGTGGCTCCGCCCGTGATGTGGTTCAAGAGAGCTCCCATGGCCGTGGTGAGCGGCGGGCGCGGAATGGCCGTTCCATTTTCATCAGCCGCCATAAAAAGCCCAGCAAGCAGGCCAATGGCCGTCGATTCCACATATCCCTCAACGCCAGTAATTTGCCCTGCGAAACGGATGTTTGGCCGCATTTTTAGCCGCAGATGACTATCGAGAAGCAGAGGGCTTTTGATAAAAGTGTTTCTGTGCAGGCCGCCAAGGCGCGCAAAACGCGCCTTTTCCAATCCCGGAATCATGCGGAACACGCATTCTTGCTCACCGTAGGCGAGTTTTGTCTGAAAACCTACAATATTCCATAAGGTTCCAAGGGCGTTATCCTGTCTTAGCTGAACGACGGCATAGGGTCTTTTGCCGATGTGGGGATTCGTCAATCCTACGGGTTTCATGGGGCCATACCGCAACGTGTCTTTGCCGCGCGCCGCCATGACCTCGATGGGCAGGCAACCCTCGAAATAAGGCGTGTTGGTCTCCCACTCCTTGAAATCTTTTTTTTCAGCAGACAGAAGGGCCTGAAGGAAAGACGCGTACTGCTCGGCGTCAAGGGCGCAGTTGATGTAATCCGCTCCGTCGCCTTTATCATAGCGGGATTGCATCCACGCCTTGCTCATATCGATGCTTTCGCGTTCGACGATGGGGGCGATCGCGTCGAAGAAATGCAGCGAGTCCTCCCCCGTTACGGCGCGAACAGAATCCGCGAGAGCAGTCGATGTCAGGGGGCCTGTCGCGACGATAACGGAATCGCTGTCCGTAAAGACGTCGATGGACGGAATTTCTTCGCGGCGGATGATGACACGCGGGTGGTTTTTCAGCGCTTCCGTAACGGCTGAGGCGAAGGATTCGCGATCGACCGCAAGAGCGCCTCCCGCCGCGACCTTGTGTTCGTCGGCGCATCGCATGACGAGCGAACGGCATTTTCTGAGTTCGTCATGCATCAAGCCCACGGCGTTATAGTCGCTATCGTCCGAACGCAATGAGTTGGAGCAGACCAGCTCGCCCAATTTGTCCGTCTGGTGGGCTTCCGTCGTTCTTGCGGGCCGCATTTCATAAAGGATGACCGGAAGACCCGATTCGGCGACCTGCCATGCCGCTTCGCTGCCGGCTAGTCCGCCGCCGACGATATGAACGGGCGCGCCCATACCCTCTTATTTTTTCTCGTCGGCCGCGACGATCAAACGCGTTATTTTTGTGGGGTCGGACACTTTGCCGTTGTTCAGGGGCGATCCGGCCTTGATTTTATCGACGAACTCCATGCCCGAAACGACCTGTCCCCAGACCGTGTATTGCCCATCCAGATAGGAGGCTGTGTCAAAGCAGATAAAGAACTGGCTGTCGCCGGAATCCGGATCGTTTGCGCGCGCCATAGAGACGGTGCCGCGGACATGCGGCGATTTGCTGAACTCGGCCGCCAAACGCTGTCCTGACCCGCCCGTTCCATCGCCTCTTGGGTCGCCTGTCTGCGCCATGAATCCGGGGATGACGCGATGAAAGGTCAACCCGTCGTAAAACCCTTGCCGCACCAGCTCCTTGATGCGCTGGACATGCTTGGGCGCCAAATCGGGCCGCATTTGGATAGCAACGCGGCCATCTGGAAGATCGAGGTAAAGCGTGTTTTCAGGGTCAAGAACAGGTTTTGCCGCTTCAGCGTTCATCGAAAAAGCTCCAATCAAAAAGGTCAGGCAGATAATCCAAAGGTGTTTCATAGGAGATACCATGACATGGATAGATGCGGATGCCTTGATTATTTATCAGAAAAGGCTTGGCCCCGAAAGCGCTTTTCTGTTACCGGTTTCATCAGACGGGAGAGAAAAAGGCATGAAAAGGCGCGGGCTTTTGCTGGACAGAGACGGTGTTGTCAACGTCGAATTCGGTTATGTGGGCAAACGCGAGAACTTTGTGTTCAAGATCGGGTTGTTCCCGTTTTTGCGCGAAATGCAGGACCACGGGTACCGTTTGGCCATTGTGACCAATCAATCCGGCGTGGCTCAAGGGCTGTACACTGAAGACGAATACAACGATCTTACGGCATGGATGCTCGAGGGCTTTCGACAGGAAGGCGTTTTTGTCGATCTTGTTCTTGCATGCTTCGCATACGAAGAGGCCAGGTTGCCCGAATATAAAAGGCAAAGTTTCTGGCGAAAACCCAACCCGGGCATGGTTTTAGAAGCGGCGCAAAAGCTTCAGCTTGATCCATCGCGTTCGGTCATGATCGGGGATCGCGAACGCGACATGCGCGCGGCATTGATGGCCGGCATCGGCACCTGCCTCTGGATGACGGAAGAAAAAAACGTATCGGCGCCGGATAACGTAACGGTCGTTTCCGACTTTGGTCAGGCACTTGAGAGAGTATTTCAGGGAAGGGTTTCCTGAACGTGCGGAACAAGGAACGGGTCAGCGCGATGCAAGCCCGGGCGTTCTGAACGCTCCGTTGTCCACGGAATCCGTATGAATGCCGCCGATGTTTTTCAGATAGAAGTGGAACATGACGGACGTGCCGGTTTCGATATCGGCACGGTTCGTACGGTCGCGTTGTCCCGTGATGCCGATCTGAAAACACTCGTCCTGATAGGCAAGCCGAAGCGCTGTCACGCGAGGCCCTGCGTCCGGAAGGAACGAATGGCTGTGCGATGCCTTCAAAGAATAGTATTTCGCGAACGACGACGTGAATCCCGCTGTCGCTTCCTCCACGCGTTCGGTGATGCCCGTGGTGGCCTGCGTCTGGTTGGTGGTAAGGTAGTTTATAAAGGGACGGAACTCCGGAACGCCGAAGGAGGCCTGAGTTTCTTGCCTTTGCAAAGACAGTTGATCCTTATCGAGCCTGAAGCCGTACATCATGTCGAGCCAGAGCGCGGGCGCGAGTTCCATGCGTCCTACAAAATCGGAGAAACGGTCCCGCAAACCGGACTCTGCGGGAAAGCCTTCGTTCTTTTTCAGGCGGTATATTTGGCCGCCAAGCATTTCCATGCGGGCGCCGTTTTCCCCGACCAAGGTATGGCGTAGGCCGTAGGCCATGCGAATTCCGCCTTCCAGACGGTCGATGCCGGAAAACCTGTTGGCCGAAAAGAGATTGGTTTCGTCAAACTCCACGTCAAGACTGTCTTCGTTGGGAAGGTTTTCGCGATTGCTTACATGCGGCGCGAGGGAGAGCAGAATAATCGGTTCAACGAGTTGTTGATACCCTTCGCCTTGACGCGCGAGAGGATAGCGCGCGTTGATGTTGGCTTGCGCGAACTGCCGAACATCGAAAACATCGGAAAAACCTGAGCCGATGGGCTTTTCCGCGTCAGGCATATTTCCGGCCCAGTAGCTGTCGATGCGGGCTTGCCCGCCAACGCTGGTCAGCAAGCCCGTCGAGGAGACGAAACGCCTTTCCCAACCCGCAGCCAGATCAAGTCGTCGTGTATCGGGGCCTTGTTTGGCGGGATTGATATCGCGCTTACGGGTCGTAACAAGAAGCCCCGTGTCAAAGGACCAGCGGCCGCCGAGCGTTTTTCCCGGTTCCCCCAGAGCCGTATAGCGTATTTCGGGCGCGACCAGAGGTTCCGACGGCCTTATGCCAGGCCGGAGGTCTTGAAAGTAGTAAATGTTGGCGACGGCGTACTCGCGGGCGCTAAAGCCTTCCAAAAAACCTCGGTTGACCAGAACGTCGTCGGAGGAAATGTTGTAACGGCGCAGATAGCTCTTGTCAGATGAAAAAGCGACGTTCGTGCCGCCTCGCCATTCGCGGGACATATTAAACAACGAAGATCCGAAAAGATGTCCGCGCCATTGCTTGCCTTGATCAACGCCGAATTCATCGACAAGATCGGTGTGGGTGAAGCTTCCGTCCCATTGCATCCTTCCTTGCGTGAAGCGATGTCTCCATTGCGCCGTCAACTGCGCCTTGTCCTCCTGGCTGAAAACGGGCATGACGACGGCGTCGCTGTTGGGCGCAATGTCGAAATAATAAGGCAGGCGCACAAAGGCTCCAAGATATTGGTTGTAGCCGCCGCTCGGCGAAAGAAGGCCCTGACGGCGTTGCACGGTCGGATCGGGATGTGAGAAATAAGGCGTATAGAAAACGGGGATGCCTGCCATTTCTATAGTCGCGTCACGATAGATAACCTGCTTGTCTTCGCTGTCGTGAGTGACGCGCGCCGCCTTCATTTGCCATATGGGCGGTTTTTCCGGATCGTCTTTGCAAAGGTCGCAAGCCGAATAGACGCCGCGTTCCGCGATAAGGTAACGCCCCTCGTAACGTTCGGCGCCCTGAGCGGCAAGGCGAGAGTTGTCGGGGAAGAGCACACGAACCCTATCGACGAATCCCTGTTTCATATCGCCCGTGATTTCGGCTTGATCGGCGAATATAACCTCGCCCGAAGGCTGAAGAACAGAAACATTGCCTTCGGCGCGTACGACGTTTTTGTTCAGGTCGTAAACGATCCGGTCGGCATGAAGCACATGCTCGCCATAGGCGACTTCGACATTGCCCTTTGCAACGATGACGTTGGTTTGCTGGCTGTAGGCCATCTTTTCGGCCTGGACAAGGGCAGGTTCTTCCTGCGCACGGACCGGCCCCGAGGCATGCACGGGCACAAGCGCCAAACACAGGGCGGCTAACAGCTTGAAAAGCTTTAAACGTATTTCAGGCATTGCATAAGGCATGGATCAATAGGCTTGCCATAGTCGGATGATCACCGCAACGTCCTTACTGACATAATTAGTCCTAAACTAACAAATGCTTAAGAACGCACGGATGCTGCGCGAGTCTATGGACCGTCTTTAGCGACTTATAGGTACGGGAGGCGCGGCTCTTGATGTTTCAGGCTTGGCGTCTGTGCGGCCGCGCCGGATTGAGCAGAAAAGCGGGCAGGTTGTCGCCGAAGCCGACAGGGCCGCGATGGCCTAAGTCAGGTTTGCCCTTTTTCTCATGAACAGTCTTTTGAGGGGCAGATTCCTTCTTGCGAGAATCGCGCTTTTGATGGTTTTTCTTTTCGGCCTTCGGTTCATGCGACATGGGCGCATTGCCGTCATTTCGTGGGGGAGCCGTTTTTCCGGCGGGCCGTCGATTCGGTTTGTCCCTGAACTTCCGGTTGTCGGAAGATCCCCTTTTTTGGCTGCGGCCGAAAGACGTAGGCGCCGGCAAGTCGGAGATCGTTTCCCGTGCGATGTTCATTTTTATCAAGGCTTCTATCGCGCCGACAAGCTTGGCGTCGTCCGGAGTCACCAAGGTGTAGGCCGTTCCTGTTTTGCCGGCGCGTCCGGTGCGTCCGATCCTATGCACATAGTCTTCCGCATTGAACGGCACATCGAAATTGAACACATGACTTACGTCCGCAACGTCCAGCCCTCGCGCGGCCACATCGCTGCACGCGAGCAGCATGATGCTGCCGTTTCTGAACGCGTCGAGCGTTTCGGTGCGCGACGATTGATCCATGTCGCCGTGAAGCGCGCCAATGTTGAATCCGTGACGCGCCAGCGATTTTTGCAACATGGCGACATCGCGTTTGCGGTTGCAAAAGATAAAGGCGTTTTGGACGTTTTCGCGACGCAAGAGAAGCCGGAGAGCCTCGCGTTTTTGCCAATCGTTGTCCGTCGGCAGGTCGATAAAAACCTGCTTAATGTTGTCGGCGGTCGTCGCTGGCGGCGCTACGGAAACCGTTTTTGGGTTGTTGAGGAATCTATCGGCCAGCTTACGGATTTCCGGCGGCATCGTCGCCGAGAAGAACAGCGTTTGGCGGAGAGGAGGAAGCAAGCTGGCGATTTTTTCTATGTCGGGGATGAACCCCATATCGAGCATACGATCCGCTTCGTCGATCACGAAAATCTTGATGTCGCTCAGCAGGATCTTGCCGCGCTCGAACAAATCGATCATGCGGCCGGGCGTCGCGATCAACACATCCACGCCGCGATCCAAAAGCTTAATCTGTGGGTCCATATTCTCGCCGCCAATGAGCAGTGCTTTGCTCAGTTGCGGGTGGTGTTTGCCGTACGTGTTGAAGCTTTCCGCAACTTGCGTCGCGAGTTCGCGCGTCGGCTCAAGTATCAACGAGCGCGGCATGCGCGCGCGGGCGCGGCCTCCTGCCAAAACCTCGATCATCGGGAGAGTAAAGCCGGCCGTTTTGCCTGTTCCGGTTTGGGCACAGCCAAGCACATCCCGCATTTGAAGGATGTACGGTATGGCTTGTTTTTGTATGGGGGTTGGCGTCTCATAGCCCGCATCCTGAACAGCCCTCAGGACGCCGGGACCTAAACCCAAGTCAGCAAACGTTGTCACGTGCGCGTAAACACTCTAAACCAAGAATCTTATAATGAGCGTTTACATAGCGCTTTCCGGACATGAAAGCAAACTATGCTTTCATGATGCAAAAGATGTGCGGCAAGTTGTCCTTAACCCTCTTTATCCTTGTTTTTCGAAGGAAAAGCAGCGAACGGGAAGGGTTTTTCATCCGACGCGAACATCAGGAACCTTGTGACCTGAGCTTGATATGTTGCCAAGTTGTCACCGAATTCCGACAAAAAGGACAATGATCCCCCACTGAAAAGTTTTGCCAGAAACTGGAGTAGCGATCCCAGAAAGGTCATGTAGACGGATACGACGAACACGATGCCGAAAACGATCAAATAAACGAAACGAAGCCAAGTGTCTTTATCCTTGACGTTTTTCTTGAGCTCGTTTTCATCAAGCGTATCCATGGGCTACTCCTTACATAAATGGGGACGGGAAAGGCAGGGCAGTGTAATGAAATATTAATGATTCTGGCAGCTAAACGCAAACGGGAAAGTGTTTTAAGCTGGGGGCAGCGACGAACTGGTCCGCCTATCCTCCCTCATCTTCTGCTTTTGCCCTAATTTCGGCTATATCATCAGGCTTCCTTCCTTCCGGATCAACAGCTCTGCTATCATGAAGACTCCCCGACGCAATCCTTTGAGGCCGCCGCCTCCACCTTCATCCCGCCGTCCCCCGCCAAAGGGCCGTCGCCGCAGGAGAGGTGGTAGCGGCGGCTCTTCAGGCCTGAGCAGATTTCTAGGATGGCTTTTTAAGGCCGGATTGCTGACGGCGATCTGGGGCGGGGTTTTGTTGGCTTTAGTCGTCGCGTTCTACGCGCACGATATGCCCGATATTCGGCAGGTCACCCAGCCTCAACGCAGGCCGTCGGTAACTATTCTGGCCGACAACGGGAACGTGCTGGTTCGTTATGGCGATTTGTATGGAAAACATGTGCGTGTCAACGAAGTTCCCAATCATTTGATACAGGCCCTGTTGGCCATAGAAGACCGGCGTTTTTACAGTCATTTCGGCATTGATGTCGTCGGCGTGCTTCGCGCGACGGTTGAAAACGCGATGGCGAGGCGGGTGGTTCAGGGCGGATCAACCATCACGCAGCAGTTGGCGAAGAACCTTTTTCTAACCCCTGAACGAACTTTTCGCCGCAAGGTTCAGGAAGTTCTACTAGCCCTGCAGCTTGAGCGCACGTACTCGAAAGACCAGATACTTTCGGCGTACCTGAACCGCGTTTACTTCGGTTCAGGGGCTTACGGCGTCGATGCCGCGGCCGAGGCCTACTTCAACAAACCCGTCAGCGGCCTGACCTTGCGTGAATCCGCCATTCTGGTGGGCTTGTTGCGCGCGCCGTCGCGTTATTCCCCCAACCGCGATCCGGCTCAAGCCATGGAGCGCGCTAAAACGGTTCTGGCCGCCATGCGCGACGAGGGATATATTACCGAGGCCGATTTGAGAGCGTCTCAGGAAAACGTTCCTGTGCCGCGCCGCAAGCCCGGCACTTCGGGCGATGCCCGTTACTTCGCGGATTGGATCACCGATCAGGTCAACGGCTTGCTGGCTAACGCGCCGCAGGATATCGTTATTCACACGACCCTTGACCTCGGCATGCAAAGAGCGGCGGAAAGCCGTCTGGACGATGCGTTGGCGTCAGAATCGAAAAGCAACGTTTCGCAGGGAGCCATTGTGACGCTGTCTCCGGACGGGGCCGTTCGCGCCATGGTCGGCGGTCGCGACTACGGCGAGAGCCAATTCAATCGTGCGACCCAGGCGCGTCGTCAGCCGGGCTCGGCGTTCAAGCCCATCGTTTATCTGGCCGCCATCGAGCGCGGCTTGTATCCGGACGACGTCTTTGAGGACGCGCCCATAAGGATCGGCAAGTGGTCGCCTGAAAACTATGACAGCGAATACAGAGGACAGGTCACGGCCCGCGACGCGCTCGCGCATTCGATCAATACCGTGGCGGTTCGCATAGCGCAGCAGATCGGCGTTTCAAAGGTTGTCGAGACGGCAAGAGCTCTTGGCGTGACATCGCCGTTATCGCCCGATTTAAGCCTTGCGCTTGGGACGAACACGGTTTCGCTCATCGAATTGACGGGCGTTTATGCCACGATCGCGGGCGCTGGACGGGTAGTGGCCCCCTATGCGATCAAGGAAATCAGGAATCGTGACGGCCAGATCATTTACCGCCGTTCCGATATGAACATGCCGGTCAACGTGAACCCTAACGCCGTGTCCATGCTTGTGGATATGATGAGGTCGGTCATTCAATACGGCACGGGACGCCGCGCGGCTCTTGACAGGCCGGTCGCCGGCAAGACAGGCACGAGTTCGTCGTATCACGACGCATGGTTTGTCGGTTTTACGGCGGACTACGTTACGGGAGTCTGGCTCGGCAACGACGACAACACGCCTATGAAGAAAGTGACCGGCGGCAGCATTCCCGCAGTCATATGGCGGGATTATATGGCGGATATCCACGCGTCCTTGCCGCCGCGCGACTTGCTGCAAAGCATTCCTGATGTCCGTATGCGTGACGATTACGATTCGATGCCTGTGGCTGATCATGAGGGCGACGGCACGGCGGACACTCTGGGCGATCTGATCAGGAGTTTGGCGGGGGAGTAAGGAGCGGAAAGCTTACGCCTCGTTTGTGTTCAAAAGCCCTGTCGCGGCCTGATAGGCGGCTTCTAAGGTCAGGCTTTGCATAAGGTTCGGCGTGTTGTTTGCAGTCTTATCGATGCGCGCCAAAAGCTCTTCGGCTTTCTCCGGCGTACGGACATAGGCCGTGTGGTCGCCCCACGGCCCATAGATGGCCGGATATCCAGGCCCGAACAAGCCCAGCGTGGGCACGCGCATAGCGGCGGCGATGTGCATCAAGCCCGAGTCATTACCGACGAAAAGGCGGCAACGCCGTAAACAAGCGGCGACGGTCAGCAAGTCATGCCCGATGGCGTCAATGATTTGCGACGAAGGCAACCCTTCAAACATGGCCTTGATCTGTTCGCGTTCATGCGGCGCGGCGACGATCAGAATTTTTGTGGCGGGCATAGGGCCTTCGCGCGAGGTCAGCAAACGACCAAGCCGCGCATATTTTTCCGCAGGCCATTGCTTGGCGGGCCAATTTGCCGATGGGCCAAGGGCAAGAACCATGCGAGCTTCCGGCACTAGACGCTCCGCTTCCTTTTCCGCCCTCTTGTCCGTCCAGATAAAGGGAGGCGGGGGCGGATCGACACCCAGAGCCGCCGCATTGTCGATCACCTTGTGCCGTCCCGTATAATGCGCGGGGGGGTAGGCGCGCCGCTTGGTGCGCAGCAAGCGCGATACGACGCTGTTTCGCATATCGACGATGAGATCCCAGCGTGCGCCTGAGCACAGGCGCCATAACTCCAGCCAATGCCCGTTCCACTTTTTCTTTTTTAAGACGATCACGCGATCCAGCCTTGGCACGGCGCGAAACAGGTCCTTCGCTACAGGACCGCAGGCAATCGTGAATCGCGCGTCCGTATAACGCGCCTCAAGCCAAGCCAAAAGGCCCGTGGTCAACACGGCGTCGCCGACGCGGTTCGAGGTGATGAAGAGAATGTTCATAAAGTGCATTCTTTTAGGAATCGCGAGATAATATGAGATGTAACAGAACCGGCACAAAAAGAGTATTTGAAGTTTGCCGAAAACCCTTTAAATCCGTCGCATGACTATAAAAGGCGACATAATCGAAATTTTCACCGACGGCGCGTGCAGCGGAAACCCGGGGCCGGGCGGTTGGGGGGTGCTCTTGCGTTATAAGGGAGTCGAAAAAGAGCTGTCAGGCGGCGAAAACCCCACGACCAACAATCGCATGGAAATGATGGCGGTGATCATGGCGCTGGAAGCGCTCAAGCAGCCTTCGCGCGTCCGTTTGACGACCGACAGCGAATACGTGAAAAACGGCATCACGCAATGGCTGCCGAAGTGGAAAAAGAACGGCTGGAAAACCGCCGATAAAAAGCCCGTTAAGAACGTCGATCTATGGCAACGCCTTGAAGCCGCCGCCATGCGTCATCAGGTAGAATATCACTGGGTGCGGGGGCACAACGGGCATCCTGACAACGAACGCGTTGATAGGCTTGCTCGCGCTGCGATAAACTAATGCGTTAAGCGAAGCGCCCTATATTTTTCTCGACAAATTAACCATAAAAATGACCTCTTGAAAGTATTGCGCGATGTTTAAAAGCGTGCAAATATTACGCTCATATTAAGAATATATAACAGCAACAAATATTTTACGGTGGATTGCTATGAACGCTCGAGGTGGCGACAGTCACCCAGCTGCCCCAAGAAAATGGGCCACGGACTACAGCTCCGCACAGCTTACGGAAGAGGAGCGAAAGCTTCTTGTTGCTAAAGACATCGCTCGCCAAACCGAGATCAGTCAGGATATAGAAAAAAAACTGGAAGAGGGCCTTAACGGGTCTCCCAAAGACTTGATGTATCTCATCGGCGCGCGCATCGACAATGCGTTCAAAGAGCACAACATCGCGATCCCACGTAATGCAAAGCCTGTATTCGATGAGCTTGTCGGCTCAATAGTTGAGTGCGCCAAGGTGGAAACGTCGGAACGCACGATGCGTAAAAGCGCGCAAATGGAGCACGTAATACTTAACGACGTAGCTCTTAATATCCAAAAAGTCATTGGCGCGATGAGCTCTAAAAAAGAAGAGGAGAGCCGCAAGCTGGCGCCGGTTGTCAAAGCGCTAAAGGATGCATATTGGCCGGTATATTACAGGTCTAGAAATAAGCGAGATTTAGCGTCTTTGTCCTTCGTGGACAGGTGCGTTCATTATGCGTCGCTCGAACCATCGGATCATAACACCAGATTGAATCTGATGCGGGGTTTCATGCGCGCGGCTCAAGAGGTCGTGCGGGAAAAAACAGAATGGGCCGGTGATCGGCTTCAAGAATGCTTGAAGCGTCGTCCCCGTTTATCGATGATTGTGCAGGGAGCATATAAAGAACTGGCCATCGCCGGAGTCGCGGCATTTGTTTTCGCGGCATCCTTGGTTACAGGACAGGCGAAACCTCTGAACGACATAGACAGTCAGGGGCTCGTTGCCAAGGAGGTGGGCTATGTGGCAAAGACTGGACAAGAAACTTTCCGAACATCTATCCCGTTCATTAAGAAAACAATCCAAATCCTATCCATACAAGGCACCCCAGATCGTGAAGGCAATCAGACGCATCACGAGATTTATATCGAAAGCGATGAGCCCTTATTTCCAGAACCACAAGAAAAGGGGGCAGATAAGCCGTCAGACAGCGAAGCTGTGGTTACGCTCGTCGAACCGGAGGCAACAAAAGAAGAAAAAGCTGTTCATGTGACGGAACATACAGAATCCGATAGCCTTAGTGTCGAGACGCAAACGCATGAATATAGTCACTATAGCGATGCCGCTCCTGAGGAGATTGCGCCATCGGCTTCACAGACTGAACCGGCGGCGCTTTTAGATATATGGCTGAACAGCCTTAGAGACGAAGGTATTTATGCCGGCCTTTCTCGGGATATGAAAAAAGAACTTAACGCAACAGCCCAACACAATGGCGAAGAAGCCAAAGTATTGTCGCTTATTAAGGAAATCTCGTTTCGTGCCATGAACGGGAAACACGGAAAGCTGGGAGCCGACATGCGAGCCAAAGGCGCTGCTTTGGCGCTCAACGCCGCAGAATATATTGAAAGAAGCGGCATTTTATATCGTGATGTTTCGGAACAAACCAAAAGAACAGCACGGCAAATTTTAGGCGATGCGCGCTATATAAAAGAGCGTCCGCATCGTTATGGGCTGAATCCCAGCCAAAGAACTGGTTATACAAAAAGACTTAATAATGTGAAAGAATTTGTACTTTAATATTTCATGATGTTAAATGGAGATAAAGTTATGGATGATAAAAAAACAAATAGTTTATTGGTAAAAATGTTTCGTAAGCTGGCTGCGGCGTTGACGGTTGTGCCAATTCTTGCGATTGCGGCTGATGAAGTAAAAGCCGCTAAAGTAACAATTTCTTGGGAAGCCTCACAGCCGCCTAGCCCTAACCCGTATAACATTAGGCCCGTCTCTTATCATCTGCGCTTACACGTTCAAGGACAAAAGCCTTCAGGAGATGTGAACGTCGGTAATGTTACGACCACCACAGTGAACGGCCTTCTGAACGGGCCTGTTTACGAAGCCGCCCTTCGGGCATTAGATAATAAGGGAGTTTATTCAGACTATAGTCAAAGCATTATTTTTCAATGCAACAAAGATGTATGCGCAGAATATAAACAACCAGTGGTTCCACCACCACCTCCTCCTCCACCACCTCCGCCACCACCGCCAGCGGTTGACTACGACAAACTATCTTACTGCAAGACATTGGCCATTATGAATAACGTTCCATCCATCGTCGTGATGGATGACAATGGCAGGATCGTCAAATCGACGGCTCTTAAGCAATTAACTGGCACCAAAGCGATAGGTATAGCAGCGGACGCAAACGGCGTGCCGCGTTGGGCCTTGTATCACCAAACAAAGCTGCAACAAATTTACTTGCAGAACTTAACGAATCTCTCGTCTCCCCCGATCGTTCACGATATTGCGGATAATCATTTGCCGTTTGGCATATCCATGGATCCCAAGGACGGAACATTGACCATAGCGCAGTATGATAATTACTGGAAATTTCCCCGCATGTGGAAAATGAGCGCCAACGGCAACAGTCTTCTTTCTGAGAGTTTCGTGAATTGGGAACTCAAAAACGGCGAGATGCCTTTCGGTTTTGCTCGCAAGCCCGACGGGACATTCCGAATGGCTTTTTATAGGGCCGCAAATAAAATGGTCTCGTTTCTTGACATGACGAACACTGGCGGCTCAGTAAAGCTTGTTACTCCGTCACCTAATACGGTAACGGCCGGAGTTCCGTACTCTTACTCCATGCACACGGATGGGGTGTCACGCATCTGGGCGAGAACCTCTGCAGGCAAATTGGTCAATTTGACGTATAGTGCTGCGAACGTATTGTTAAGCACGAAATATCAAACGCGGCGCCTTTTGAGGTCAGCAAGATCATATTTTGCTGGCCTGGCAGACAAAAACTCCAACGCCAAAGATGGCCAGTATAAAGACAGAGAACACGCAATTCTCGCCCGCACCATGGTCAGGCGCTTCGATTTAGCCTGAACAACGGCATAAGGGCCGGTTAAAGGTTAGGCGGCTGCCTTTTGCATATTGCGCAATTTGGCCAGCATGGCGTCGCCGCTTGATACGTCAAAGGCTCTAGGTTCTTCGACGGCGAGATACTTGACGACGCCGTCTTCCGCATAAAGGGCGAAGCGATGGCAGCGCATGCCAAGGCAATTCGAGCTTGCGTCCATTTCAAGGCCGAGAGCTCGGGTCAAGTCGCCGTTGCCGTCGGGCAACATTTTTACGTCCTTCGCATGATACGTCGTCGCCCATGCGCTCATAACAAACGGATCGTTGACGGCCATGCAAGCCACGTCGACGCCCATATCCTTAAACTCATCTAGCTTGTTGACATAACTTGGCAGATGACGATCCGAGCATGTCGGGGTGAAGGCTCCCGGAACCCCGAACAAAATGACGTTTTTGCCGCGAAAGACGTTTTCGGTATCCAAGCTTTGAAGGCCTTCGGCTGTATATTCGCGAAGAACAACAGACGGAATTCTGCTTCCAATGGTGATTGTCATGGCACCCTCCCGTTCGCATGAGTGAGGCACGTTTTTAAGTGTAAATCTAACGGGGGTTTGTGGCAAGAATAATGCCTGTATCGCCGATGGCGCCGAGGAAACAAAGGCTTTAGCCTATAGCTCTACTCGGTGTGTGGCTTGGTCCATTCCCCTTTGCCCGGCGCGCAACGCCCGTTTACGCAATCGGGGGGAGAAAGGGGAGCGCAATTCTGATCGCAAAAGCCGTATTTCTTCGCGTGTTCATGCGCAGCCTTGCGCAGTTCTTCGGCTTCGTTTTTGTTCACGTAAGGCACGCACGCAAAGGGGCATTCTAGGCCTGCGTAAACGCAATCGTCCCTTGTCACGCAGTAATTGGCTTTTTCAATGCGCGCATTGAGCCTGGTTTTGTCCTCTTCGGCATGAGCTGGAACCATGAATAAGAAAACCAGTAAAACCGTTCTGAAAGCGCGCAACATGACCTTATCCTAGCATGTATGAGGTTTGATTGCCGCCTTGCCGAACCCGTCTTTTACGATGCCCGGAGTAAGCAATTCGGGCAATATAACGCCCTGAGGTTCCGCAGGTCCGAAGACGGCGTTGAACGGGATTCCGTAGCGCCCGTGCTTTTTTAAAAACGCGGCAATCTTCGGGTTGGGATTCGTCCAGTCCGCCTGCATGGCGACGACGTTCGGATTGCTGAAAAGGCAGTCCTTGATGTCCTCGCGCGCAAGCGTGAATTGCTTGTTGGCTTTGCAGTTGACGCACCAATCGGCCGTGATGTCCACAAACACGGCCTTCCCTTGCCTTACATAATCCTCAAGAGCTGCTTCGTCGAAATCTTGCCATGGCGAAGCCGCGTCATGCGACGGCGAGATCGCGGGCGCATGCGTATTGATAGCGATGACAAAAGCCAGCGCGATAAAAGCGCTTAAGGTCACGCGGTACAACGTGGATGATGCGCGCGATGCCCGCGCTTTTAGCGCCGCGAGCACGCCCAGAAGGCAGGCGCCTACGGCCATGGCTCCTGCCGGAGCTATGCCGGAAGCAAGGATATAAACGACCCATAGCGCCGTAAGGGCCAGCATGCAGCCCAAAATTTTCTTTAAAACGAGCATCCATGCTCCAGGCTTGGGCATCAGGGTCGCGATCTTGGGCCAGGCCGCGACGGCCAGATAGGGCAACGCCATTCCCAAGCCAAGCGCCGTGAAAATTACGGTGATTTCCCGTGGCCCTTTCGTTAAGGCAAAGC
Source organism: uncultured Rhodospirillaceae bacterium (assembly GCA_964649675.1). Lineage (GTDB taxonomy): Bacteria > Pseudomonadota > Alphaproteobacteria > UBA9219 > UBA9219 > CAZVCG01. The sequence goes on along the minus strand of CAZYPX010000015.1, from coordinate 555 downwards.
CTACCGCCGTTCCGAGAAAAGGCGCGGTGCAGGGAGTCGCGAGAAGCGTTGCAAAGGCTCCCGTGAAGAAATCTCCGGCAATCTTGGGGTGACGATGGGCGTCAAGTCGATCGGCCAAAAAGCGTGGCAGGCCGATCTCGAAAAATCCCCACAAATTCGCCGCGAACAACGTCAGCAAAAGAGCGATAAAGACGAGAAAGACGGGTTGCTGGAATTGTATCCCCCATCCCACGGCTTTTCCGCCCATTTTCATGCCTATGGTAAGGGTGGCCAGAACCCAGAACGAAAAAATCACGCCTGCGGCCGTGGTTATGAAGGAGCGGCGTATCAACGGGTATTCCGAGCCTCCGTGCTTTATCACGCTGAGGATTTTAAGGGAAAGAACCGGTAGAACGCAGGGCGTAAGGTTCAAAATGAAGCCGCCGAGGAGGGCGAGGAGGACGAAAACCCATAAAGCCGTTTCGGTCGCGGGAACAGGAGCAGGGAGATAGGAAAGTTCATGCCGGAATTCCATGGCGCGCGAACCGTCCACGATCGTCAGGTTCAAGGGCATGG
>CAZYPX010000014.1:0-26984 GCA_964649675.1 uncultured Rhodospirillaceae bacterium | reverse complement strand
AATGTACGGCGCGATGGCGGCAATCGCCGATACTTTTACCGAGCCGACATCCGTGACGATCCCTTTCTTTTTCAGGTGCGGCCCTATTTCCTCCGCCACCACGCCCAGCGCGCCAACGGGCGTCGATAAAATCACAAGGTCGGCGTCTTTCACTGCGGCCACATTGTCCGTCATGGCGTCGTCGACAAGTTCCAATTCCAGCGCCATTTTAACGTGTTTTTCGTTTGAATCGGCGCAAACGATCGTGTTGGCAAGGCCGTTCAAGCGCATGGCGAGGGCAAGAGAGGAACCTATCAGGCCGATGCCGATAATCGCGACGCGATCGAAAAGAGGCGAAAAAGAGGACAAAAGAGTACCGGTCGAACTAAGTTTTCCCGTGGATCAGCGTCGCCCGCCCTTAAGCGGAACAGCGTAGCCTCCCATCGGCGCGAGATACTGCATGCGGCTTCCAAGCATAGCGCGCAAGCGGGAAAGGCGCGTATCGGCGCGCCCGACGTAGCCGTCAACCTCGGCAAGATAAAGCGTAGGGGCGGAACCGCTGCGTCCCGTGGTTTGTGAAAGCAGCTGGCGCACTTTATAGCCCGCCTTGCCCAGCAGGCGCTTCATCTCCATTTCGGGCACATGCACGCAATGCAACGCAAGAAAACTGCGGTCGTCGCCCGTAAGTTCAGGATACAACTTGCCCACGATCAGACCCGAAGGCATGGCCCGACGGGCGTTCGACCGGCCCGCCTTCAACGGTTCGAAGGGAAGTATGGAAAACACGGTCAGAACGTTCGCCTTGTCGCCCGCGAGCAACGGCCACCAACTGTCCTTTTCGCCTTGAACGGGCGGAGGAACAAGGGCAACGGACGCCTTATTGGCCTGAACGGCCTTAATGGCCGCAACCGCCGTCGGCATGTCCGTAAGCGGAGTAAACGCACCGAAATGGTCGCGCGCCATATCCCACAAATCCGGCCCCTTATCGGGAGCGTACACGGCGACTTTCAGCGGGCCTTCCAGCAGAGTAAAGGCCGAAATCATCTCCCGCCAAAGCCTTACAACGAGGCCTTCGGGGATTTTGCCCTGCGGACGGCCCATAAGCGCGCGCAACATTTGCGCTTCGCGCCCAGGCCTTATGTAGATGTGCTGCTTACCCTTATGTTTGCGAACGGAATCAATGATTTCCGCTCTTTCCATCAACATGGAATGCAGGGCGCTATCGATCTGGTCGATCTGCGCGCGCAAGTCGGCCAAAGCCTGTTTGTCAGGGTTCACGGCAGGTTTTACGGGCATGTCGGATCTTTCGTTGAACTAAAAACACAAGGCCAAGCCCGATAATTTAGACCAAAAATTCCCGAAAGCCAAACACGAAAGGCAACAAAACCCCGTAACGGCGCGCATTCCTTGTCGCCGTTAACCATACTCGCTTTTTTGAAAAAACTGCCGCGTAAATGGTCGGGATGACTGGATTTGAACCAGCGACCCCCAGTCCCCCAGACTGATGCGCTACCAGGCTGCGCTACATCCCGACACCGAAGCGGCGCACTATATCATCCTCGCGCCTTAAAGCAATGCTCGACAATTATAGGCCTATTCTTTCCCGAAAAAACGGCTTTTCTGAAGGTTCATTCCTGAAAGAATAGGACAGGATGAAACCGTCCCGAGGAATAATTATTCCGGTTTTGCCCTTTTTTGTGGTTAAATTGAATGGACAGGCAATTTTGAAAAAGGAACAAACCATGTCCACCGAGCAAACAGCCGATAATAAACCGGTCTCTTTCGTGAGCAAGGCCGCAAAGGAAGCAACAACGCCCCGTAAGCCTTCTGAGGACGCACCAATCTCACCCGCCGAAAGAGATGCCATAATGGAAAATTTCATGAAAGGCGTGAAGGCCTATATCAGGAACATCGACATCTACAGTCTTTGACCTCAACACCGCCAAGCCATAACGTCAGCTATGAGCGATAGAGCCTGTGAGCTCGCGCATCAGGCAAACACGCAGAACGGCGCGTCTTCTCACCGATCACGCGAAAAGCTCATTGAAAAAACACATCAACGGCATCGAAAAATTTCCGGAACCAAGCCAAGCGTCAAAAAATCAAACGCCGGTCTGGCGCAAAAGCTCGCGAAGAGATTTAAGTTCCGTCAAAACGTTTTCGATTTCGCGGCGCGAGCTGGCCGGCAAACCAAGCTTCTGAACAGGATCGATGCCGGGCAGGCTAGCGGCCTGTGACGGAGGCTTGGCCGTTTCCGGCAAAGCCGAAGGCCGAACGAGCAAAGTGCGGCCATTTTCTTTCAGAAGCTTTTGAACGCCGCGGATCGTGAAGCCTTGGTTGTAGAGAAGCTCCTTGATACTGCTCAGCAGATCGATGTCTTCCGGACGGTAATAGCGTCGGCCGCCGCCGCGCTTGAGGGGACGAACCTGCTGGAACTTGCTTTCCCAAAAACGCAGCACATGTTGCGGAACATTGAGGTTCGAAGCCACTTCGCTGATCGTGCGGAAAGCGCCGGGCGCTTTCATCTCTTTCGCATCCATTCTGCGGACGGCATCGAGCAACGATGTTTGTTGCCGACCTGATGACACATCTCCACTCATGCCTTAGCCCTCTTGTTCAACGGGGACGGTTTTCTGCGCGTGGTTGATCTTGTCTTTCAATACATGGCTTGCCCGGAAAACGAGAACGCGGCGCGGCAAAATGGGAACTTCCTCGCCCGTTTTAGGATTGCGGCCGATGCGCTGAGCCTTGTTTCGCACCTGAAAACTTCCGAACGAAGAAAGCTTGACCATCTCGTCTTTGATGAGGGCCTGACTGATTTCCTCGAGTATAACATCGACGAGCTGAGCGGAATCGTTACGCGAAAGGCCGACCTCTTGATAGACGGCCTCGGCAAGATGAGCGCGGGTGACGGTTGTGTCGGTCATTGGTACTCAGGGGCTTGCTGTTAAAGATGAATCAATAACTAACGGTTTCCCGCCGAATCGTCAAAGATAAAGAGCGGCTTGCCTCCCGCCTTTAAGGCATCGGCGCAAAAGACGGCGACAGCCCTGTATATTTCGGTAAAAAAAGCCGCGCGCCCGAAAGCGCGCGGTTTAACCATAACATAAAAAAAGCGCCGGCCGGTGGATACCGGCCAGCGCCTTTTTACCCAATAAAGCTCTTATGACGTTCTCAAGCTGTCTTGCACCGTCTGGAAGACCGCGCGCAATTGCGGGCCCAACGTCAACAGAACAGCCACAATGGCAACCGAGATAAGCGACGCAATCAAACCATACTCAATCGCCGTGGCGCCATCTTCTTCTTTCAAGAAACGAACCAAGCTACGCATGACATATTCTCCCTTGGTGAAACCATGACGCCTCTACGGCGCTCTATAGTCCCATAATACACAAAAGGACTTAAACAAGCGTTAAGCAAAGTCTTTTTTATACAATTAAATCAATAGGGTAATGGCTTCAATCTGGTTTGTTATTGTTTCTGAATTCAAAACGAAATCAAACAATCCGATTTATGACCAGACCAATCAATATGTTAGAAGGTCTTATTTTCTGCATTCCGGTATAAGAAAAAGTACAGTTTTCAGTTGATATGTTTTTTAGTTCCAATCAAAATGCGAAAAAAGAAATTTCGTGACCCTTTTTCTTCCGCTTCAAAACTCCCCCCATATTTTAAAACGATGTCGAACAAGAACATAAATAGAACGCCTTTCTTTGTTCCCTTTTTGTTTCAATTCTCGAGTGTTTTATTTATTTTTATTAACGCGAAAACTTGTGGATTAACGAAATTTCACGACTTATTCCCTTGATTTCCCATCGAAACCCATGGTATCCCAATAATACCCAAGCCTTTAGATCCTTCCGCATGGGGGGGGGGGATTAAGGTATTGTTTTATTGAGGAAATAGTATGTCCGTGTTCCTGTCCACCTTTGTCAATCGCATTGACAAAAAAGGACGGGTGTCGGTTCCGGCCTCTTTCAGGGCTGTTTTGGGACCGGACGCCCCGGGCATCGTCATCTTCCGCTCTCTACAGCATGAAGCCCTTGACGGCTGTTCTGTGGCGCATCTGGAACTTTTAAGCCAAAGCCTTGAAAAGCTTGATCTATCGCCAGAAACGTACGAGCTGATCGAAACAACGATTTTCGGAGGTTCCATTCAGGCCCCCTTTGACGGCGAAGGCCGCATCGTTTTGCCTACGCACCTGTCGTCAGCCGTTGGCATCACCGAGGAAGTGGCCTTCGTCGGCCGACGCAAAACCTTCCAGTTATGGGACCCCGGCAAACTGGCCGCCCATGACGCTGCCGCCCGTTCAGCCGCGCGCGCCAAGGATATTTCGCTCAGTAAAATCATCGCGCAAGCCGCCAGCAAGCTTGAGGAGGTTTAGCGATGACGGGACAACCTTCCCCAAACCACAACCCAGTCATGCTGTACGAGGTCGTCGAGGCTCTGAAGCCGAAAGACGACGGCGTTTATGTCGACGGCACCTTCGGGCGCGGCGGCTATACGCGCGCCATTCTCGACGCGGCCAAAACGAAAGTGTACGGCATCGACCGCGACCCCGAAGCCATCGCGGCTGGGCAAACGCTGGTCCGCGAGGCTGCGACACGCCTTACGCTGATCCACGGCAGGTTCGGCGACATGGAAGCCCTGCTCGCGCAAGCGAACGTCAAAACGGTGGACGGCATCGCTTTGGATCTTGGCGTCTCCTCGCCCCAGTTGGACGCGGCCGAACGCGGCTTTTCCTTCCGCGACGACGGCCCGCTCGACATGCGGATGGAAGCCGAAGGACCGAACGCCTCCGACGTGGTCAACGGTAGCACCGAGAGCGATCTGGCCGACATGATCTATAAATACGGCGAAGAACGTTTTTCCCGTCGCGTCGCCAGACGCATCGTCGAAGCGCGCGCGAAAGAACGCATCACCCGCACGCTGCAGCTCGCCGACATCGTGCGCCGCGCGGTGCCGCGCTCGAGCGATGGCATAGATCCCGCGACCCGCACTTTTCAGGCTCTGCGCATCGCGGTCAACGACGAAATGGGCGAACTGGAGCGCGGATTGCGCGCGGCCGAACGTCTTTTGAAACCGGAAGGACGTCTGGCCGTCGTGTCGTTTCATTCGCTCGAAGATCGCGTTGTTAAGGATTTTCTGCGCCATCGCGGCGCTTCGGCGCCTCGCGCTTCGCGGCACAGACCCGCCAACGACCAAGCCTCCGTTCCCGCCTTTGTCGTTCTTACGCGCAAACCGCAAACGCCGACGAACGAAGAGATCGCGCAAAACCCGCGGGCCCGCTCGGCCCGCCTCAGGATCGCGGAACGCACGAGCGTTCCCGCCTTCAAGGAGAATGCCGCATGACCCGCGTTTCATCCGCCCTGTTTTGGTTCGGCATGAGCCTTGTCGCAAGCCTCGGTCTATACGGCACGAGCAACCGCGTGCAGGAACTTGGCAAGCAACTCCGCGCGTTGAATGTCAAAATCGAGGCGGAGCAGGCCAATATTCATGTCTTGAAGGCCGAGTGGGTTTACTTGTCCAATCCCGCCCGCATCGAAGCCGCCGCCCGCAAGTATCTTGCCATGCATCCGGCCTCTGTCGAACAAATCGCAAAAATCGACGACCTGCCTTCGATCCTGCCCACGCCCGAAGAAGCGCAGACCGGACTCCACGCCACGGCGCGTTCCGCGACAATGGTACGCAAGGCCCCAGCAAACAAAACGCTTGCGACGGCCGAAGAAACCGCCCGAAAGAACGATCCTGCCCCGATTCTCGCTCAGGACAGCACCACAAGCGGGCCAAAACGCCAGGATGTCGTCTCCCAAGAGATTGTCTCCATGCCGCAGCCCGCCGAGTCCTTGCCTTATAGCGACGCCCAATTCCGCATGGCGGTGACGGACACCTTGTCCCTGTCCGGCCCGACTCCATGAACGGCTGGAAACCACGGAAACATCGGCATACATCGCGTCAGCCGACGCTGCCTGGCCTCATGGATCCGCCGACGCGGCGGCACCCGCTCACGCCAGCCGAAAAAACGATCGACCGCGTGCGCGTGCGCCTCATGGCCGTGCTTCTGACGTTCGGGATGCTGTACGCCGTCATCGGAGGGCGCGTAACCAACCTCACGTTGTTCAACGACCCGCAGGAAAACGCAGCGACGGCCACGGCCTCGCATGAATCGCCCGTCGTCGCCCGCGCCGATATCGTGGACCGCAACGGAACCGTTCTGGCGACGTCGCTGCCGACCGTTTCACTGTGCGCCGACTCTAAAAAAATAACCGACCCGCAAGAAGCCGCGAGCAGGCTTCGCGCCGTGTTACCAGACATAGATGCCAAAAGGCTCGAGCAAAGCCTGCAAAGCACGCGGCGGTGCGCCTTGATACGCCGCCACTTGACGCCAAAGCAGTATTACGAGGTCAACCGGCTCGGCATCGCCGGATTCGAGTTCAGCCCCGACGAATCCCGCGTCTATCCCTCGGGACGCCTGACCGCCCATGTGTCCGGCTACACGGACATCGACAGCAACGGCATCGCGGGCATGGAAAAGAGCCTGAACAAAACGCTTCAGGAATCGTCACGGCCCGTCGCGCTTTCGCTCGACATCCGCTTGCAGACCATCCTGCACCGCGAACTCACGCAGGCCGTGAAGGAGTTTAAGGCTATCGGCGGCGCCGGACTCATCATGGATTCACGCACGGGCGAGATTCTCGCGCTCGTATCGCTGCCCGATTTCGACCCCCACCGCCCGGGAAGCGCCGACGCGGACGCCAAGTTCAACCGCGCCACGCTCGGCGTTTACGAAATGGGGTCGACCTTCAAGATATTCGCCACCGCCTTGGGACTCGAGACCAACACCATCAAGCCCGCCGAGCGCTTTGACACGCTTACGCCGATCGAGGCGGGCCGCCGCACCATACGCGACTTTCATCCGTCGAAACGGCCCCTCAACGTCGCTGAGATATTCATCGAATCCTCGAACATCGGCGCGGCCCGCATCGCCAACAAGATCGGCCCCGCGCGGCATAAGGCGTTTTTGGGCGAACTCGGGCTTCTGAACAAGGCACCTCTGGAGCTGCCCGAAACGGGCTTGCCGCTCACACCCCAGGGCGCGAACTGGAGCGCCATCACCAACATGACCGTCGCCTACGGCCACGGCATTGCCGTCAACGCCGTGCAAACCGCCTCCGCCGTAGCCAGCGTCGTCAACGACGGGATCAAGGTGACGCCGACCTTGCTCAAGCGCGCGAACAAGGAACATAGCAGCGCGCCCAAAATTAGGGTCGTCTCCCCGCACACAGCCGCCCAGATGCGCGCCCTGATGCGGCTTGTCGTAACAAACGGAACCGCCAAGTCAGCCGAGGTTCAGGGGTACATCGTCGGCGGCAAAACGGGAACAGCTGACAAGCCCAGCGACGGGCGCTATAACAAAAACGCGCGGCTGTCCTCTTTTGTGGGCATGTTCCCCGCGAACGCGCCGCGCTACGTCGTTTTCGCCATGCTGGACGATCCGAAGGGCAACGCCAGAACCTACGGCTACGCGACAGGCGGATGGACGGCGGCTCCCGTCATAGGGCGCGTCGTGGGCCAGATGGCCCCCCTGCTCGACCTGCCGCCCCAAAACGCGGACGTGCTGGCCGTAGCGGAGCGCGAATTGCTGCGGCCGCTCGGCAACGAGGCGCTGACGGCGCTCAAAATGAAAAAGGACAAGGAAGATTATGCTTCTGTCGAGTCTAATAACGTCCGGTAAGGAACTGAAGCTGTCCGGTCAGGATTGCGACATCACCGGCATCGCGACCGACTCGCGCCAGATCAAGCCCGGATATCTCTTCATCGCCGTTCCCGGAACGCAGCAGGACGGTCGCGCGTACATCGACGACGCGATCGCCAAAGGCGCAATCGCCGTGCTGACGCCCGAGGACGCGAACCCAAAAAGCTTCAAGACCGGCATCGCCGTCGTCACCGCGCCCGACGCGCGCCACGCGGCGTCTTTCGTGGCCTCGCGTTTTTATCCGCAACAGCCCGAAACCGTCGCCACCGTCACGGGCACAAGCGGAAAGACCTCCACCGTTCAGTTCGCGCGTCAGATGTGGCAGGAAAACGGACACGACGCCGCCAGCATCGGGACGCTCGGACTTATCACGCCCCGCGAAGCGATCTACGGCTCCCTGACGACGCCCGACGCGATTACGCTGCACAAGGCGCTGGACAACGCGGCCCGACAAGGCATCGCCCGTCTCGCCATGGAAGCGTCGAGCCATGGGCTGGATCTCCGGCGGCTCGACCACGTGCGCGTGAAAATCGGAGCCTTTACGAATTTGTCGCGCGACCATCTGGATTACCACGACGACATGGAGTCCTACCTTGAGGCCAAAATCCGCCTTTTCGCGCAGGTCATGCCCGAGGGCCAAACCGCCGTGTTGAACGCCGACGCGCCGGAATACGGCAGGTTTGAGACGGCGTGCCGCCAGCGAGGCCACGCCACCCTCACCTACGGCAAAAACGGCAAGGACCTTCGCATCAAGGAAAGCCGATGGACAAACGAAGGTCAGCTTGTACGCTTTTCGGCTCTGGGACGCGATTACGAAGCCACGCTGCCCGTCGCGGGCGATTTCCAGATCTGGAACTGTCTTTGCGCCTTGGGCATCGTCATCGCAAGCGGAGACGACGCAGCGCGCGCCGTGGCCGCCATTGGGAAGGTAACGGGCGTGCCCGGACGTCTGGAGCGGATCGGCGTATCGCCCAAGGGCGGAACCGTTTTCGTCGATTACGCGCACAAGCCGGGCGCCCTTGAAAACGTTCTAGCGACGGTACGCAACCTTGTCGAGGCTACCCCGCGCGCAAGATTGCATGTCGTTTTCGGCTGCGGCGGCAATCGCGACAAAGGCAAGCGCCCCGAAATGGGACGAATCGCGCAGCGGATGGCCGATGTCGTCATCGTTACCGACGACAATCCGCGTAAGGAAAAGCCGGAAGATATCCGCCGCGACATTCTGACGGGTTGCGCGCCGAGCCCGAATCTGCGCGAAATCGGGGGCCGGACTGAGGCCATTCAGACGGCCATTTCAGGCCTCGAAGAAGGCGACGTTTTGGTCATAGCCGGAAAAGGTCATGAAACGGGCCAAATTGTCGGGGAAAAGGTTTTGCCTTTCGACGACGCCGAGGTCGCCCGCGAAGCCCTTAGAGGAAGAGAGCAAAAATAAACATGAAGCTGGTCTGGCATGCCGAAGATGTTTTGCGCGCCGTTCGCGGACGGAGCCTTCACGAACAAACGTGGACGGCCCATGGCGTTTCGATCGACAGCCGCTCCACGCAGTCGGGCGACGTGTTTATCGCCATCAAAGGCCCCGACAAGGACGGCCATGATCACGTCGCGCAGGCTTTCGCCAAAGGCGCCGTCGCATCCATCGTCCACCGCGATCCTCTTCAGGTACAGGCCGGCGCGCCGCTGGTCATGGTCGAGGATTCGTTCGCCGCGTTGCAGGACATGGGGCATGTGGGCCGCCAACGCGCGACGGGCAAAATAGCCGCTGTCACCGGCTCCGTCGGAAAGACCAGCAGCAAGGAAATCCTTCGCCTCGTTCTCGAAGCCAACGGCGATACGCACGCCAACGAAGGCAGTCTGAACAACCAGTGGGGCGTTCCGCTTACGCTTGCCCGCCTTCCGGCCGATGCCAAATACGGCGTGATCGAACTTGGCATGAACCATGCCGGCGAGCTGGCCTCCCTGTCACGCGACGTCCTGCCCGATGCAGCGCTCGTCACGAACGTCGAGGCCGTCCATCTTGAACACTTTCCTTCGGTCGAGGCGATCGCCAACGCCAAGGCCGAGGTTTTTCTCGGCATGAACCCTCAAGGCATCGCCGTTCTTAACCGCGACAACCCGCATTTCGCCCGTCTTTTGGCCGCCGCGCGCACGCAAGGCCTTAAAAAGGTATTGACCTTCGGGCGCAACCCCAAGAGCGACGCTTGCCTTCTCAAATTCCGCAACGACGACGCGGGCGGCGAGATCGACGCCGTGGTGCAGGGGCAAAAGGTGACATACCGCATCGGCGCGCCGGGAGAACATCTAGCGCTGAATTCGCTCGGGGCCTTGCTTACCGCGAGCGCATTGGGTGCCGACTTCATGATCGGGATTGACGCGCTGGCATCGTACCGCCCCCCTTCGGGACGAGGCACGTTGCAGACCGTGACTCTGGAGGACGGAGGATGCATCACACTGATCGACGACAGCTATAACGCCAGCCCTGTCTCGGTGCGGGCTTCGATACAAATTCTCGGCCAGACACCCGTGCAGCAGGGCGGACGACGCATCGCCGTTCTCGGCGATATGCGCGAATTGGGCGCAACGGCGCCCCAGCTCCACGCCGACCTTGCCCAAGACCTTGAAGAAGCAAGGATCGACGTCGTGCATTGTTGCGGAGACATGATGGCTCACCTCTACAGGGCTTTGCCCCAGGCCCGACGAGGACATTACGTTAACCAAAGCAATGAGCTTGCGCCGCTTATAGCTGACGAAGTACGCTCCGGCGACGCCGTGATGGTCAAAGGCTCGCACAGCCTTCACATGGAAAAAGTGGTTCAGGCCATTGCGGCGCGCGACGTAAAAAACCTGTCGTCCCAACGCAAAGCCGCCGGTTAGTTATAAGGTTCTTTGGAAATGCTGTATTTTCTTTTGTCTCCTTTCGCGCGCGATTTTTTTCTTTTCAATCTTTTCCGCTACATCACGTTTCGTACCGGCGCGGCATTTCTGACCTCGCTGATCCTTTGCTTTATCTTCGGCCCGCCCATCATACGCTGGCTGCGCTCAAAACAGGGCGATGGCCAGCCCATCCGCGACGACGGACCCGAGACGCACCTGAAGAAAATTGGAACGCCCACCATGGGCGGCCTGATGATCCTTATCGCGTCCATCGCCAGCACCTTGCTGTGGGTAGATATCGGGCACGCCTTTTCGTGGATCGTCCTTATGGTCATGGCCGGTTTCGGGATCGTCGGTCTTGCCGACGACTATCAAAAGCTCACCCATCGCAACGCTCGGGGCATTCCAGGCAAAGCGCGCCTCGCGATCCAGACGGTTATTGCCGCTCTTGCCGTTTATTTCATCGTCGGAACCGTAAACGCTCCATCGGCGACGCAACTCGCTTTTCCCTTCGTCAAGGAAATGGCGCCGCAGCTGGGATGGCTTTTCTTTCCCTTCGCGGTGTTCGTGATCGTGGGCGCGAGCAACGCCGTCAACCTCACGGACGGGCTGGACGGTCTCGCGACGGTTCCCGTCATGATCGTCGCCTTGTCGTTTTGCCTGATCTCGTATCTTGTCGGAAACATCGTGTTCGCCAACTATCTGCAGATTCACCACGTTGCGGGTGCCGGCGAACTCGCGGTTTTTTGCGGAGCCTTGGCAGGAGCATGTTTAGGTTTCCTCTGGTACAACGCCCCGCCCGCTCAGGTTTTCATGGGAGACACGGGCTCTCTGGCTTTGGGCAGCGCGCTCGGCACCATCGCCGTCATCATCAAGCACGAAATCGTTTTGGCCATCATCGGCGGTTTGTTCGTCATGGAAACCGTTTCCGTGATCGTTCAGGTCGCCTCGTTCAAGCTGACCGGCAAAAGAGTTTTCAAGATGGCGCCTTTGCATCATCATTTTGAAAAGCTGGGATGGTCCGAGCCGACGGTCGTCATACGCTTCTGGATCATCGCCTGCATACTGGCCCTGATCGGTCTTTCGACGTTGAAACTACGATGATTGTCTCGCCCCTCTTTCAGAACCGGAAATACGCCGTCCTCGGGCTTGGCAAATCGGGGGTTGCCGCCGCCGAGGCCCTTAAGGCCAGCGGCTCGGACGTAACCGTTTGGGACGACAACGCGACGGCGCGAGCCGATGCCGAACGCAAAGGTTTTGTCCTGAGCGATCCCGCAAACATGGACGTGACCGCCTTGACAGCTCTTGTGCTTTCGCCCGGCGTTCCCTTTACGCATCCGGCCCCGCATCCAGCCGTCGCGCTTTGCCGAAAGGCGGGAACGCCCATCATCGGCGACATCGATCTTCTTTTTCAGGCGTGCCCGGAAGCCGTTTATCTCGGCGTAACGGGAACCAACGGCAAGTCCACGACGACGGCCCTTGTCGGCCATATCCTGAAGGCGGCCCAGCGTAAAGTTCAGGTTGGCGGCAATCTGGGAACTCCGGCCCTGTCGCTCGAGCCTTTGGGCGCCGACGGCATTTACACGCTCGAACTTTCTTCGTTCCAGCTCGATCTTCTCAACGCCAATCCGATGCGCGCAGCGGTGTTCCTTAACATAACGCCCGACCATTTCGACCGGCACGGCGGCATGGACGGATATATCAAGGCCAAAACGCGCATCGCCGCAACGGCTTCGCCACAGACTCTGGTTCTGGGAACCGACGAACCGGAAACGGTGAATCTTTTGCACGCGCTGCGTAGCCGCCCGAATCTCACCATCAAGGAGATTTCGGTCCAACATCAGGTTCAAAACGGCGTGATGGCCATCGAGGGCAAAATCTACGTATGCGACGAAAGCAAAAGCCAGCCTGCATACGTTGTGGATCAGCTTGAGCTGCCGCGCCTGCCCGGCAAGCACAACGCCCAAAACATTTGCGCCGCCGTGGCGGCCTGCCGCGCGCTGGATGTGCCGATGGACAAGATCGTCGAGGGCTTGCGCTCGTTCCCTGGTCTTGCGCACAGGCAGCAGCTTGTCGGAACCATTAAGGGCGTACGCTTCATCAACGACAGCAAGGCAACGAACGCCGACGCAGCCGCCAAAGCTCTCGCCTGCTACGATAACATTTACTGGATTGTCGGCGGCAAGCCGAAAGTCGGCGGCCTGAACGGTCTTGAATCCTTCGCCCCTAAAATCGCGCATGCGTTCCTTATCGGCCAGGCTTCGGACGAATTCGCCGCATGGTGCAAAGGCAAAATCTCCCACACGCCGTGCGGAACGCTGGATGTCGCCACGCAAAAGGCCGCAGCCTTGGCGTGGCACGACGGGAAAAAGGACGCCGTCGTTTTGTTGTCGCCGGCGTGCGCCTCGTTCGACCAGTTTTCGGGTTTCGAGGAACGAGGGAACGCGTTCCTGTCCTGCGTCCGCCAGCTCGAAAACGGGTAAAGCGATGGCCGTGCTGACACGATCGGATCAATCCGTTTTAGGCCGATGGTGGTGGACCGTCGATCGATGGACGCTTGTGGCTTTGGCGCTTTTGATCGGATTCGGCATTCTGCTCATTCAGGCGGCCACACCCGCCGTCGCCATGAAGCACGGCTTGAACTCTTATCATTTCGTCAAACGTCATCTGATCATCCTTGGGCCTGCGGTCCTTATAATGTTCAGCGTTTCGCTGCTCAGGCCGCGGCATCTTCGCCTGTTGTCGGTCGTATTGTTCGTCGGCTGTCTGGTTTTGCTGGCCGTCACGCCTTTTTTGGGGTCGGAAATCAAGGGCGCGGTGCGGTGGCTCCAGCTTTTCGGTCTTTCGCTCCAGCCTTCCGAATTCATGAAGCCCGTTCTCGCGGTCATCGCCGCATGGCTTTTCGCGCGGCAAGCCGAAAAAAAGGGGTTTCCCGCCCTGAGCGTGAACGTCGCCCTGTACGGGCTGGTCGTCGGGCTTCTTCTCATGCAACCGGACATAGGCATGGTCGTCCTCGTTTCGGCGATATGGTTCGGGCAGTTTTTTCTGGCGGGCCTTCCGCTGGCGTTCGTCGGGGTTCTTGTCCTGCTCGCCCTTTCAGGCATGGTTGCCGCCTATTTCTTTTTTCCGCACTTCGCCTCCCGCATGGATCGATTCCTCACCAGTTCGGGGGACACCTATCAGATCGACCGCGCGCTCGATGCCTTCGTCAACGGTGGCCTGTTCGGCACGGGACCAGGCGCAGGAACGGTCAAAATGACGATTCCGGACGCGCATGCCGACTTTGTTTTCGCCGTCGCGGGCGAAGAGCTTGGCTTTATCTGGTGCCTTGTCATCATAGCCCTTTACTTCTTCATTATCTGGCGCGGCGTCCTGCGCGCCCAGAACGAGAGCAATCTATTCATTCTTTTGGCGATCGGCGGCCTGCTTATCGCTTTCGGTCTGCAGGCGGCTATCAATCTCGCCTCGACGTTACACCTGATCCCCACCAAGGGCATGACCCTGCCGTTCATTTCGTACGGCGGCTCCTCGCTTCTGGCGCTTGGGCTTGAAATGGGCATGCTGCTCGCCTTGACGCGCAAGCGTTACAGCGCCGCCGACGAATAGTTTTTTGCGCTGTTATAAGCTATTACCTCTCCGCAACGCGGTGTTTTCCGCGTTTTGACGGCTAAAAAGGCCTTTTATGCGCCGTTATCTCCCTTTGCATCCCGTTGCCATCGGCTATAAGACATGATTAAAGAAAAGCTAAAGCCTTGAGGACCAATGCGCGAAAAAAAGCCTGTTATCGCCCTTGCCGCAGGAGGCACCGGCGGCCATGTCTTTCCTGCCGAAGCCCTCGCCCGCGAACTTCTGGGCCGCGGGCTTGACGTTGTCCTTTTCACCGATCGGCGGGGCAACAAATTCAGCGCGGAGCTGACCGTTCCCGTCTATCGCATTCGCGCAAGCTCTTTGGGACGCGGGTTTTTCGGCAACCTCTGCAGCGTTTTCGACATCGCGCTCGGCGTGCTGCAATCGCGCCGCCAGCTAAGAAAGCTTAAAGCCGCCGCCATTGTGGGATTCGGCGGCTACCCCACGATACCTCCGCTTTACGCGGCGGCCCAGCTCAACGTCCCCATCATCCTGCACGAGCAAAACGCCGTTCTGGGCCGCGCCAACCGCGCGGCCTTGGGCAAGGCCAGGCTGATCGCCACGTCTTTTCCGCATGTCACCGGACTGAAAACCGCGAAAGACTTGCGGATTTCCCATACCGGCAATCCCGTCAGGCCCGCCTTCGCCGCCATGCGCGCCGTCCCCTACGCTCCGGTCGCCGATGACGGCCCCATACGCATCCTTGTGCTCGGCGGCAGTCTTGGCGCGCGCGTCTTCAGCCACGTCGTGCCGAAGGCCATCGGACAGCTTCCCGAACATCTGCGACTGCGCATGATTGTCGCCCAGCAATGCCGCCCCGAAGATCATGAAGCCGCACAGACGGCCTATGCCGCGGTAGGCATCGAGGCCGAGCTTAAGCCCTTTTTCCGCGACGTGCCGGAACGCATGGCGCAAGCGCACCTTGTCATCGGACGCGCCGGAGGCGGCGCTATAGCCGAGCTTACGGCGGTCGGTCGTCCCTCTATCCTCGTCCCCTTCCCCAACAGCCTTGCCGGCGAACAGATCGCCAACGCCGAGGCTTTGGCAGAATCCGGAGGCGCATGGCTCATCCCCGAACAGGCCTTTACCCCCGAAGCGCTGGCCGTAAGGCTTGAGGCTCTTCTGGCTTTACCGTCGAGCCTTGTGAAAGCCGCCGCAGCCGCGCGCGCGTGGGGGACGGTATCTGCCGCCGACAACCTCGCCGATTGCGTTATGGACGTCATAGGCGTGCCGAAACAATCCGGGGCGAAAACAAGACAAACAGGCCAAGGATAAAAAGTTCATGATACGACTTCACGCCTTTCCGAACGGTTCGCACAAATCATCCGCGAAAAGGGGAGCCAAGCCTATCGATGTCGGCGTCATCCATTTCGTCGGTATCGGCGGGATCGGAATGAGCGGCATCGCGGAAATACTCCATACGCTCGGCTACAAAGTGCAAGGCAGCGATCTGACCGACAACGCGAACGTCAAGCGCCTTCGCGACAAGGGCATCGACATCAAGATCGGCCACAAGGCCGATAACCTGCGCGAAGCCGCCGTCGTCGTCATTTCGTCGGCCGTAAAAAAAGACAACCCCGAGCTCATCGCCGCGCGCGACGCGCACTTGCCTGTCGTGCGCCGCGCCGAAATGCTGGGCGAGTTGATGCGCCTGAAATGGGCGGTCGCCGTCGGAGGCACGCACGGCAAGACAACGACGACATCCTTGGTCGCCGCGCTTTTCGACGGCGCCGGACTTGATCCCACCGTGATCAACGGCGGCATCATCAACGACTACGGCACCAACGCGCGCCTCGGCACGGGCGAATGGATGGTGGTGGAGACCGACGAATCCGACGGCAGCTTTACGAAGCTCCCCTCCACGATTTGCGTCGTTACGAACATGGATCCCGAGCATATGGACCATTACAAGAATTTCGACGCCGTACGGCAAGCCTATGCCACGTTTATAGAAAACCTGCCGTTCTACGGATTCGGCGTACTGTGCATCGATCATCCGGAAGTGCAAGCGCTTATCGCGCGCATTCAGGATCGCCGCATAATCACCTACGGCTTTTCGCCGCAAGCCGACGCTCGGGCCACCAACGTGAAGGCGTCGCCGGAAGGCATGACCTTCGACGCCAGCTTCACCGACCGGAAAACGGGCGAAACGAAAGCGATCAAGAACCTTCACTTGCAAATCATCGGCCAACACAACGTGCAAAACGCGTTGGCGGCCCTTACGGTGGCGTGGCAACTGGGATTCAGCGAACACGTCATGCGCGAAGCATTGGCGAAATTCAATGGGGTGAAGCGGCGCTTTACGCGCACAGGAACGGTGAACGGCGTGACCGTTGTCGACGACTACGGCCATCATCCCGTCGAGATTGCCGCGACGTTGAAGGCCGCCATGCACGCCAAGCAAGGCGCGAACGGCAAGGAAGGCCGCGTGATCGCCGTCGTGCAACCACATCGCTATTCGCGCCTATCGAGCCTGTTCAAGGAATTCTGCACGTGCTTTCACGACGCGGACATCGTCATCGTGGCCGATGTCTATGCGGCCAACGAATCCCCGATTGAGGGCGTCTCGAAAGAGGCGCTCGTCGAAGGCTTGCGCGCGCACGGCCACCGCGAGGTTCACGCCCTCCCCGCGCCGCACGACCTTGCCCCCATGATCGCCGACCTGGCAAAACCGGGTGACTATGTCATCTGCCTCGGCGCGGGAACGGTTTCCCAATGGGCCTATGCATTGCCGGGAGAGTTGGAGAGTTTGCCAAAGTCCGTTAAGATGCTTTCGGCTTAGTTTTTATCGCCTATAAATGGAATGGTGGCATGATCGCCCAACCCGACACCAACCTGCAAGGCTTGCGCGACGATTACGCGGAGGAAGGTCTGATGCTTCGTCTCCCCCCAGCCCGCGGCAAATTCATACCCAACGCGCCGCTTGCCGAACAAACTTGGTTTCGCGTCGGCGGACCCGCCGAGGTTCTTTACAAGCCTGTGGACGCCGACGATCTGGCGCATTTTCTGGCGCACTGCCCGCAGGACATACCCATAACCGTTTTGGGACTGGCCTCGAACACGCTGGTGCGCGACGGCGGCATTCCGGGTGTCGTCATCAAACTCAGTCCGGATTTCTCCCACATCAAATACGAAGATGGAGCGCTCAAGACCGGCGCGGCAGCCGTCAATCTCAATGTCGCGCGCGCGGCTCAGGCGGCCGGCCTCGCGGGCCTTGAATTCCTTTGCGGCATCCCCGGCACTATCGGCGGCGGCCTGCGCATGAACGCAGGCGCGTACGGCAGCGAATTCAAGGACGTGCTCCGCTGCGCGCACGCCATGGATCGCGCTGGCAAAAAACATATCTTGCGCGTCGATGATTTGAAGCTGTCCTACCGCCATTGCGGTGTACCGGAAGACTGGATCTTTCTCGCCGCAGAGTTCGAGGGCGAGCCCGACGATCCCTCCGCGATCCAGAAACGCATGACCGAGATTCAAACCAAGCGCACGGAATCCCAGCCCATCCACGAAAAGACGGGCGGATCCACGTTCGCGAACCCGACCGACGACCCCAAAGGCCGCAAGGCGTGGCAACTCATCGACGAGGCGGGTTGCCGCGGACTGAAGATAGGGAGAGCCAAAGTCTCTGATAAACATTGCAATTTTTTGATCAACACGGGCCAAGCCACCGCCGCCGACATCGAGGCCCTAGGCGAGGAAGTCCGCCGCCGCGTTAAGGAAAAAACGGGAATTGAGTTACGGTGGGAAATCCGCAGAATCGGCGTGGCTTCCTGAAATGCACTGGGGTTTACACTTTTTTTTATTTGATGGCGTGCCGGACAGGATAAATCTACGAAATGGGAATTGGAGTTGCCCATCCACCCGAACAAGCCATTTATACGAAGAAACCACAAGCCCTTAGATAATTCAACCCCCTGATAGTATGTAGGGCAAAGTCCGTCGCATTTCTATCTGCCAACGCGTGGCACAATCAACTTCGTGAATTCCGCATCGGGATAGATAAACAGGTTGTTGAAATGACCACATAGGGACTTTCGGGCGCGGTAGCCGTTGACGCGGCGCAGCATACCGAGATAGCTTGTGACGGACTCGCCCAGTTTTACGAGGCCTTGTGGCTCCAATGGGCAGCCCTTATGTTCCCACGCGGCAATTTTTTGCTTGCAACGCGAGAGGGACATATTGCGTAGATAGGTGCGGTTAGGCTTGATGACAAAGCCGACAAAATCGATCCCCTGCGCAGCGGGATGGAGTTTCTTCTTGTGTGGATGCAGCCGCAAATCCAAATAATCACAAAGGAATCTTTCGATCCGCGCATAATGCTCGTTCAAAACATCTGCGCTTTCATCGAACATCACAATGTCATCGACATAGCGGCCATAGTATTTGGCGCGAAGGCCGTGCTTGGCGAATTGATCCAGTTCGTTCATATAGACATTGGCAAAGAACTGGCTGGTCAGATTGCCAATGGGAAGCCCCCTTTCATGCGGTGCATGAAGCAAGCTTTTATGAGGCGGCACAAGATCGAATAGCCGATTGGTCGAACGGTACATTGCGCCTTCGCGCGGGTCGTGATGAACGACTTGGCAAATCAAATCCCAAACCCATGTTTCCTGAACAAGCGGACGCAAAATGTCCAGAAGAATGCCGTGATTGATACTGGTGAAAAAGCTGGCTACATCGGCCTTCAACACAAAGGCCGGACGCGTCCAATTGCGCGTGACTGATCGCGCAAAACCGGACACGCGGCGGCACCCGTCATGCGCCCCGCGCGTTGGGATGCAGGCATAGCTATCCCTGATAAACCGCGCATAGAACCGCCCACGGATAGCGTTGTAAATCAGGTGATGTACGATCCTGTCCCGAAAGCTTGCGGCCCAGACCTCACGCGGCTTTGGATAGGTGACGACGAACGCGATACTGCGCCCGATTTGATAGGTGCCGTCGCGCAGCTCGTACCAGAGGGCCATAAGATTGCGCTCAAGGTCGGCTTCAAACGCCAACTGATGCAGCGTGTTGCGCTTATGGCGGCGACAATCGAAGTAGGCATCAAACAACGCTTCAAGTGTCAATTCTGCGGGGGTGTAGGGCATAACAGGCCTTATGAAAGCAAAACTGAATCGGGGAAGAGGATTCAACTCCTGACACAACGGACAAGATAGCTGTTGTTCTTGTTGTTGTTGTTCTGGTTGCCGTCACTGAACCGCTGGTTGTAGGCATTGTTGTTATTGTTCTCCGTGGACGACCAGTAGGATACGTTTGATAGCGATCTTATGAACGCCCATGGCGAAGACTCACCACGGGCGACTTCAGCGACCCTGCCTTGCCGAAGCCTTGGCGTAGGCAGGTCCTTCGCCTCTGCTTTGGTGGGCCTCTAGAAAACACACCGCCGCTATCCGAGATGAATGCGCTCACCAAGCCGAGCCTTGACTCAAACTTGTTCTGGCTTCCTCTTCCCCGAACTTTTAAGCCAGCCTTGCGCCTGACGCGCCAAGCTGTCTGTCATTTCCACCAGCCCCGCATATTTGCCGCGAGGCAGAACGCGCAGATCATGGGCCATGCGTAACATAACCTCCACAAGCTGGATGCGTTCAACGATTTCTGTAATGTGCGCTGTCCGATCCGCCGCACTATTGGCGCGATAGATAAAAAGGATAAGGGCCAGAACCTCGTCCCGCATTTTCTGACCCAATGTGTATTTGTAATCACGCGGAAAGTCCTTTGTCGCCATCATCAACCGAAGCAAAAGGTCATAAGCGGCCTTGTAAATCGGCAAATGTTTGTACTGTGCCATAACCTGTACCGTTTCCTAACCAAACCAACGCACATCACACATCGTAATCCGATAAAAAATTTCGCGCCCCGCTTCGCGGGAACAGAAAATGATTAAAGGATTAAATGATTCATCTCCGGACACAACGGACAAGATAGCTGCTGTTCTTGGCCCTGTTGCCCTGGTAGCCGTCACTGAACCGCTGGGGGTAGGCATAGCTGGTATCGTACTCCGTGGACGACCAGTAGTAAGTTCCGCTTGTGTCGAAATTCCCGATTGAGGCATTACCTGTGTATAGGACGTTAAGCTCCCCTCTTGCAGGCAAATACCAATCACTTTGACTGTTGGCCACAAGGTCTTGGCAATGGGTTGCAGCCTCATAAGGGCCATCAGCGTTGCCATTCAGGGCATAAAGATTTGAGGTGTTGGATTCGCCCGTGGAGGCGTTTGTGTAGCCCGTCGCAATCGTTGTTCCATAAGACCATTTTCTCGTCACCCTTGTCCCCGTGCACGCGCTGCCGCTCCATGTCTGCCCCGCATCACAGCGTGTGGTGTACATCTTCACATTGCCGTCCGGCGACAATCCCGCGTAAACTGTTCCATCCGAACAAACCGCGCCGACCGATGGCGTTCCGCTGCAAACATCCGAAGTTGTCGTCACGCTCCATGTTCCGGAATTGGTGCTGCCAACATAGGCCGAGGCCGTCGCGGTCGCGCCATAGGTAGCTGAGGAGGTCAAACGGATCGAGATCTGATCGCCAGATACAAAATTGGCCGTTGTGCCTTGCAGCGTGCCGTTCTTAAGAATGGTGCAACCGCTGCATACCGCACTAGCGGTACATGCGAAGCCGGATAGGGTTTGCGTGTTGCTGGTGGTTTCTGTGCTGGGCTGCACGCCGGTCTGATCCGTGAAGGAAAAAGCGCCAACGCCTGTGCAAGCCCCGTTGCCAAGCGTATTCCATGCGCTGCCATCGCATCCTTGAAAGGCACTGCCCGTCCATTGAATCATCCCCGCCTTATTGGTATCGCACGTTGTCGCCGCATAGGGCGGTGCTGTTACGGTGCCCAGAATGATCGGCGCGGTTTGTTTTGTGCCACTGGTGCCAGCCGCCGATGACGTGCATTGAAACAATGTGTCAAAATCTGCCCCATTCTCTAACCGTCCACATGGCTGACCTACGGCGTTTTGCCCATAGGTCGCCGTTGTGCGGGCTGCGGCGGTGTGGACGGTGCCCATGACGCACAGACACACAAATGCGGCACAACGTAAAAGACGCATCATTGCGAGCCCCCGCTTGGGGGCGTGGCAATCCAGTCTACCTTGCCGAAGAGGTACAGCAGCGCAGGAAGGTCCCGAAGTACCGAGCAAAGCAGCTAGTTGATAGTTGAGTGCTGGATTGCCACAGGGCCTAAGAAGGCCCTTCGCAATGACGGCAACGGATAGAGCAGCCCTCATAACGTGAACATTTCTCATTGTCCCACCCTACAGCAGCGGCAAACAGAAAAGGTATTTGAGGTATGGTCTGCACAAGTGACTGGTGGATTCAGGCCGCTGTTTTGCATCCCTGTGCAAACGGCCTCTTGCTTAGCGCACAACTCATCACAGGTTGGATAATCTTCGCGCTTGAGGTTAGGTTCTGGCGCGGAAGGCTCAACAGAAAAACAGGTCAGCCCGCCATTCTTTTTTACGCCTTCCGCGCCGGATGACGGGGCATCCGAAGCCGCAGCGGGGAATGACAGACAGACCACAACAAGAATCGTCATCGCGAGGGGCTTCAGCCCCGTGGCGATCCAGTCCCGAAGAACAGGTGGAGTCGTGTACTGGGATAGAAGGGCTGGATTGCCGCGCTTCCTGCGGTCGCTCGCAATGACGCTAACTGATAGTGCGGTTCCCTGATTCCTTCTCATGGCCGCACCGTGCAGCAGCGGCAGGAGCCATACGATTTATACATCTCATCTTCACAAGAAGGCGGCGGGCCTTGGTGGCTTTGCACCCCCGTGCAGACCGCGCCCTTTTCCGCGCAATAGGAATCACAACTGCGTGGCTCCTGTCCTTTCGGCGGATCAATGGGATGGATCGTTTCGCAAGTCAGGGATTGCGTGGTGGGTTTCTGTTCTTGCGTCGTTGCGATGTCTTTAGCCTGCGCAGGATTTACAGCAAGAGCGAGAAGAACAAGAAAAACGGCCCCTGCGCGTATGCAGGCAGAACCTACACAACCGTTAGTTGATTTTCGGGGGGGGTGGGGGGGAATCATAGGTTGCATCAGAACGGCCCTTCCAAAGCGATTTCTGCCCCCATCTTTACCAATTCACTGAATCGGGTCAATGGATTTATTCGGGTTAGGCGGCGGGAACTAAGCCGACATTCTTAAGCCGCGCCGAATAGGCCCATGGGCGGGGGCGATAGAGCGGGTTTGTATAGGACGGGTCTTTCACCACAGGCTGGCCATGTATGATTGTCCAATTCAACAAGGCCATCATACGGCGGTGCCATCTTTCCTTTTTGGTGCGGTTGTAAACCGTGCGCGTATGTTTGGGCACTGTGCGCAAGGTTCCATTCGTCGCCGTGTAGCAGGTGCTCGCCCCATTTGCCAAAAACGTATCCTTGCGCTCAAGCTGATACATCTCTTTGCGAGTCAGATAATCCCTGAACGCCGCTTGACTGCCTGTGGCGCGGGCATAGTGCAGCAATAGCCGCAGTTCGTTCAAACACAAATACTGATACACAGCATCATAGCCTTTACGCGCAAACAGCTTGCGGTATTTTTCAATAGCCACCCCGTTGACGGTCTTAATGTCCTCGGCTTTCAACAGCGAGTCAATCAGCGTAGGGATCGTCTCAATAAAGGTCGGGATTTCTTCGCCGCGATAAATCCGGTTCTTATCCGCCCCGCATGCCGCCGTGAAAACGTGACCGTCAAGATTGGCGACAAAGGAGCGCGAGATAAACGCTTCGACTTTGTAGTTCTCCACGTCACGTTTTGCCTTCAAAGCCTTTGATGGGTATATTTTCTTGAAATGATTGTAAACATGATCGAAGACAAATTTTCCGGCAACGGTATTGCCAATGCGCGTTGCATTGAAAGCGGCTGCTTGAAACTCTGCGCGTATCGTATTATTCGCGACGGGAATGCCAACAAAATCAGGTTCAATTTCCTTAAGATACTTCCACACTGGGCCAGAAGAAAGCTGGCCGCGATGGTTGTGGCGCAGACAAATTGCCATGCCACCGCGAGCAAAAATCTCTGGAACGGCAATATCAATAAACTCTTCGCCCGTTTTTACGGTACCGAAAGGCATAGCGTTGCTCCCAGTTATAGCTTAATTGAGGGAGAAGCTGGCTATCCTTGTGATACCCCGTGAAAGTGTAGGGGTTCTGGTAAGTAGGCGAATGTCATCATAAAGTGGGATGACGATCCGTTTGGGGTCGTCACCTGCGGCTGATTTCAGGAAACAATACATAATCGCTGCGTCACGACGTGATAGCTTCAGAAATTCGCCCGTTTCAGGATTCTTTTTGGAGCTGATTTGCATCCTGTTATATTCCCCTGTCCGCGACACAACATAATCTGTTGCGCTGGATTTAAGGTCTTCCACAACCATGCCTTCAGAAGAAATGAACTGGGTTGAAACGCAAATTTCTTTGTTTTCTTTTTTATCGGACAGCTTGTAAACCGCGATAGCAGCTTCGGAAGACTCGGCTTCAGGGATTGTATGAACAGTCACGGTATCGTCGCCTACGCGAAAAGCGAAGGTTTCTGACAGGGTAACTGAATCGAATGAATAAGCTTCAGGTACAGGCTCAATTCTGACGGTTGTGCCATCCTCTTCACGATAGTCGGCACCAATGGCGTGATAAAGTTCCGCATAACGCGCCGCGCCGCTCTCCTGCGCGGCGTTGGTATCATCTATGCGGTCGGGGGTTGCCACTGTATCCAAGCTCCAATCAAGGTAATCCAGCGCGATGAGCCACCAAGCGGATTGATCCTTTTCAATAAAAACTTGTTTCAACATAGCTTCCTCCTATGGATTCTCAAAATGGTTTCATACTTTATTAACTATTGCGCCGTGTGAATTTCAAAATCTCAACATGCGCCATTATACCATTCAGAAAATGCTTTCTTGAGGAGAATCAACGTTTATAAAAGGTTAAGCTACCCATAACAGGTAGTAGATTACCTGTTATGGGTAGAGCGGATCAAAAAAGTTGTAAATCGACGGTAACACTCGCGCTGCGAATTTGTGTGCGGGTGATAACCTATAGGCTGGACTGGTGCAGGGGCGTTAGATTTTAACTATCTCCAACATCTCTCTCACGCGCTGAAGCGTCAGTTCGGCATCAGCTTTAGATATATCGTCGGGGAGGCTCCAATCGTGGGCTTCGCGCAGCCCCACTACATCTCCAACGATCCCCCTGATGTTTTGGTTCTCTTCGGGTGTTGCCCCGACATGCCAAATGTTCTTTACAAACTTTTGAAAAGCGTTGATAGAAGCGACGCCATCCGTGTTATCGTTTTGCGCCCCATAGCACGGGGACGTTTTTTCCGTTGCCCCTTCTGCCTCACCGCCGAAACGCGCCATGTAGCCCGCTGCAATGCTGTCCGAGGCCTGATAGGCCGATCGTTCCGCCTCGCCATACCGTCCGGCTTTAAGCAGCTCTTGCGCTTGGCGGAGCTGTTCTGTCGCCTGATCGAATAGGGCTTGGCTGTGTAATGTTATCATCTACACCGCCAATGAAAAAATCGGGTCATGGCGGGAAGCATCGGGACTGATAAGTGTGATGGGGCGCGACGGGCCATTGTGCTGGGCAGCAGCTTTACGTAGGTCGAGCGTAGCGGTTTGCATGGGGCGATTTCCAAGCACCCGCTGTGTGCCACCGATGGTCTTGATCGCGGCGGCGATTTCTGGCTCTTGAAAAACGTGAAGCCGCATTGGCAGGGTATTGCCGATCAAGGCGCGAGGGTTCCTTGGCTTGAGCAAAACTATATTCTGCGCATCAAACAAAGCCGCATAAATATCCCTTACGCTCGCACCACAAGGAATAATCGGACTTGTCAGAGGTTCAAGCCTGCCCGCCCAATGCAAATCCTCTATGACCTGTTCTGCTTTTTGCAGGATCGAAAAAGTCACACATTCCAAAACGCCTGCATTCGGCATACAGCCATTGCTTATAAACTGCGCCTGAGCGACAGGTTCGCCCCGATAGGTTGATAGCCCCTTTGTAAAAGCCGCCGTGACCTTTTGCCACCCCGTCTCGCTTTGCCAGCTCACGACAAAGTTATTGGGGTCAACCGTGCCATCATCAAGGCGTACATAATGCACATCGACGGGAACCTTGAACCTCTCCTTGAAGCCGCGCACATTTTCTACGTCAAAAAGCGCACTGTCTTTGTCGAGACCCAGCTGCGCCCCCAAGGCGTTTTGAACCGCGACAATCGAAGTGTTGGACGGCGCATATTCAAAGACCTGCCCGATGGGTATCGTGCCATCCTTGAACCCGTGCGTTGCATAATGGTCAATGCTCGCCTGAACAAACGACAGGCCTAGCCCTTCATCTGGAAGATTTTTGATCTTTGGCCTATCTGCAATTATCTTCCGGATCGCGGAGGGCAGCAAACAAACATCCTCGCTGTAAATGCCACGGTGAATATCTATGTTCGGCCCGTTTCTCTGAAGGAACAAAGTCGGTTGATTGACCGTCGCGCCTGCTATTGTCGGGCTGCACACATTCCACGCCGCTGCAAAAAACAGAATCTCGACATCGCCACAAGACATGGCCCGCATGACTTTGTGAAGCCCTTCTGGGTTAAAGGAGGCCCCATGGGTTCGCGCCTCATATTGGAGGGCATCGCTCAAGATACTGCTGAGGGCACATTGATGGACAATATCCCCCTCGCATTGAGGCAACACGGCTATCTGAAGGCCGCCCATAAGCTGCTGAAAGTTTTTTGTTTCAATCATTGTTGCGACACCTATCATTTGAGGAGCCAAAACTATTCAGCAGTGTATCACAAAACTCCCCATGCGAACTGGGGGCTTATTACTTTCGTTTCTTTTTGGGTAGGCCGGAGCTTTTTGCCCAAAAAGCATCAAATTCACGCATATATCGCTGGGCGACCTGCTTGGAATAGATGGTGACGCATTCGCGTTTGGAAGCGTTATCGGTCAGCGGGATCACGACATAGTCCCCATACAGGTACCACGGGGTCACGTCTTTGAACTCGTCATCGAGGAGCTTATAGCTGCAATAGCTTACCGGAGCCCCCAGTTCGCCTTCCTGCACAAGAACTTTGGCATCCAGCCCTTCGATAGCCGCCATGCGCTCGATATGCTCGGCTGCATAATCATCGGCAATTGGCATATAACGCGAATCCCCGAAGTTGAACTGGCGAATGCGTCCGCCTTTCCGCACGGTTTCATAGATATGATCGAGAAGCTGGCGGTAGCCTGTTTTGCCGCTGTAGGTACGCATCTGGTGTTTGCGGACACAAACGCCTTCATTCTCGGTGAACTCGATACCCTCCTGATCCAGAACAGTCAGGATACGCGCCAGCGTTCTTTCTTGGGGCTGCACAGTTTCGTTTTCAATCTGGCGGATCGTCAGGCGCGTAATCTCGCACTGGTCGGCCAACTCTTCCATTGACCAACCGAGAAGCCCGCGTGCGCCTCGTATCTGCCTGCCTGTAATGCTCATAACGCTTCATCCTTCTAAAATAATCATTATGGTTGTTTATACCATAGGTTTATGAAGAAAGCGAGAACATTTTTAGGGCGTAACGGTTGGAATCTGTAAAAAATGTTTGGTCTAGGCAGCAATAAAGCAGGCGTAAAGGACGCATAACCATTATATATCAGTGTATTAACACAACTATTCCATTATGAAAGCTATTTGCAATCTTTTTGTATGTTAGTATTGACATCGAAACGGAAAGCTGCTAGCGTCCCCTTAGATCAATAAGAAAATTTATACGCGCACAATAA
>CAZYPX010000013.1:18908-27069 GCA_964649675.1 uncultured Rhodospirillaceae bacterium | reverse complement strand
GTCGGCTTGCCGACTATGGCGATAAACGCCTTGTGGCATAGACGCTGCGGACCCGGGGGCGGTACCCGGCGCCTCCACCATTTCACCCGTGCGCTGCAAGGGTTTTTGGGGGCGAAACAGGATCGACGCGCGTAGTAAAGACATGGTTTTTGCCCGGCATGATACCGCCGTTATCGGGTCATATCTACAAATGCCAACGACAACGTTGACATGGGTGCAGTTGCGGTTGCCGCCTAACGTCCGCTTAGCGGATAAAGGGTAGTACCCAAGCATCGCGGTTCGGGGGGCACCGGGCAACAGAAGCCCCCCACTTTTTTAGTATTCAGGGAGCAGGGATCAGCATTCAGGGCGATTGCTGTTAGGACTTTCGTTACGTGAAATGTTGTGGTTATCTGTTCTTGAATCCTGACCCCTGACCCCTGACCCCTGAATGCCCGAAGATCTTATCCGTTACGACGTTCTGATTGAAAACGCCCTGCGCGACGTGGTGTTTCAGGCCATGAGCAAGGTCGCGCGCGACGGACTTGTGGAAGATCACCATTTCTACATCACGTTCCAGACGACCTATCCTGGCGTGGACATTCCCGACTATTTGCACAAGCAATACCCTGACGAGATGACCATCGTTCTTCAGCACCAGTTTTATGGGCTAAAGGTTGACAGGGAAGGGTTTAGCGTGATGCTGAGCTTCAACAATGTTCGGGAGCGTCTCAGCATCCCGTTCAAGGCGATCAGCACGTTCGCCGATCCTTCCGTTAACTTTGCGCTCCAGTTCCAGACGGCGGGCGACGACGAAGACGAAGAAGCTAAGGTTAAGAATAAGGCCGCCTCCGAATCTTTGGCCGCTAAGGACAAGCCCATCGGCGAAGACGGCATCAAGGAAGAAAAGCGCGGCGAAGTCATCAGTCTGGACAGCTTCCGCAAGCGTTAGGCGTATTCGACTTCCATGAAACATAAGCCCTGCGCTGGAGCCGTTGGACCGCCTTTCGCGCGGTCGGCGGCGGCGAAAGCCTCAGCGAACGCGTCCACGGTCCATTGCCCCGTGCCGACCATGACGAGCGTGCCCACCATGTTCCGCACCTGATGATAGAGGAACGACCGCGCCTTGGCCCTGAACGTGATCGCCGAGCCGTCTTGCGCGATGTCGAGTCTGTCGAGCGTCCTGATGGGTGAGTTCGATTGGCAATTGTGCGCGCGGAAGGTGGAGAAATCGTGATGGCCGATCAGCAGGGCTGCGGCTTTTTGCATCGGCGCGATATCGAGCGGTCTTGCGACGTGCCACGCATGATCGGCCTCAAGCGCGAGCGGCGCGCGGCGGTTGATAACGCGGTATTCGTAAGAACGCGCCTTGGCGCTGAACCTTGCATGAAACGCCGGCGCGGCTTCCTCCACGTTCACGGCGACGACGCGATGCGGCTTGACATGATGGTTGATCGCCCCTTGCACTTCATTGGCATCCGTGGCGCGTTCCAGATCAAAATGCGCGACTTGTCCACGGGCATGAACGCCCGCGTCGGTACGTCCTGCGACATGCATCGTTACCGTCTCGCCG
Source organism: uncultured Rhodospirillaceae bacterium (assembly GCA_964649675.1). Taxonomy (GTDB): domain Bacteria; phylum Pseudomonadota; class Alphaproteobacteria; order UBA9219; family UBA9219; genus CAZVCG01. Next base: position 25,517 of record CAZYPX010000013.1, on the reverse strand, counting down.
GAGAATTTGGCGATGGCTTCTTCAAGAACCTGCTGCACCGAAAGGTCGTGCGCCTGTCGTTGCCAGCCGCAAAAGCCCGTGCCGTCATATTCAAGGATAAGCTTCCAGCGGGTCATAAGAACGAATGTCCCACAGGCAAGCGCAAGCCGCGCAAGAGCGAAGCCCCGTCCGTTGGATTCTTTCCGGCGCGCTGAATCTTAATAAGGCGCAAAGCCTGTTTGCCGCACGCGACGGTGAATTGGTCGTCGAGCAACGTGCCCGGCGCGCCGTTCTGTTCGACGATCAAGGCTTCCATGACCTTGATTTGTTCGCCGTTCATACGGAAATATGTGCCCGGCCATGGCGTGAGCGCGCGAACTTGCCGTTCGATAACTTCGGCGGGCTTTTGCCAGTCGATCCTGCCGTCTTCCTTGGAAAGCTTCGTGGCGTATGTCGCGCCTTCGGCGGGCTGGGGCGTGGGTTTAAGCGTGCCGTTGGCCAAGCCTTCCAGCGCTTCCAGCGCCATCTGCCCCCCAAGCGTAAAAAGCTCGACATGAAGTGAAGATGACCTTGCGGACGGTTCAAGCGGCACGTTCTTCATCAATAATATCGGGCCGGTGTCGATTCCGGCATCCATTTGCATAATCGTAACGCCTGTTTTCTCATCGCCTGCAAGTATGGCGTGGTGGATAGGCGCGGTTCCGCGCCAGCGCGGCAAGAGCGAAGGATGAACGACCATCCCCCCGTATTTCGGCATATCCAGAACGGCTTGTGGCAAGATCAAACCATAGGCCGCGATGACCAAGGCGTCGAGATTCAGGCTCCTTAGAAATTCTTGCTCGGCAGGATCGCGCAATGTCTTCGGCGTACGAACGGGCAACCCAAGCTCTTCAGCTTCTTCATGCACAGGAGCTTTTTTCACGGCATGGCCGCGTCCTGCTGGTTTCGGAGCTTTGCTGTAAACGGCGACGATGTTATGTCCGGCTTCATGAAGAGCGCGCAGCGCGTGCACGGCGAAGTCGGGCGATCCCATAAAGGCGAGGCGAAGCGGGGTCATAGGTAGGTGCAGGCTTCCTCGTTTTCGCGCTGTGCTTTTTCAAGCTTGCGGAGCAGCATCTTGCGTTTCAGCGGCGACAGATAATCAATGAACAATTTGCCGTTCAGATGGTCGATTTCATGCTGGATGCACTGGCTTAGCAAGTCTTCGGCTTCCAGCTCTTGCCGTTTGCCTTGCTTGTCGAGATAGGTCATCCTGATGCTCTTGGGCCGCGTGACGTCGGCGTAGTGTTCGGGCACCGACAAACAGCCTTCGTTGTAGGTGAACGTCTCTTCCGATGTTTCCAAGACTTCGGGGTTGGCCATGAAAATGGCCTTGGTGCCGTCGCGTTCCTTGGATACGTCGATGGTGATGACGCGTTTCAATACGCCGACCTGATTGGCCGCAAGGCCGATGCCGTTGTGCGCATACATCGTCTCCAGCATGTCGTCCATCAACTGAACGATGTCGGCGTTGATGCTCTTTACGGGCTGGGCCATCTGGCGCAGCACGTCATCGGGCAGGGTGCGTATCGTGAGTCTGGTCATTCTGGGAAATTCAAGCCAAGGTTAAAATCTTGTCACGCCCATTTTAAGTGTTTGGCACGAAAAAGGAAATACTTTCGCTTTCAAGAAAAAAGCCGCCCGGCCCAAGGTTGTCCTTTGTCTGCGGATCATGCCGCGTCTTCGTTGGAGGTGTCTTTGGGCGATGGGTCAGCCAATGCGCGTGGGCGGCGTTCGATAGGCTCGAGCGAGGGCAATTCTTCTTCGGCGGAAATCGCGCCAAAATCGCCCAATTGGCGCGCCTTGCTCAGCACGTTGCGCTCCAAGGCGTTGACGGACTTGTTATAGGTCTCCACCGCGCCCGTGAGCTTGCCGCCAAGCGTATCCATCTGTTTTCCGAACACGAGCAGCGCGCTGTGCAATTTGCGGCCCATGTCGGCGATCTGTTGCACGTTCTTTTGCATGGCTTCCTGACGCCATCCATAAGCCACCGTGCGCAACAGGGCGATGAGCGTCATCGGCGTGGCCAGCACGACGTGCTGTGCCGCGCTGTATTCCATGAGATCGTTGTCGCCGTCCAAAGCGGCGCTCAGGAAATGCTCGCCGGGCATGAACAAAACGACAAATTCGGGCGTGCCGTCGATTTGCTCCCAATAGGCTTTGTTGCCGAGACGCTTGATGTGGTCCTTCACATGACGAGCATGCTGCTTCATGGCGTCTTGCCGTCCGGCTTCGTCGTTGCTTTGGACGGCGTCGAGGTAGGCGGCGAGGGAAACCTTGCTGTCGATAATAATACAGCGTTGGCCGGGCAGGGCGACGATGACATCGGGGCGTATCGCGCCGTCGTCCCCGATAACCGTGCCTTGCAGGACAAAATCCTTGGCGTGGGGCGACATTCCGGTCATCTCCAGGATGCGCTGGAGCTGCAATTCGCCCCATCGGCCACGGGCCGTGGGGGCCCGCAAAGCTTGCAGGAGTTGGCCCGTTTCGTTGCGTAGCTGCTGTTGGGTTTCGCGGGAGGCGCTGACCATCTCGGCCAACTCGCGATAAGCTCCTTCGCGCTTGACTTCAAGCGCTTGAAGTTGCGCTTCCATCTTTTGGAGGGTTTCCGCCACAGGCTTGACCATGGCGTCGATGGCTACGGTTTTTTTGTCCAGCGTTGCGGCGGTGGCCAGTTCGCGCTCTTTCAGTTTGCCTTCGGCTATTTGCAAAAAGGCCGCGCTGTTCTGGTGAAGCGTGTCGGCGGCCAATGCTTTAAAGGTGTCGGCCAATTGCGTTTGGGCGACGATGCGGGCGCGATAGGCGAAAGCCACCGCAAGACCTCCGACGAGAAGACCTAGACCGAAGGCGAAGAAGAGGGGGAAGTTTTCCATGCCGATCAGTCTAGATAAAAACGATGGGCTGTGAAGTGAAAATAACGATAAGTTAGGAAAGCCTTGATAAAAAGCGCGCAATACCTTTGCGTTGGCTAACTCTGGTCATGATTCCGCCGCAGAAGCCACATAATATCGGACATGTTCAAGGGATGCTTCTGGGGGAGGAATTGATGTTTAAAAGAAAAATGACCGCAAGGATTTTGATGGTTCCGATTGCGGCTTTTTCCTTGTTTTTGTTTCCCGCGCTCGCGACGGCCTCCAGACCGGAGGCTTCATCGGAGAGAAGGTCTCGTATGCATAGAATGCACGACAAGGAAGCCGGTATATACGCTCCGACGGGCCATATGAAAACCATTGGGCTGGCATCAAGGCTCAGGGAAGGCCTGATGGCGGATCCTGAGCTTAGATCACGCGACATCAAGGTCGAGGCCATACAAGGCACCGTCAAACTGACCGGCATGGTCATGAGCGGGGAGGAAAAGGCCAAGGTTATGACTTTGGCGAGGGGAATCGAAGGCGTTCGCGAAATCAAGGACGGTTTGGTCATAAAAGGAGAGGCGGAGTGAGTTTCAGGACGCCGCCATTTTCTTCCCATAAACGGGAAGGGGAAGGCCTTCCGCCATGTCTTCCCATGCGTGCATATAATCCCGCGTGACGGGGAGCGTATCTGGCCGTTTGGCGAGTTGGATTTGGAAGACCATCAGATGCCCGACGCGGAAGCTCATTTCGCTTCCCGAGAGATAAAATTCCCATTTTCGGCAGAACTTTTCACCATATAAGCGGACGGCTTCGTCGCGGGCGGCAAGAAACCTTTCGTACCAGTTTTTGAGCGTTTCGGCATAATGCATGCGCAGGATTTCGATGTCGGTGACGTAAAGTCCTGATTTATCGATCGCGCGCAAGACATCCGAAAGCCGTGGAATTTCGCCGCCAGGGAAAATATGCTTGTTTATGAAAGGATTGACGGAGGCGCAGGCGTCGAAATGGCCGATGGAGTGCAACAAGGCCACGCCATCGTTCGCAAGAAGTTCCCGCATTTTGACGAAAAAAGCTTCGTAGTTCCGCGCTCCCACATGCTCGAACATGCCCACGGACACCAGGCGGTCATAGATTCCTTTTTCCTGCCTGTAGTCGCGCAGCTCGAAACGGCACGCGTGCTCCAGCCCTTCCGTTTCAGCCCGCTTCCGGCTTAGGACGAGCTGTTCGTGGCTGAGCGTTATACCTTTGACTTTACATCTGCTTTCCCGCGCCAGATAAAGCCCGAGACCGCCCCAGCCGGAGCCTATGTCGAGGACCGAAAGGTCGACGCGCGTCAGGAAGAGTTTTGAGGCGATATGGCGTTTTTTATCCTGCTGGGCCCGCTCCAGCGAGACGTTCGGCGTCACGAAATAGGCGCAGGAATACTGGCGGTCCGAATCGAGAAAAAGGTCGTAAAGGCGCGGATCCAGATCGTAGTGGTAGGACGCATTTTTACGTGCCGCCCTGAGCGGGTTCAGTGCGGCCAGCCGCCCGAGGCCGCGTCCGAGCCGCGCGATAAACTGAAATAATTTCAAGAACTTGAGATTGTGGTGATTCAGCGCGACGATATGCATGAAATCGCGCAACGCTTCGTCGTCGACGGTCAAAAGCCCGTCCATGTAGGCTTCGGCGACCCATAGTTGCGGGTAGAGGGCAAGCGTCCATTCAAGGTATGTGCGGTGAAGCCTGATCGTTGCTGAGGGCGGGGCGCCGTTGCCGTAAGTATGCGTTTTGCCATTGGCCGTTATCAGGCGCAACGTGCCTTGACGGATCGTCGATGCGAGCAAGCGCTGGAACAACATTCGTTTTCCCTTCGCTTTTGCAGTCAATGAATAATAGCGGAAAAGGGGAAAAAATTGTAGCCCTTTGACAAGGCGCGGTTTTTGGGAACAATGGCGGGATGAGCGGAAATTACGATGGCTTGTTAAGCCGTTACACGCGCGGCGTGAGGTTGAACGTGAAGGCGAAGCCGGGCGCGGCGCATGCACGCGCGCCCAAGATCGTGCCGTTGGCGGACGGCGGACGCGCCGTTGAAATCACGGTGGTTTCGCCGCCCGAAGACGGGAAGGCGAACAAGGCTTTGTTGGGGGCGCTGGCTGGGTATTTGGGCGTGAGGAAGGCGGCGTTGGCCATCAAGGCGGGCGCGTCGGGCCGCTTTAAAATCGTTGAAATCGAAGGCGATCCGGAAGGCCTTTTTCAGGCGGCGGCCTGTTGGCTCGCGATTCTCGAAAAAAGGAAGGTTTAGTAGGGAAATTCGGCCTTTCAGGACGGAATCTTCTCGAAAATAAGGGGTGAAAAGGATGAAACCGTCATGACAGGAGCCTTTTGTCCTCTTCGGGACTCTTTCGTCCCCATCGGTACGCCGGAACGGGAGCCTGGCGCGCGCTTGATGAAGCAAATCCTTTAAAATTTGCGTCAGAAAACGAAGCCAACCACTTGATAAAAAAAAGAAAACCACAAAAAAGCCCATAACGAAAGTATATTTTTAACCGCATACATGTTATATTTGCGGACATTCTTTAAAAGCTTTTTGTTCCTGAGGCGTTATGGTCTACGGCCCCCGAAACAATATATATGTCTCCCGCAGGAAAAGCGATGTCGCCGGAGCGCGCAACGACCAACCCCGGCGCGCGGGGCGCAAATGGATTCGTTTTGCGTTCGGCCTTGCCGCCGCCGTTTTGACGGCCAAGCAGCTTCCGGATTCGATGCGGTATTGGCAAGAGCGCTTTGACGAACAGTTCAGGCCCTCCCACGCGATGCAGGAAACCGCGCCGCCCGACGAAGCCGCCGCAACCTTTGCGAAAAACTGGACGATGCCCGTCGAACAAAACGGACCGCCTGTTGCCCACGAACCTGACGCGGTTCAGGGCGCGAAAGGCGCCGAAGACAAGCTGCCGCCGTTGCCCTTGATAACCGACGACGACAGGCTGGACGGTTTCGAGCGTGTCAACTGGGTTCTGCGGCAACTGGAAGCCAAGAAAGACACGGTCACGATACCGTTAGCCCATAAAGCCGTCCGCGCGGCCAACGAGTCGCAGCGGAAAAAGACGCTGGCGCGCGGCGCGGCGGCTGAGGGAGCCGCTCTTGATCCTGCGGCCTATTTGGCTTTGCTCATTTCCGAATCCGATCTGGGCCTTTCGGCCGAACGGAACAAGTCGACCGCGCGCAAAGTCACGCAGAACATCGACAGCAACTGGCACGACCTGATCGCGCGTCACGGCAAAACCTGTTTGCCCGACATCATGAAGGAAAACCCCAAGGCCGGCGCTTTGCTCGCGCGCCTGACGCAGTTCATCTATCTTTCGGGGGGAAACAGCGGCGCCGTCGTCTTCGACGAAAAGAAAAACAACGAGGTTTGCGCGACGGAAAGGCAGCAGGTGTGGAGCCGTTACCCCATGCCTGACGATCCGGGCCCGAAAGCTTCGCCAAAGAAGCGGAAGGACTACGAGGCGAGACGCAAGCAGGCTCAGGCGGCGCGTGACAAGGCGCTCAAGCCTGTTAGCGCCTACCATCTTGATCTGAAGGATCTGGCCAACGCCTTGCGCGATTGCACATATGCCTGCCTTCGTCTTACGGCCGAAGACACCGCCGAAAAAGTGCGGGCCATAAAGGGCGTGGTCGCGGAACAAAATCCCGAAGGGCGCGCCGCACAGCTTCTCGCGGCGCACGGCGACGCGGTTTTGGTCGTGTTGGCTCC
>CAZYPX010000013.1:0-18898 GCA_964649675.1 uncultured Rhodospirillaceae bacterium | reverse complement strand
CGTACAAGGCTTCGTTGCGGCATATTCTGGCGCGCGTCGAGGAAAAGGAGTCCTACGACGACGGCGAGCAGCGCAGACTCGACAGGGCCGCCATAACCATGAGCAACAACGGATTGCCCGAGGGTATGACAGCGGGGGAATGGCTCGACGTTTGGAATAAAAAGATGCTCTGCTTCATTGACGGCAAGGCTACGTGCAAGGATCCCGAACAACGCAAGACGGCGTATCGGGCCGCCGTGGCCCGCTACCACGCACGGCAAGGGCAAGAAACGGCGGTTGCGTCAAAACCAGCCGAAGTGGCAAAGCCTTCGCCCAAGGCGAAGGAGGCGAGGCCGCCTGTGGCTCAGGCGGCGGCGCCTAAGAGCGTGAAGGAAGGTGGGGAGTCGAAACAGGCGGCGGCGAATCCCGACAACCGTGCGAAGCATGGCGTGAAAACCGCTGCGGCGGCCAAGGCGGGCTTTACGAAGGCGGCGCAGCAAAAGACGGGAAAAACCGCCGCCCCGCAAGACCTCCGGAAAAAGCCTGATCCGAAAGCGACCTCCATCGCCGCCAAAGCCAAGAGTTCGCCCGTAAGGCAAGACCTGCAGTTGCGGAAGATCGATCCGACCGCCCATCTCTCCAAGCGTTGACGTTTTGGAGCGTTTTACCCTTTCGCCAGTTCTTCTTCGTTGATGCTCGTTTGGATGCGTTCGGCGCGTCTTCGTTCGAGCCCCCGTGCCGCGCGATGGGTCGCCTGAGTCTTAGAATCTTTCCAAAACATGAAGCCTTGCTTTTTTCAACAAACGTTTTCAGGGGGACAGAACATGTTAGGCGTTGGGCAGAAATTTCCGCCGTTCAATCTCAAGGGCGTGGTGTCGTCGCGCATCGACACGGCTTTCAAGGACGTAAAAAGCGATGCGTGCAAGGAAAAGTGGACGATCGTTTTTTTCTGGCCCAAGGATTTCACGTTCGTGTGCCCGACGGAAATCGCCGAATTCGGGCAAAAATATCCCGAGTTCCAAAAGCGTTGCGCCGACATTTACGGCGTGAGCACGGACACGGAGTTCGTGCACCTCGCGTGGAGGCAGAACAAAAGAGAATTGAAGGATCTCCCTTTTCCCATGCTGGCGGACGTGAAGCGCGAGCTGTCTGCGGCGCTCGGCATTCTCGATCCGGAGGAGGGCGTGGCGCAACGCGCGACGTACATCGTCGATCCGCAAGGAGTCATTCGCTTTGTCATGGTGACGGATTTGAACGTCGGCCGCAACGTTGACGAAGTTCTGCGCGTGCTGGACGCGCTGCAGACGGGAGGCCTCACGCCATGCAACTGGACGCCGGGCGAGAAGACGTTGCAGGTTGAGTGAAGGCGGGTCATTGCGCCCGAATACAGAAAAACAACAACAAAAACATCTCGCAGTGCAGCATTCTGTTGCAACGCACAAATAATATTTTTGTTTTTCTCCGCTTTTTGAAATGTTTTTTCTTGTGCTTTTCTGGCGCTTCCTTATCGTTGCGATTCTCGCCTTCGCGTAAAATCAAAATATCAACGACAAAATCATCAGGGAGAAAGCGCAATGACGAAAACCACGCATCTTCCCGCCGTCCGCAGCCTGTTCGGCTTGCCCGTAAAGTACGGACGGTGGGGCTTCGTTTTGGTCGGCATGGCCATGAACATATGTCTTGGCACCGTGTACGCCTGGAGCGTTTTCCGCAAACCCATCAGCCAGACGTTTTCCCAAGGCGACGTGAGTATCACCGCCATGCAGACGTTGTGGCCGTTCATGCTCTTTTTGGGCCTGTTCACCGTTTTCATGCCGATATCCGGCAGGCTTGTGCAGAAATACAGCCCGCGCGCGCTGTGCCTTGTCGGGAGCATGATCGTCGGAACGGGGTGGATACTTTCAAGCTACGCCACAAGCATCGAACATCTTTACCTCACTTACGGCGTGATCGCCGGCATCGGAGTCGGCATCGTCTATGGTTTGCCGATCGCAGTTGTGGCGCGCTGGTTTCCGGATCGTAAAGGGCTCGCCGTCGGCGTGACGGTTCTGGGCTTCGGCGTGTCGGCGCTCGTGACGGCGCCCATAGCGCAGCACCTGATCCAGAGTCAGGGCGTCATGGCGTCGTTCCAGACGCTGGGCGTTGCGTTCCTGATCGCCCTGATGCTGCTTTCGCTGACGCTCAGATTTCCGCCGGCGGGATGGCAGCCCGCAGGATGGCGCGGGGCGGCGGCTGCGGCCCATCAGCGCGACTATTCTCCCCGCGAGATGTTGTCGTCGCCTGCGGGAGTTGGCTTGTGGCTGTGCTTCATCATCGGATCCGTCGCAGGATTGATGGCGATCGGCATTTCAAGCAACGTGGCGCAGGAGATCATAAAACTCGACGCGACGACGGCGACGGCGTTAGTTTCGCTGTTCGCGGTGTTCAACGGCGGCGGAAGGCCGCTTTTTGGCTGGCTGACCGACAAGTTGAAGCCCGCCAAAGCAGCGGCGCTATCGCTGGGGCTGGTCGTGCTGGCATCGGCGGCTATATTGATGTTCGCGGGCGAAGGAACCGTGGCCGTGTACGTCATCAGCTTTTGCGCCTTCTGGATGGGGCTGGGGTCGTGGCTGGCCATCGCGCCGACGGCGACGCTCACGTTCTTCGGCATGAAGAACTACGCGCCCAATTATGGCTTGATGTTCTCGGCCTATGGCGCCGGCGCTATCGTGGCCGGGCTCGTCGCCGGAAACGCCAAGGACGTGCTGGGCAGCTATATGTACGGATTTTGGTTCTCGGGCGGCCTTGCCGCTCTGGGGATCGTGTTGGCGCTCACGATGCTTAAGGCTCCGAAAGAAAAACACCAGGCAAGCACTTCGTCGTCTTACCGAAAGGCGGCGTGAGGAAGGCCTGGTTCCTTTCAAACTTCCCCCGAACCGGAAGGTTCGGGGGATTTTTTATGTCCGGCGTTAGGAGCTTAAACATGCTTATTGGATGTTTTCGCGGCTGTTACGGATACAGTCCGTATTCGGGGCTTCGGTGTTTTGAGGGAGACGGGACTTTCTAAGCGTGCTTTGCGCGAAGAAAACCCAATGGTGCGCCCGACAGGATTTGAACCTGTGGCCCCAGGTTTAGGAAACCTGTGCTCTATCCAGCTGAGCTACGGGCGCTTATTAATGTTATCAATAGGTTATACTGTTTTCCTTTTTTGAGCCAATTTTTTGTGTGTAACTTTTGTGTGTAACTCGGAGCCGGTTTTGACGGTTTTTCCCCTCCTCATAGGTATGACATTTCCCCCGTAAAATGATGCCGCCGCTTCGACCCCGTCCCGGCGCAATGTATCGGTCACGCGCAGGTAGCGTTGTGTTGTTGCAAAATCTTTGTGCCTTGCCAAGTCCTGAACGATAGCGGCGGGCATTTTTTGAGCGATCGCCGAAACGAATGAAGCTTTTGTGCTGTGAAAGACGTGCTGCCCGTTAAGCCCGCACTTTTTGAGGGCGTTGTGCCACGATCTTTTCGCGTTCTTACAGGGCAGCCATTGCATCGGCGTTTTGATGCCGCCGCGCCGGTATAAAATCAGGTTTTCCATGCCGAGTGCCTCGGCCTGCTTTTTCAACCGTTTCAGGATGTCGAGCGCGGCGGCGCTGGCGGGAATAAACTCGTCGCGATTGCCTTTCGTTTGCTCGGCCTTGAGCCACACGCCGCGATTGTTCAAATCAACCTGACCGACCTTAAGCCCAAAAACTTCCGCGCGCCGGAACCCCATAAGAACCGTCAAGCGCAGCGCGTCGGCCAGATGCGGCGGCGCGGCGGCTATCAGAGCGTCGATGTCGTGCGACGCGATCGGGCGCGGCAACCGTTTAGGCTCTTTAAGCCTTGGCACACGCGGGCAAAATGGCAATAACGGCAGGCCTGTACGCGGATCGCGCGTGTCATGCGCGATTTTGAGCGTTGTGCGCAATGTCGTCAGGTAACGGTTGATCACGCTGTCGCTGCGCGTCCGGTCCGATGTTTTCCACGCCAAGGCTTGCGATTCCGGCTCGATGTTTTTAAGTTTCGACGGTCCGCCGAGCCACACTTTTATTTTTTGATGCTGCGCCCACGTGATGTATTCCTGAATCCGGCGTTCGGTGATGTTGCTCAACAGCGTTTGTGGGCCGAGCCACGACACCAATTCCCGCACATGACCGGCCACAAGGCTGTAGTTCGCGATGTTCTTGCGTTGCGTCAGGAAAACGGCGAAGGCCTGGGCGACGGTATAATCCATCGGCGTCGCACGCCGATGGCCAAGGCCCTCCATGAGGCGGGCGCGGATTTTATCCTCGATCGCCTTGGCTTGGGTTTTGTTCGCGGCAGGCTTACCTGTGGCCGGATCGACGCAATAGCGCGAGTGGCGCTCGCCGTTCAGGCGGAAGTTGTATCTCCATTTTTTCCGGCGCGGGTCGTATGTGACGGTCATGACCTACATAATGCCTTGGGAGCGCAAGAACGCAACGGCTTCGTTATGAGCGGGGGTACGCCACGGCGTTTTGCGGGCTTCGGCCTTGAGGGCGCGTTTTTCGCCCGTGGGCACAATGCGTTGGCTTTCCTGATAGCTGCGGATTGAATCCGCAAAAACGCGCAGGCCGCGCGAGCCTTGATGATGGCCTTCCAGATCGCCGGTTTTCAGCATGTGGTAAATTCGCCCCGCGTCGCAGTCCAAGATCGCCGCCGCCTTTTTAACGCGCACGCTGGGCCGATGTGTGGCGTTGACGGCCACATCGTCGGCAGGACGCACAAGGCGTATGGGCGGGCGCAGGGTCATGAGTTGCCGCCTCGCTCATGTTCTGGCAGTTCCTTTACGCAGTCGTTAAAGTTGACTTCTGTACCAAGCATTTTGAGTGTTCCGTCAGCAAGAAAAACACCGACAACATTGTCATAAGGTCCGACTCTGAAGTTGGGTTTTTCACAAAACGCTGTTGTTTCTACGCATAACAACTCAACTGTTGCGTGCGACGGCTCATCTACACTTGCTTCGATTGAGATACGCGTTGCGCAAAGGTTCAGTTCCTTTCCGTCATCAGAAAAGATTTTTGATCCTTGGCTATCGCGTGTAATGTGAAATTTCATTTTATCCTTTTGCCTTTTTCGGGAACCAGACGAAGCGCGAAAGCTTGTTGGCAAGGCGAACGACAAAGGGCTTGGCCTCGTTCTTGGCGGTTTGCTCGATCAAAATGCCGAGGCATTCCGTGATGCATTCGTTGCAGATGTAGGTTTCTCGGCCGCGCGCCTTGATCAGCGTTTTGGCTTTATGCACGTCGGCATCGCAGAACGAACACATAGGTTTGTCGGTCATTTATGTTTCTCCATATAAAGTGCCGTCTCTCCGGCTGTCACTTCCCCTTTCAGACGTTGCATCTACCAACCGGTGGGTAGCGCACCCTACTTGGATATCAATGCTTCAAAACCTGTAAGCGGCTTTTCGGCTCCATCCGTTCGCTATGGGATTAGGGCGCGGCGGGCGGGGCTGTGTCGTAAACGACGGTCTTGCAACCCAGTCTTGCCCTAAACTCTTTCGAGCCTTATTCCGGTGGCTTAGGATTTATTACCCGACCTCATGCCGCCCGGCCCGCCGCATAACCTTCCTTCCTGTTAAGCTGCCTGACTTTCGGCGGGTTGATCCGTTTCTGTTTCGGCCTGACCTTCGGTTTCCTCTTGCGCCGTGCCGAGCGTTGATTTGAGTTCGTCAAGCTTGGCCATAACCGGCGACAAGTCCGCCGTCGTGACGGATTTCACGGCGTTGACCAGCTCGTCCATCTGCGCGCTGAGCGCGGCCTGTTTTTCGGCCATTGCTTTTTGCGTGGCCTGCATTTCCTTGATTTCGCCCATAATTGTTTCGAGCATAAGTGCCTCCATGGTGAAGGGATGATAAAGGCGGGTCATAGCGCGTATCCCTTCGTGCCAGCGCCGATGATTTGAATGAAGGGCTGCGCGCCACCATGCGACGGTCGCTTCGCCTTCCGCGATTTTTTTGTGGACGTAGGCGCCGATGGCCGCGCCGACGACGAAAGCAAGCAGGACGGATTCCGGTTCGATCATGCGTGGTCTCCTAAAGCAGAATCCAGCGCACATACTGGCGCACGGCGCGTTTAATGGAGAGAACAAGATTCTGTTTCCTCATCGTGCGCCTCTGTGGCTGTGGGTTGCGGAATTGGTTCTGCGGTTTGCGCGATGCCGGCCAGCTTTTCGGCGAGCGTGTGAATCTCGGCCATTATTTTACACAGCGCGTCGGTTTCGGGCAGGGCCTGCATGACGGCGAGATCGACGGCCAGCAATTCAAGGTGCTGGTTGACAAGATAAAGGTTAGCCGCGCAGCGCGTGCGGATCAGCATAAGCGGCATGGCGATGGTTTTATCGCTCATAAAGGCAAACTCCCTTGATTGAGGCTTCGGGGTGTCGGGCCTTCGGCGCGCAGGCGCTGTGCGAAATGCTCCAAAACGCGCGCGGCCAAGGCTTCGTCGTCGATGAACGCCGTCACGAACGCCTGAATATTGATGTAGTGTAAAGCGCCCGCGACCGGCGAGCGTCTTGCCGCGCCCGCGCGGACATCTTGCATGAGGCCGTTCCATGCCGCGTCGGCAAGGCGCAGGCGCGAAAACAGGCTGGCGTCGCCCATGGTCATGGGCACGATTTCGCGCGGCTCTTGCCATGGCATCGATGTCGTGTTCATGCGGCACCTGTTTCGGCTGGAACGCGTGGGCTTCGATGATCTTTTTCGGTTTTCTGAAACGGCGTGTGGTTGCTTTTGGCTTTTGCCGCTGCCGCGTTTCCGAGCGGCGTGCCGGAAAGCGCGTCGATATAACATTCGAGGCATTCCTTTTCGCCCGGCTTGAGCTTCATCTTTTCCGCGCGGCGCAACTCGGCCATGGCTTGCAGGATGATCTTTTTGTGAAAGCCCTTGGCGTCGGCCTCGATCAGGATTTGTTTTTTGTCGTCGCGTAGCGCTGCCATGTCGCGGTCGATGCGGCCAAGCCGCTCGGTGAATGCCTTCAGGTCTTTCGGCTGGAACGCGTGGGCTTCGATGATCTTTTTCGGTTTTCTGAAACGGCGGGCCATGATTTTCTCCCTTAATGCTCGGCGTTGTTTTTCGACATAACGGCAAAGCCGTAGGCGGTGTCGAAAAATTTGCTGATCTCGCCAAGGTTGAATCCGGCCTCGATCATTTCGCGGTGGCCGCACTCGCCGCGCCCGCGCAGGTGCTCAAGGATTTTATCCGCCATGCGGTTCGTGATCTCGATTTTCTCGGCTTCGGAATAAAGCTTGTGCTTGGGCAGGGCCATGGCTGTTATCCTTGTACGTGGAGGTCGGAGAGGAAGTAGATGAACTGGACGCCGAGATGCGCCACGCATAGCGCCATTGGTGCGGCCCACGCGAGCGTGAGCCATTGGCGGGGCGTGTAGTAGGCCGCGATGCCGTTGGCCAGATAGCGGGCGCGTGTTAGCGTTGCCGCGCTAACAACCACAGGAGCGCGCGCGATGGCGGAAATACCCGACGACCCGATAGAGGCCGAGCTTAATGCCTGGGCCGAAGACCTGGAATCAGGCAAAGAAACGATAGGGGGCAACGATCCTGTCATGCGGCTTGTCCTGATGCAGTTGAGCGAGTCTCGGAAATTGTTGGAGGCGATTGAGGAACATCTTGAACATCAGGAGCGGCATTTTGAGACGATTGAGTCTCATCTTGCGAAGCTGGTTGATCTTGCGTCGGAACGGTCGTAGCCGCCTCGGCCCGCAGCCTGTGGTGGGCGATCCGCCGCAATTTTTTTCTCATCCGTTGCTGGCGGATGCTGTCCATGGCCTTCTCGATTTCGCTTTCAGGAATGCTGTTGACGGCGGCGGCGTTGTCGCCTTGCGCCATGAATTCCTCGATTTGCGCGGCCAGCGTTTCGGCTGCCGCTTTATCGAAGCTGCCGTTCGTTAGCGTCGCGAGAAGCGCCAGCGCCCGCGCCATATCGCGCCGCGCGATGTGGGTGGCGATTTGCGCGGTTTTGGGTGATTGTGTCGTGTGAGTACGGAATGTCATGCACGACAAATACACCAAAATGGTGGATTACGTCAACTTAAAAACCACCATTACGGTGGATATTTTGCGAGATGAATATAACCGTATGATTATTAATGGCTTTACTGCTTTATAATGGCCTGTTAGTTTTGATGCGAAATTAAAAAGAAGGAGGGGTTCGTGTTTTTTGAGTTCCTTTTTGGGGTTCCCCTTTATTTTTTGCCGAGCATAATCGCGATATTTAGGAATGTGCGTTCCCTTGGCGCAGTTGTGATAATCAACGCCTTTGGCGGGTGGACGATTCTTTTATGGTTTGTCGCGCTTTATAAGGCTTTAGGCGACACGTCCGTCCTGATTAAAGGCCGTCCTGAATTGGATTCTGTAATTGCTAAGGCAAAGCAGATTGATCCTCCTGTGCCGCAAGGCAGAAGCGAGCGCGTCGATCCGAAAGAACGAGATGAAGAGAAGCCCCGATCTCGCAGCGCGAGTGTGGACAAGTCACTTGCCGGTGAGGCATTTCATATAGTTTACCGCGACTCAAGCGGGCGGATGTCGGAGCGACGTATTGCGATTCGGAAGATTTCGGCTTCAGGCAATGATCTATATATCTCGGCATTTTGTTTCAAACGCAACGCTTTGCGAAATTTTTACGCCAGCCGTATTCAAGAGATGACAGATATCGGGTCTGGAGAAGTTGTTGATAATGCAATAGAATACTTAAAACATATGATGGATCATAAAACCACATCTAATACCATGGAATTTGATGAAAAGGATACAATAGGCGTGGCTTTGGAAACCACGGTGCCCGTGAATGTGGATTCTATCGCGCAATGTCTCATGCCTATACAGGCGGAGGTTATCGTGCTTGTGTTTTTGTCACGCTCGGATAATCGCATGGTGAAGTCTGAGCGGAAAGCAATTATCGATTATATACTTTTCAGGCTTCAGTCACTTGCGGGGAGGGAAGATGAGATTGATCGATACTTGGCGCGTTTATACCCTGACAAAAGCCTTTTCGTCGATGTGGTTAATGAAGTTTTGGCCTTTCCCTCTGAGATGCAAGCCCAAATATATATTGCCCTCGATAAGGTCATGAACGCTGACGGAAAAGTCGATGCGCGGGAACTAACTATGATTAAAGTTTATCGCGATGCTCTTTTGAGGGCGGCGGCGGCCTAAGCCGTTATCAAAGCGGCGAAGCGCATGCCGGAGTCCGGCAACGCAAAAATGCGGCAATCGGCAAATCCCGCGCGGGTTGCCGATTCGCGCACCATGTCGTCGGGAAAGCGAAAGTTGTTGGCCATGTAAAGGTCGCGGCCTGCTTGCAGATCGAAATCATAGCCGCCGATATTAAAACGCATGCGCCGCGTCACCGTGGCGTGGCGCGTCAGCACATGGTTATCGGCATGCCAGCGGTGTTCCAGCGCCGTGCCGAAGCCGTGCGGGTCATAGCCGCTGCTGACGTTCAGTTCGCTCGCAACGCGTTCGTAAATCGAAAGCTGATAGGCGTAGATCATCGGGTGATCGTAGAGAGCCTTGACGTCATCGCCGCCGGTGTCGGTCGCGTAGGAAAACATCAACACGCCGCCGTTTTTCAGGGCGCGGGCGAAGCGCGTAAGCGCGTTTATCAGAATATCGGCGGTGCGGTTGTGGATGGCATCGACGGGAATATTCGTGAAGGTCAGGCCAGCGCAATAGATCGCGCTGTTTTTCTCAAGGACGGGAATGTCTTCGAAAAAGTTGCCGTGGATATAATCGAGCGGGAAGGCAAGCCTCATTTGCCGGAAATAATCCTGAGCCATGGCGAACGAGGCGGCGTTGACATCGGCAACGGTATAGCGCGGCGCGGCGCCGCGCCGCCGTAAAATATGCGCCAAGAGCGGCAATGTTTTTTGCGTGAAAGCCGACGGCGAGCCGAACCCGGCCTCGACAAAATTGACGGTGTCGCCACACAATTCCGCCAGCTGTGGCGTTGCCGAGGCGATAAGTTCAAGTTCTTTTTCGGTGACTTTTTTGCGATAAACGTCGTGCGTCGCCAGCCAGCGGTCGTAATACGTCCCGCCCTTGCCGACGTAACCGTGCCGCGCAATATGGCCGCCACGGATTCCCGCGAACAAGTCGATCATGTCGCCGATGAAGGCGTCGTCCGCCGAAGCCAGATGGCGCGTCTTATGGCGCGATTGAGGAAGATCCAACATCATGCGGAATCTTTCTTTTTTGGAGGCGTTTTTGAGTGGTTCCAGATGAAGTCGAACTGCGCGCGGAACGCGGCCGCCATCGACGGCATGGCGATGCGCACGATTTCCAGATTATCGTTGTCGAACTTAATGAACGCGACCTTGTTGTTGTACAAGTAGATCGGGTTTTCGTAGAAAAAAGCGCGCTCCATCCAGCGGTACTGGATATAGCTGTCGTTGCGGAAATAATAATCGCCTTCGCACAGCAGAACGCGGAACTTGATCTTGTCCTTGATGGCGCTCATGCGGGCGCGGTGCGCGTCGGCGGCTTCGGCGCTGACGTTGAAGCTGGCGAACAATTTTTCGTTGACGCCGGAAACGCACAGATCGCCGCCGTCCTTGACCGTGTCGTACACGTCGTCAAAAAAGCGGTACAGCGCGTCGCGCCCGGTGAGCCTGTCCATCGTGCCGATGTTGCGCTTGACGCCGTCGTCGGTCAGGAATTGCAGATCGCGCGATTCAAAGGCGCGGCGGATGGCGCGCATCGTGTCGTCGTGCGGGTTGGCCGCGCCGGATTCGACACGCGCCAGCGTCGGGCGCGAAATTTCGGACGCCGTGGCAAGATCGTCGAGCGACCAATCCAGAATGGCGCGGGCCGCGCGGATTTGGGCGGGGGAAAGAGATGTCATTGGTTTTACCTGTTTTTGGTAAGAAACTACCTGTTATTGGTAACGTGATAACTTTCATATCATATTTCTTTCCATAAGTCATATCAAAAAATGATAAAAAATGCGTTATTAACCAAGAATATTAACACGGTTTTAATATATAAAGGGCATTATGCCACTACATTTTCGAACGCGGATTGATTTTTAAGGGGTTTATTTATGAGCATCGAACCATTTTCTCTGACCTATAAGGATTTGGAAGTACGCTACGGCAACAAGATGGCTTATGACCTGTTGCTGACGATCGAGAAACTGGCCAAGGCCAGAGACGCCATCGACCATGCCGAGATGAACAACGAGCTGCGCTTGCGGTTCGCGCTGGATCGTTTGTCCGGCATCGACTTTGCCGCCGCGCAATAGGCGGCGCGTCATGAAAAAGCGTTTTGAAATTCGCATCGTGGCGGAAGAAAACAATCATGAAGCGCGGATGGTCTCGTTCGATATGCGCGAGCAGCCGACGAACGACAATTGCGTGAAATTAGGGCAGGCCGAGGCGACGTCGATCAACGCCATCGTCATGTACAGGGCCTCCGTGTTGAAGGTGCCGGAAAGCATCGTCGAAAGCGCGATGCTGGCTTATTTCGACGTGGATTCCGTCAAGGACATGCCGTCGATGATTTACGACGATGTCGTGCGTTGGCTGGTCAACTGGCGCGGCGGGGCCGAGCTTTGAAACGGCATTGACGGCCATATATATCATATGATATACATACGTCATGTATCAAGTAGAATACAGCGTCCGCGCCATCAAGACCTTGAAACGGGTTCCCGCGAACCTTCGCGACCGAATCATGGACAAGATTGACGCGCTGGCGAAAAACCCGCGCGCGCCGAGCGTCCATGTAAAAAAGTTAAAGGGACGCGAAGGCTACAGGCTCCGGATCGGCGATTGGCGCGTTCTGTACGATCTTGATGACGACATCATGAAGGTTTACGTCATCGACGTTGGGCCGAGAGGAGGCATTTATGATTGATTTTGAAAAGAATATCCAGATTATCGAAAAAGGCGGACATCCCGTTTTCGCGGTCATTCCGCATGACGCATGGCTGAAAATCCGCGCGCGGCTTGAGGACGACGGCGATGTCCGCGCTTATGACGCGGCCAGGTCCGAAGAAAAACGCCATGGCCGGCGCGGGTATCCCGCGGACGTTGCGCGCAAGATCGCCTCTGGCGACAACCCTGTCGCCGTTCTTCGCGCGTGGCGCGGCCTGTCGCAAAAAAGGCTGGCAGAAAAAGCGGGGCTGGCCGTGCAAAGCGTCTCGCATATCGAAACGGGCGTTCGCAAGGGCGGGTTGGCCGCGTTGCGCAAGATCGCCGCCGCGCTCGACGTGCCTCTTGACATGTTGGCGGTTTAGCCTAGTCCGCAATCGACAGGATGAACTTTTTAATGGCGGCGGGAGATGGCGGTTTGCCGGTTGCGAAATCGTCCCAAAAATATTTCATCGCCTTGCCGAAAAGCGGCATGGCCTTGCCTTCGGGGATTTGCTTTTGGGCCTTAAGTTCGTTGATCGCGGCCATGCAGGCCGTGCTGGCATCGACGACGACGTTCACGGTTGCGGATTGAGCCGCGCCGGGCGTGGTTTTGACCTTGCCGTCGGTAATAAGATCGGCGGGGCTAACGTCGAGGGCTTTGGCGAGACGTTCAAGCCAAGCGATATCCATGCCGCGCTGACCTTTCATTAACCTGTAAATTTGCTGGTTTGTAGTGTTTGCAAGTTCAGCAAGTTTTGGGGCTTTTATGCCCTTTTCTTTCATGATCTCGGTCAGCCTGTTTTTCATGGGTTTAAGACACCATATTGGTGAAAACTAAAAAAGCACCGAAACGGTGGATTTTTACCTTGACAACATCCACCATTCCGGTGGAAATTACAGACATGAATCACTCTGACGAACCTATTTCCAGCCTAAAGCAATGGCGATTGGAACAAGGATTAAAGCTTCAAGATGCTGGAAACCTTATTGGTGTCGCTGACGAAACTTGGCGGCGATACGAAAAGCATGCTCGTGCGATCGACCGCGACACGATGATTAAGTTGTGCGAACTCACGGGCCTCACAGCGAATGAGATATACGGCATTCCTATAATCAAGCCCGCCGATTGCGGGCAGGAAGCGAGGGCGTGACGTCATGGACGATAAAAAAACATCCGCCATAACGATAAATATTGAATGCGACTCGTCACGTTTTCCGACGGTGCTCGGCCTACTTGAAGATATTATTGACTCGGCCGACGAAGTCGGCGACGGCGCGATTTCGCTTAATTTCTTCATTGATGATTTGTTCGCCCTGTATGGCGGTTGTGATCTTGCAGCCAGTAAAAACCAGATCACGGTTCTTCCAAAGCCATCCGATTGTTTTATTATGCTGGCTGCCGCAGTGCGGGCACGGAATCTCCACCGTGACGCCGCCGAGGGCGACGAACTTTCTTCACATGATGAATCTCCCGCTGATGTTGGTAGAGCAGACAGCATGGAGACGGGCGGCTCGGGCGTCAAACCCGTGCCGCTTTCCGATACGTCCTGAATTTTCCCGCGACAGATTCCCATCGTCCCTTCCTCTCACCTTTCCCACGGTAAGAAAATGGTCAATCCCCACGACATAACCTATGATTTGTGCCTCATCCGGTTCACGGAAGCGGCGCGGGAATATATCGGCCCCGGCAAGCAATACGGCTATCAGCAAGCCAGCGACGCGCTCGGCATCGACGTGCGCACGATCAAGGCGCACGTGAACGGCGAAAGCATGCCGGAGTTGAACAAACTGATGAAATACATGGCGCTGCTCGGCGACCGTTTCGTGAACCGCCTGTTGCGCCTTGCGGGATACGACGCCGCGAGGCCGCAGGTGATCGGCGCCGTGAGCGATTTTCAGCTGAACGCCGAGGCCGCCGATCTTGTCGGGCGGCTTGGCGAAGCGCTCAGCGACGGGCGCATCGACCACACCGAATGGCCGCGCGTCATCAAGGAATTGCGCGACGTCCTGCGCGTGGGCGAAGCCGTTTTGGCGCAGCGCGACGGGATCCAAAACGCGCACAGCGACGCGCCGAAAAAGGTTTTTACGCGAAGCCGCGTGAAGCCGCGCCGCGCGAAAGCGCCGGCCCATACCCAAGGCCGCGCGTGAGGGCGACACATGCAATCGCCTTTGCCGTGGGCCAAACCTAACCTGAAAACGCCGCCGGACGCCCGCGCGTTGTGCCTGCTCGTCGTCAACGCGCAGATCATCGCGGGCATCTTTTGTTACAACGCCGACAAGAAAAAATTCTTTTGGGACGGCACGGCGGTCGATCTGCGTGATGTCGAGTTGTGGTTGCCGTTCAACGCGCTCGTGGCCACGTTGCCGGTGACAAACCAAGCCAGCGTCATCGCCCGTGCCGCGCACATCGAACATTTTCTTGAACAGGTGGCGGCATGAGTTTCAGAAAATCGCCCTTGTGGACGCGGGCAGCCGAAAAAAAGCTGCGCAAGATTTATGCCTCGGACATGACCGTGAAGGAAATCGCGGGAGCCTTGGGCAAGGGGTTCACCGTCGGCATGGTCGTGAGCCGCGCGCGTTATTTCAACTTGCCGCATAAAAAGCGCGTCAAGGTTCCGGAAATTAAAAAGGGCGAGCGCAAGCGTTTGCGCCGTCAGTATTTTATCACGAAAAAAACAAACGTTGTCGATTTAAGCCCGATCTATTCGGACGGGTTCAAGGCCGGATTTCAAGGCAAGGGCTTATCGCTGTTGACGGCGCGGCGCGATCAATGCCGTTGGCCTATCGACGGCAAGGCGGCGGACGGCCACGCGCAATGTTGCGGCGGCAAGGCCGTTGATGGCATGCCCTATTGCGCACGTCATTGCCGCGCGGCGTATCACGCGTTGCCGATTGGCGTCAAACTGCCGGAGGCCGCATGACGAACGCGGCCGATCCATTAAAGTTTAAGGAACTTAAAACCGTTTATTGCCCGCGCTGCGGCTTTAGCAATTTGTCGTGGCGCGAAAAATGCCAGGAATGCGGCGCGGCTTTGGCCAAGCCATCCGCCACCGTCACGAAAATTAAAGAGGCTTCGGCATGAGCGCGTTAGGCCAAATCCAATTCAATGTGGGCGCGTTTGCCGAGCGCGGCAAGTGCGGATTCCAGTTGATCGAGACGCGAGGTGTGCGTGAGATCGAGCAACCGGTTCACCTGCATCATTTCAACGCCCATGCGACGCATCAGCATCGTTTTGCTCACGTTGCCGTCGCGCATGGCTTGATAGATGGCAAGCTTCAATTCGCCTTTCAGCGAGGGCGCGAGCGTCATGCGACCGCGCTTGGCCGAGGCCTTCGGCAACGCTTCGCCTTTGTCGAGATAAAACGACAAAGCCGATTCCAGCGCATCGACGGCTTTATGCAACGCCTCGGCTTTCGTTTCGCCGAAGGTGTGCGCCTCGGGAACGTCGGGGAACGAAACGGCGTAGGTTCCGTTGGTGTCTTTTTTCAATTCGACGGGATAATTGAACAAGGTCGCCTCCTATTCTTCAATGCCGAGCTGTTTTTTTATCGCCTTCACAAGACCGTAGCCCAATTCCTTTTTGCCGTGCATCGGCAAAACCGATTGTTTGTCGCCCAAATAAACCTTGATGTGCGAGCCTTTGCCGGGGCCGAAGGTGCAACCTTGTTTCGAAAGCCACCTTTTGAATTCATTAGAGTTCATTTTTCTAACATCTTTCTTAGCCTTGGAATCGTTCGGTGCAAGAAACATAACATAACTGTTATGTCTGTCAAGGGAAAACGTAACATAAATGTTATGTGTGATTTCAAGCAATTAACCAAAATCAAGGGGTTGGCATGAGCGGGGCGCGGTACGATCAGGCGGCGATCGAGCGGATCAAGGCCGAGGCCGATTTGGCCGCGATCGTCGGCGCGCGCGTGGCCTTGAAAAAACAAGGCGACGAATACGTCGGCTGCTGCCCGTTCCATGCCGAGAAAACGCCGAGCTTTTACGTCATACCGAAAAAACGTATGTGGCATTGCTTTGCCGGATGCGGCAGCGGCGACGTGATCAGGTTTTTGATGAAAATCGACAACCTGAGTTTTATCGAAGCTTTAAAACAATTGGACAGCGGCGCGGATTTACTGAAAGGCCATGTTGTGCCTGCTAGCGTTGGAATACAAAGGCGCATCGACGACGAGGAAGATAAGCGCAAGCGCATCGAAAAAGCCGTGGCGCAGTGGAACGAGGCGATTCCGGCGGACGGAACCTTGGTTGAAAATTATCTGGCGTCGCGCGGGATCGTCGGCGTTCCCGTGCCGCCGGTGTTGCGGTTTCATCCGCGTTGCTGGAACGCCGAAAAGCACGTGACCATGCCCGCGATGATCGCGGCGGTGACTGCGCAGAACAAGATCGTCGGCATTCACCGCACGTTTTTGCGGCCTGACGGCCACGGCAAGGCCGACATCCGCACCGCCAAGATGATGCTGGGCGCGTGCGCGGGCGGGCACGTGATGTTGCGCGGCGAAAGGCCCGTCAGGCTGGCCGTGGCGGAAGGGATCGAAACGGCGATGACGATCATGATGGCGATGCCGGATTTGGCGGTGTGGGCGGCGTTGTCGCTCGGCAATATGCGCGCGCCTGTACCTCCGTCCGTGCGCGAACTTATTTTATGCGCCGACGGCGACAATAAGGATCAATGCGATGCCGATAAGCGGCTGAATCGCGCGGCGCAGGCGCACATGACGCCGGGACGGTCGATCCGCATCGCGCGGCCTAAAGCGGGGATGGATTTTAACGACATGGTGCGCCCATGATCGACCACGAGCAGAAAAACGATGAGCGGTTTGATGACGTGGCGGCGGCGGTCGGCAGCGCGGATGAAGTCAATATTGTGCCCGACGGGCCGAAGGGCGGCGCGCCGGAGATCATCCCGATCGGCCATTGCAACGGATCGTATTATTTTATCAGCAAGGACGGCGAAAAACGCGAGTTCACGGCGCGCGAGATGGTGCGCCTTAACCTCTCAAGCCTGTTCGGCGGCGACACGGCTTGGCTGTGCGAAAATTTTCCCGTTTACAGCAAAAAGGGGAATATCGTGCCGGGCGAGTTTTCGCCCAACAAGGCCGCCGAATGGCTGATGCGCGCGTGCAGCGCGAAGGGCCTTTTCAACCCCGACACGCCTTTGCGCGGCATCGGCGTGTGGCGGCACAAAGACGACGTGATCGCGCATCTGGGCGGCAGGCTGTGGTATCGCGGCGATCTGTGCCCGGCGGGCCGGAAGATCGGCGCCGCGATCTATACGGCGAAAAACGATCTGGAAGAGCCTGATTTCGCCAACCCCGCCAGCAAGGCCGACGGGCGGCAATTGAGAGCGCATTTGGGCGCGTGGGCGTTCATGGAGCATTACGACGGTGATTTGCTGTTCGGGTTTATCGGCGCGGCGTTGCTCGGCGGTTATCCAAACTGGCGCGTCCACGCGCTGGTCACCGGCGAGCGCGGCAGCGGCAAATCGACGCTTGCCGATATGATCATGGCCGTGATCGGCGCGATGGGAACGTCGATGAACGACTACACCGAGGCCGGATTACGTCAGACGCTGGCGAACGACGCGCGGACGCTGCACATCGACGAAGGCGAAAGCGCGGGCGAGGATCGCGCGCATCGCATGGCCAAGGTCGTGGGCTTGTTACGGCTTATGTCGGGTGGCGTCGGCGCGAAAATAGCGCGCGGTTCGTCGGGCGGGAAGGCCCTCAACACGACGGTCACCGGATGCGTGTTGATGACCGCCATCAACCCGCCGCCTTTGCAGCCGCAAGACCGCAGCCGCATCATGACCATCGCCATTGACAAGCCGGACGTTTCGCGGGTCGCCGCCGATCTGGAGTATTTCGTGACCTGGGCGAAGGACATGTCGCCCCGATTTCGCGCGCGGGCGTTGCTTGGCGCGCGGCGTTTCGGCGCTACGTTCGCGCTTTTTCGCGGCGAACTGGTCACGCACGGCTGCGACGCGCGGCAAGCGGATTTATACGCCACGCTGTGCGCGGGGCGGTCGCTTTTGATCGACGACGACGTGCCCTCGCAGGACTGCGTCTTGGCTTTTGTCACGGCCATGCAAAACCGCCTGAGGCTTATCATGCTCGACGATAGCGACGCCTCGGACGCGATGCTGTGCCTCAATCGCCTGCTGGATTCTTCGTGCGAAGCCATCCGCGACGGGATCAAGCGATCCATCGGCGAGCTTGTCGGCGACGCCATGGAGATCGGCCACGCGCCAACAGAGGAAAACAACAAGCTTAAGCCGCTCGGCCTGCGCATCATCGACATCAAGGTCGGCAAGGAAAAAATGCGGGCCCTGTTCGTGGCAAACGACCACATCGGGCTTAAGCGCATCTTTCATAACACGCCGTGGGCCGACGGGAACTGGCGCTCGTCCCTCATACGTTTGCCGGGCGTTGCGCCTTCTCCAAAGCCCGTCGCCGTTGGGCGCAAGTCGCGCGGGCTGTTGATCCCCGAGAGTCTGCTGCCTGCGCCCGATGATGGCAATACGGTGGATTTCACGCCTGATCCTGCGCCGCCTGACGTTTCATCGCTCGCCGCGCAACCTGTCCCCGCGCCCCGTGAGGCTCCGTCATGATCGTATTTTCAAACGCTTGGACGGTACGGTACGGCCTGAAACCAAAACGAGCGTTCCTTTGGGCGTTCCTTACCCTTTATGTTTCTGATTTCGCGCGGCTATTCGGCGCGGGAACGGCGGCAAGTTCTGGTTCCTTATGTGCGCGCGCGTGCGCGTGCGCATGGGCGTGAGGTACAAATGAGCGTTCCCTATTATTATTATTTCTAATTATTCAAATAATAGAAATAGATAAAGGGAACGGTACGGTGATGGGAACGGTTTTTATCAACAAGGGGGCGTACCGTGCGGGCTAAGTCTAAGGAAAAATGGAAGGTTGACGATGTGGCCGACCGCCTTGAACAAGCCGCGCATACAATGCGGCGGCTGCCCAAGGTCGGCGTGCAGGGGTACAAGGGGTGCTGGC
>CAZYPX010000012.1:0-28290 GCA_964649675.1 uncultured Rhodospirillaceae bacterium | reverse complement strand
ATGGAAAGACCCCAGATCTGATCGGTCTTTATTCCGAGTTGCTTAAGGCGGCGCACAATGAGATCTGTAACGTAAAACCGAAACACAACCAATTTCCAGAAACGGTTTCGTTTGACCAGATTTCATTTCAGGATCTGTTGAAATATAGCGGCGTGAAAGAACTAACAGGGCATCAGCTTCCTGATGAGACTCGTTTGTTTCTTAACAATAACTTTTCGAACTTTGTCTGGATCACAGGATTCCCCGAGCATACGAGACCTTTCTACGTTAAGAGCGAGGACGGTATGTGTAGCGATTGCCAGCTGTGGTTTAAGGGGAAAAATTATGTTGCGGCAGGCGGCGAAATTGAAACGAAGAAAAGCATTGTATCTCAGAAAATTATCAACGAGGGGAAAGACCCGACGAAATTCGACTTTCACTTGGCTACACTTGATGCGGGACTCCCGCCGTTCGCCAACATAGATATGGGTATTGAAAGACTTCTTGGAACATGGTCAGGAAATGCTCGCCCTGCAGACTTCACCTTTTTCCCGCGCTACAGCGGGCACCTTTCTCCATAAAAAAGAGGAATTTGTAAGTGTATTCCAATGTTCAAGAACTTTACGAACTCCTTTATTCGCGCAAGAACTATCGTGCCGAAGCACAGGCGGTGATGTCTATCCTTCATAAACATAACGCCAATGTAAAAAGTGTATTGGACGTGGCTTGTGGACCAGGTCTACACGCTCGCTTTTTGGCAAGCAGCCTAGAAATCGTTGGAATAGACTATGACGATAAAGTCTTGGAAAAAGCGAAAAAAAACTGCCCTAAAGCCCAGTTCGTTTATGCGGATATGCGGTCTTTTAATTTGAATAGGCGATTTGATGCTGCGCTCTCCTTGTTCAGCGGATTTGGCTATCTATCTAGTCTAAACGAAGTTGCAGCTTCGCTGACCTGTGTCCATCGGCACTTGGCGCCACAAGGCGTGTTTATTCTGGAGCAATGGCTCACGCCGGATGTTCATCTCAGGCCATGGCAACAGATCGTGCCAATGGGAAGCGATTGCTCCATTGAAATATCGTGCCGACCAGAACAGATGGAAGCCAATATGGTCTCCATGCAGTTTGATTGGAACATTAAGAGCAAAGGCCACCAAACCGATCACACACAAAGAATATACAACTGGAGATATACGGTTGAGGAAATGATGGAAGTATTTGACCGAACGGGCTTTGTGGCCGAATGCAAAAGAAGAGATAAACGTTTTTGTGGAGATAGGCCAGTTTACTTCGCATATCCGAAATAACGATGAATGAAATGCGTAACAGATGGAGAAAATTATGGATGAAGTTTTGCTAGGGGTGCACTGCTCTTATATCGACGGAGCCTTTGCCGGAAGCGGGAATGTTACATTGCTGCGCAATGGAAAGATCGAGATGGCCATCGCCCAAGAGCGAGTGACAAGACGAAAGTATGATGGCGGCTTTTCCGAAGCCTTAAAGTATGTTCTGGACCGCACAAAAACCAAGCCGGCTGATATAGCTGCTGTAGGAGTTTCAACCTTTGGTTTGACGGTGCCGCCCTCGGACTGTGAAGTACAAGAGATATTTACGTTAGTTCGCAAGGCTCTTCCTGGGTTCAAGGGGACAGTGCATATCGCTCCATCGCACCACGAAATCCATGCCCTTGCCGCTGCCTCGACTTGCGGTTCAGAAAACGCGTTGATCGCGATAATCGATAACGAAGGAAGCTTGCTTGATAAACGCCAGCATCAGATTATTGGCCTCAATAAAAATGAGAGAACGAGTTATTATCGGCTTTTAAATGGATCCTTGTCTCTTGTGGCAAGAGATCATGCAGGACAAGCTGAGGTGGGGTATGGGAAGCTGTATTCTAAAGTTACCCAGTATATAGGTTTTAAGTCCTACCATGAATCTGGGAAAACTATGGGCTTGGCACCATTCGGACGTGGTGACAAATTTTCTGAATGCATCCTTTATTCCCGAGATGGCATGGCGCGTACCAGTATGTGGAATACTGAAGCAGGATTAGGCGATATTTCTAATTGGTTTCTGAACAAGGGTATACTCCTTCCGCCAGTAAGACAACAGAACGAGCCGTTGCGCCGTATTGATGCTGATTTGGCGTACTGGGTTCAAAATGAGTTGGAAGAGTCGGTATTGGATCGACTGAAAGGGCTTGTTTCTGAACATAAGCCACAGGTCGTTTGTATGGCTGGCGGCGTAGCTTTAAATTCGGTGATGAACGCAAAGCTACGCAATGAATTGGGGGTGAAGGATGTTATTGTTCCTCCTTCCCCGGGCGACCCCGGACTTTCTGTCGGGGCCGTAAGCTGGCTAATCCGCGAAAGAACGGGAGCAATCCCGAACTTTGGAGGCAATCCTTATCTCGGTGGAACCTTCTCGATTGACGACTTCGTTCGTGCAGCAGAGGAAATTGGAGGCGTTTCAGTTCGGCTTTGTGATAATGTCAACGAACTAGCGGCCGAAGCGTTGGCCAGAGGCGAGATAGTTACGGTTTTTTCTGGAGCAAGCGAATTCGGGCCACGCGCGCTTGGAAATCGCAGCATCTTAGCCAATCCTTCTAATTCTTGGACGGTTTCGTTGCTCAACAACCAAGTCAAGAACCGCGAGTGGTTCCGGCCCTATGCGCCTGCAATTCTAGAAGAAAGATGTTCAGAGCACTTTGTGTCTGGCCGTCCGACCCCTTACATGATGCATATAGATCATGTTAAGGCGGATTCTGTAGCTAAATGTCCTGCGATTGTCCATGTCGATGGCACCGCCCGGCTGCAAACGATATCAAAGGCAATCTCGCCCAATTTTCACGAGCTTGTTTCCGCATTCTCCCAGAAAACGGGCTTGCCGGTCGTGTTGAACACCAGCTTCAATTTAGGCGGAGAACCGATAGTGGAAACGCCTGCAGATGCTTTGAAAACATTTTTGTCCACCCCTTGGCTTGATGCTTTATACGCGCCAGGAATTGAAGTGAGATCAGATGCTTCTCGTGCAAAAGGATCTATAAGTTCTGGGGCAAAACTACGGCCACAGTTTGGTTAATGCGTAATAAAGCGTATTGCTAGGCTACAATTGGCTTCCCTTTGATGCCAATTTATTGCTAATAGCTTGGAAGGCGCTAGGATCCCCGGAAGAGCTAATTCTCAGCGGAAATCGTTGAGATCGGGGTTTGTAAGTAATAAAGAGTCGTTTGTCGTCAAGAGGTTAAGATATGTCCGATCCAGAAAAGTCCAAAAAGAGCTTATCTCCTGCTCGAGCTATCAGCGGATTTCCAGAATTTTTGCCCGAAGTTCGATGCGTCGAGCAACAGTGGCTTGATGCCATCCGAAGCGTCTTTGAAAGCTATGGTTATGCGTCTATCGAAACGCGGTCGGTTGAAGAAGTCGAAAGCCTTGCTGCAAAGGGTGCCGACGTCGATAAGGAGATATACGGATTGCATCGTCTCGCCGCCCCAGAGGGAGGAGAGAATGAACCGAGAATGGCTCTGCACTTTGATATGACGGTTCCGTTTGCGAGATACGTTGCGCAGAACTATAACAACCTCGTTTTTCCCTTTAAGCGCTATCAAATGCAGAAGGCATGGCGAGGAGAGCGCCCTCAAGAAGGGCGTTTTCGTGAGTTCACGCAATGCGATATCGATGTGATCGATAGAGACAATATTTCGATACACTATGATGCTGAAATGCCTGTTGTCATGTCCAAAGCACTGGAACGCATGCAAATCGGCCCTGTGGAAATGCGCATCAATAACCGCAAGCTGTTGCAAGGCTTCTACGAAGGTCTGGGGATATCGGATCCTATCGCGGTTATCCGAGTCGTGGATAAACTCGACAAGATTGGTGCGAAGAACGTTAAGGACGTTCTCATGTCTGAGCTAAGCGTGGACGAGAACGCAGCTGCGGCGTGCCTTAATCTAGCATCAATTAAAACGAGCGACCTATCATTTGAAGAAAAAGTTCTGGCGTTAGGCGTCAGAAATCCTCTGCTAGATCAAGGCATCTCTGAATTGAAAGAAGTCATGTCAGCCGTGCTTTCTACTCCGGCGGAAAACTGCACACCCTTCGCGGATATGTCGATTGCTCGAGGATTAGATTATTACACAGGCACTGTATATGAGGTGAAGTTCTCTGAGTGGCCCGATTACCCAACAATTTGCGGTGGTGGAAGATACGAAAATCTTGCGGGTTCCTTCATAAAACAGAAATTGCCCGGGGTTGGCGTCTCTATTGGGCTAACCCGTATCTTTACGAAATTACTTAAAGAAGGTCGCCTCTCCGTTGGGGCAAAATCACCAACGGATGTTTTGATCGTCTTCCTGCCAGGAAACTCTAGATCTATAGTGCTTGAGACAGGTAACCTGCTCAGAGATCGGGGCATGAATGTCGAGTGTTATCCTGAACCGGCCAAGCTAGACAAACAGCTTCGCTATGCTTCAAAAAAAGGCATGCCTTATGTCTGGTTCGTTGGTGGAGAAAATAATGATGTCCACGAGGTAAAAGACATGGACTCTGGCATTCAGGAAAAAGCCGATCCCCGCACATGGGTTCCATCTCGGCGCAGAACAGAGCTTCATACGCTCAATTTGTGACACAGTGCCTGTGGAAGGTTTTTTTGTGGTCTCTAGCGGAAATTGTGGTTGAGCTACAGGTCTTATTGGCACGCCTTTAACTGTGCGCAAATAAATGATCATGAAAATAGACATCATCCCAATGACAGAAAATGATCGGGCCTTCTTTAGGCAAGCCCATCATGTCGCCTATCGCAAAGTAATAGAATCCATGTTTGGATGGGATGAAGAGATGCAAGACCTGGCGGCAGACAGAGATTTTGATGGACGCAATCCCCACATCATTAGATGGGATGGAAACGATGTGGGCGTAATTGGCTGGCAGGATAAAAATGAGTACATTTGGTTTGGCCCTATTTTTATTCTTCCTCCATATCAAAACAAGGGGATCGGGACGGCATTGATAACAAAATTCATGAAAATGGCTACCGACAATTCCAAGATGTTAAAGCTCCAAACATTAAAAGAAAACACTCGTGCAAAGAAGCTATATGAAAACCTTGGATTTACCATCGCCTCTTCAGACGAAATTCACTGGCAACTTGCGTACGGTGCAAGAGAGAACGACTAACCTAATTCTCGTCTCTTTCGCTGACAGGCAGAAACAATCATGAGGCCGGCCAAAGGGTTCTCGGTCTGCAAACGAAACCTTGCTGCATCCTCAATATTCCCTTAAATTCCCGAATTATCCCCAAATAACACCGATTCGGGCGCAGAAATGGTCAACGCGGACATATTCACCCTCAAAGAACTCGCCCTTTACCTGAAGCTGGCTGAAAAGACGGCCTATCGTCTGGCCGCCGAAGGCAAGCTGCCCGGCTTTAAGGTTGGCGGCGCGTGGCGCTTTAGGAAGGCCGAGATTGATCGCTGGATCAACGAACAGGAACGCAGCAATCAGAAATCTGATGGGGGCGACCTGTGAACGCTGTTGAGATTGAACAAGCTATCACCGAACTGGCAGAGCAGCCATTCAACGTGGCTGAGTTTCCCTATGCCTTTTTGGAAGCATTTGGAAACAAAACCACGACCATTCAACGGCTGAAGAACGGCAACACGAACAAGACCGATATCGAAGGCGCGGTTCTTCAGTACAACAACATCCACATGGCCGTCTGCCCGACCGGAGACGTGCTCAAAACGCTGGAGCGTCTGAAAGGAAGCCCAGCAACCGAACGGCAGAAGGCCAAGTTCATTCTTGCCACGGATGGTGAAGAATTTCAGGCCGAAGACCTGACTAGCGGCGAAACGGTCGCCTGCGCGTACAAAGACTTTCCCGATCATTTCGGGTTTTTCTTGCCACTGGCAGGGATTTCAACCGTCAAGCAGATCAGCGAAAACGCCTTTGACATTCGTGCAACCAGCCGTCTGAACAAGCTTTATGTCGAGCTACTGCGGCAAAACCCTGAATGGGGAACAGAAAAACGCCGCCACGACATGAACCATTTTATGGCGCGATTGATTTTCTGTTTCTTTGCGGAAGACACAGACATTTTCAATGGTAAAGGGCTTTTCACCGCGACCATAGATCAAATGAGCGCGTCGGACTCGTCAAACACCCATGAGGTGATCTGCGAGATTTTTCGCGCCATGAACACGAAGATCGCGGATCGTGCGAAGGCCACCCTGCCGCGATGGGCAGACATCTTTCCTTATGTAAACGGCGGCCTGTTTTCGGGCAGCACGGAAACACCTCGTTTCAGCAAGATCGCGCGTTCCTATATCCTGCATGTAGGCAGCTTGGATTGGACAAAGATCAATCCCGATATTTTTGGGTCGATGATCCAAGCCGTGGCTGATGATGAGGAACGCGGCGCACTCGGGATGCACTACACCAGTGTCCCCAACATCCTGAAGGTTCTCAACCCGCTTTTTCTGGATGACCTACGCGAGAAGCTGGAGGAAGCCGGAGACAATTCCCGCAAGCTGCTTAACCTGCGCAACCGCATGGCGAAAATCCGCGTCTTTGATCCCGCCTGCGGTTCCGGCAACTTCTTGGTCATCGCCTATAAGGAGATGCGAAAGATTGAAGCAGTTATCAATGAGCGGCGCGGTGAGCCGGATCGGCACAGCGATATTCCTCTTACGAATTTTCGCGGTATTGAAATTCGCGATTTTGCGGCGGAAGTGGCTCGGCTTGCCCTCATCATTGCTGAGTTTCAATGTGATGTTCTT
This sequence comes from uncultured Rhodospirillaceae bacterium, assembly GCA_964649675.1. Lineage (GTDB taxonomy): Bacteria > Pseudomonadota > Alphaproteobacteria > UBA9219 > UBA9219 > CAZVCG01. The sequence goes on along the minus strand of CAZYPX010000012.1, from coordinate 21,534 downwards.
TACCGAGGTCAAAACCTCGCGCTAGCCGAGTTCCTGCCGCTTAACAAAGAAAACTGGATCACTTGCGGGAACGCCCTGCGAATTGACTGGCTTTCTGTATGCCCGCCAACTGGGACAGCGGTAAAACTGCAAGGCGATGATTTGTTCAACACACCACTGGATCAGGCGCAGATTGATTTTGAGAATGAAGGCGGGGAAACTTATATGTGTGGCAATCCGCCATACAAGGGAAGCCAGACACAGACAAAAGAACAGAAAGAAGACCTTGCGGAAGTGTTCAACCCTTACGGCATTTCTTCCAAGCAGATAGACTATGTTGGCGGTTGGTTTATGAAAGCAGCCGCTTACGCCAAACACACTACGGCAGATGCTGCATTTGTGAGCACGAACTCAATATGCCAAGGACGCATTGTTCCAATTCTGTGGCCAAAGATTTTTGAAACAGGTTCATCCATCCATTTTGCACATACGTCTTTCAAATGGGCAAATCTCGCCAGCCATAATGCCGGTGTAACCGTTGCAATAGTGGGCTTATCACAATCAAAATCTAAGAAACGCTATCTTTTTGATCTTAATAAAGACGGGGGAACGACCGTAAGAGAGGCGGACAACATCACTCCATATCTCACTATTGGAGAGAACGTGGTTGTCGAAGGCCAGCGTGAAAGCATATCGCATTTGCCTGAAATGTCCTTTGGAAACATGCCCATTGACGGCGGAAACCTACTTTTGTCGGCGGCAGAAGCCTCAACACTTAGCCTTACGGAACAAGAGAAGAAATGCTTTCTTCGCCGCATTTACGGTTCGGCAGAGTTTATCCGTGGTGTGGTGCGGTACTGTCTTTGGATTGAAGATGATCGACTTAAAGAAGCAATGAGTGCTCAGAGCATTCGATCACGCGTCGAAGGTGTTTGTGCAATGCGTCTTGCCAGCAAAGATGCTGGAACAAAAGAAATGGCGAAGCGTCCCCATCAGTTTCGGGAAATGAAATGTGCGACAAGCCACACAATTATCTTGCCGGGCGTTTCCTCCGAAGGGCGGGAGTATTTACAAGTTGGTTTGCTTGATAATTGTTCTGCTATTTCAAATCTTGCTTTTGCTCTCTATGACGCCCCTCTCTGGAATATGTCGCTAATAGCATCAAAATTACACCTGACTTGGGTAAGAACAGTCTGCGGACAACTAGAAACTCGGTTGCGTTATTCAAACACTATAGGTTGGAACACCTTTCCCATCCCACCGCTGACAGATAAAAACAAAGCTGACCTGACCCGCTGTGCAGAAGACATTCTGCTGGCGCGGGAGGCGCATTTCCCCGCCACAATTGCCGATCTTTACGATCCCGATAACATGCCGGATGACTTACGCCGTGCGCATGAGCGTAATGACGAGGTGTTGGAACGCATCTATATCGGTCGTCGTTTCAAAAACGATACTGAACGTCTCGAAAAACTCTTTGAGCTTTACACAAAAATGACCAAGGAGGCAGCATGAGCAGCCTCACGGATATCGAAAAACGCTATCTTGAAAGGCTTCTTGTCACGAAGCCCGGTTATATTCTGGATTATTCCGACTCAACTTACGGTGCATTTTTTAAACGCTATAAGATTGATATTCACGATAGAAAATATCAGACCTATGGCACATCTAAAGCCAACAAGATGCGGGCCTTCTGGGAACAAGAAACCGATTCATTGGTCGGGCATGTGTTGGCGGAGATGCTCGATTCATACGAAGCTGACTGTGATCTGAATAATCGAGAAGCCGATGCGTCAGTTCTCAAAAAGTCGCGAGATATTGTTGCACGACTTTCTGGAAAGGCTGTGTCGCCAAATCCTCTCCAAAGCGCTGACGATTTCTTACACAGCGAATTCACGATTCCTAACATTCAGAAACTACCGATTGAGGCGCAGGCTGTACCTATCATTGAAAGCCGTCTTGCTGAGGCCCGCAAGGCGTTGAAGGCTGGGGCGCATCTTTCCGTTATATTTTTGTGTGGAAGCGTGCTTGAGGCCGTTTTGCTTGGTGCTGCCCAAAAAGAACCTGCCCGGTTTAATCGGGCAGCGGCATGTCCAAAAACAAATGACGGCAGCCCCAAACGCTTTCCTGAGTGGAACCTTTCCCAATTTATCGACGTTGCGTGTGAGCTTAATTTGCTCAAACCGGATGTCAAAAAGTTCAGTCACGGCCTTCGGGACTTCCGCAACTACATTCACCCGTATGAACAGATGGCCTCTGGCTTTACACCCGATGAGCACACGGCAAAACTTTGCTTTCAGACACTCAAAGCGGCGCTCGCGAGCGTTGCAGGAGAAAGAAAATGACGAACCCCAAATCCATCCCCTCCGTTACCGTCAATTACGCCTGCAATGGAAGCTCAACGCGTGCCAACGAGATGGGCATGCGCGTAATGCAGGAACGTGCCTATGAAAAGCGCGGCGAGCAATATCTGTTGATCAAGTCCCCGCCTGCGTCGGGGAAAAGCCGCGCCTTGATGTTCATTGCGCTCGACAAGCTGCACAACCAAGGGTTGAAAAAGGCCATCATTGTCGTTCCTGAAAAGTCGATTGGGGCCAGCTTCAACAACGAGCCGTTGAGCAAGTATGGCTTTTGGGCGGATTGGGAAGTCGCACCGCAATGGAATCTTTGCAACGCGCCGGGGGATGATAACGGCGGCAAGGTTGGCTCGGTGAAGGCCTTTCTTGACAGTCCTGACCGCATTCTGGTTTGCACCCACGCAACCTTTCGCTTTGCCGTCGAGCGCTTTGGCATTGCCGTCTTTGACGATTGTCTGATCGCCGTTGACGAATTCCATCATGTCAGCGCCGACGAAGGCAGCGTTTTGGGAGCTATCGTCACTCAGCTTATTGCCCGTGAAAAAGCGCACATTGTGGCGATGACGGGTTCCTATTTCCGTGGGGATGCCATGCCCGTCCTTGCCCCGCAAGACGAGGCACATTTCGAGACGGTCACCTATACCTATTATGAGCAGCTCAACGGCTATCAATACCTCAAGCAGCTTGACATCGGGTACTATTTCTATTGCGGCTCATATATCGAAGAGATCGCGGATGTTCTTGATCCAAATCTGAAAACCATCGTCCACATTCCCAATGTCAATGCGCGCGAAAGCACCCAGCAAGGCAAAATGAAAGAAGTCGAGTGCATCATGCAAGCCTTGGGGGAGTGGAAGGGAAAAGACCCCGTGACGGGTTTTGACCTTGTTAAACGCCCTGATGGGCGCACTTTGAAAATTGCTGACTTGGTCGATGATGGGCCTGATCGTCATTCAAAGGTGCTGACTGCCCTTAAAGACCCTGCCCAGAAAGACAACCGCGATAACGTTGACGTCATCATCGCGCTTGGCATGGCTAAGGAAGGCTTTGACTGGATTTGGTGCGAACATGCCCTGACGGTTGGTTATCGCTCCAGTCTGACCGAGATCATCCAGATCATTGGCCGCGCCACACGCGACGCCAAAGGCAAAACCCGCGCCCGGTTCACTAATTTAATCGCGGAGCCCGATGCCTCGGAAGAAAAGGTCACCGACGCTATCAACGACACTCTGAAAGCCATCGCGGCCAGCCTTTTGATGGAACAGGTCTTGGCCCCGAAATTCAACTTCACGCCCAAGAACGTCGATAGCAAGCCCATTGAAGGGTTCGATTATGGCGATGGCGGGTACGACCCCGCGAAGCCGAACATCGGCTATAACGAGCAGACGGGGCAATTCCAAATCGAGATCAAAGGGCTTGCCGAACCCAAGGCCCCCGAAGCCACGCGCATTTGCCAAGAAGATTTGAACGAGGTGATTGCAGCTTTCGTTCAGGACAAAACCTCTCTTGAGCGTGGTCTGTTTGACGAGGAAATGGTGCCGGAGGAGCTAACCCAGCTTCGTATGGGAAAAATCGTCAAGGATAAATACCCTGAACTGGATGCCGAGGATCAAGAGGCTGTGCGCCAGCACGCCATCGCGGCGCTCAACATCACTCAGCAAGCCAAGAAAATTCTCAACAATGGAGAAAATGGTACGAAGGCCGGAAACACGGCGTTGATTGATGGGGTTCGCCGCTTTGCTTTGAGCGTAACCGAACTGGAGATTGATCTGATCGACCGGATCAACCCGTTTGGTGAGGCCTACGCCATTCTTTCCAAGGCCATGAATGAGGACAGCCTCAAACAGGTGGCCAAAGTGATTGCTGCTAAAAAGACGCAACTATCGCCAGAAGAAGCTAAGGAATTGGCGGCCCGTGCGGTAAAGTTCAAAAAAGAACGTGGTCGGTTGCCGTCCCTTGACTCAGCTGACCCTTGGGAAAAGCGCATGGCGGAAGGTGCGGCGGCATTTGTAAGGTTTAAGGACGAAGGACGATATGACTGATTTGGATTTAGACGAACTACGCTCGGAACTCGACGAGTTTAGTGCTCCGAAAAAGGAAGTCGGCGCGCGCACGGCGCGTGAAGAACGAATTGTCGCGGGATTTGAAGACATTGAGCGGTTCTATGAACAGAATGGCCGCGCGCCAATGCATGGAGAGGAGAAGGACATTTTTGAACGGCTCTATGCTGTCCGGCTCGACAAAATTCGCGTCTCGGCAGAGTGCCGCGCTGCGCTTGCGGGGTTGGACAAACATGGATTGTTGGGTGCCGCACAGCCATCGACGGACGATTTAGCTGATGACATTGATGAAAATGAATTGTTGGCCGAGCTGGGCGAGTTAAAGCCAGACGATGCCGACATTACAAAACTCAAGCACGTCAAAACTCGCGCCGAAGTCAAAGCGGCGGAGGAGATCGCCCAGCGATCCCCATGCTTGGATTTCAAGAAATTTAAGCCCCTCTTTGAACAGATACAGGACGATCTAAAAACAGGCGTTCGCAAGACGCGCGAGTTCAAAGAAGACGCCCAAATCCGGATGGGAGAGTTTTTCATTCTAGGCGGCCAGAAAGCCTATGTTGCCGAGATGGGCGAGGAATTCAAAACCCCCAACGGCGACCCAGACGCCCGACTGCGCGTCGTTTACGATAATGGAACTGAAAGCAACCTGCTTTTGCGCTCCCTTCAACGTGCCCTTTACAAAGACGATGCCGGACGCCGGATTACCGATCCTTCCGCTGGGCCGTTGTTCTCAGATGCCGTCGAAGATGGCGACATGGAAAGCGGCACGATTTACGTCCTTCGCAGCAAATCCGACCACCCTCTTATTAAAGAACATAGGGATGTCATTCATAAAATCGGCGTGACAGGCGGCGATATAGAAAAACGCATCGCTAATGCGAAGCTAGACCCGACCTTCCTTATGGCCGACGTGGAAGTCATAGCCACGTATGAGCTTTCCAACATCAACCGCATAAAACTCGAAGGTCTGATCCACAGGTTTTTTGAACCCGCCCGCCTTGACATTGAAATCAAAGACAGGTTCGGCAACCCAGTCGAACCGCGCGAGTGGTTTTTGGTGCCGTTATTTGTGGTTAATGAAGTGATTGAGAAGGTAAAAGACGGATCGATAGTCAATTTCTTGTATGACTCCGGATCAGGAAAGATTATCGAAAGAGACCGACCATGAGAAACTTTGTCGCCACTTTCGAATGGAAAAAGCGCAAAGCATTGCGCCCGAAACCCGAAACGATCATCGTTATAAAGGGGAAAGTGCAATGAGCAACCATGATTCACTCACATTTGAGCATGAGAGAACCGCAGACCCCAGCAACTATATGCTGTTATCGCCAAAATCTGCTGGCGAGAGCGAAGATCTTCTATATGGAAAATCGCAGACAGACGGGCTGCGACGTATACAAGCATTACTCGCCGACTGGCTGCGAATGGAAAATGTCGTTGTCCTTACTGCGGCTGGCACCTCGGTTAGCGCCGGGGGTAGCTTGATGGCGGGAAAACAAGACACAAATCTGGAATGTCTGGTTCTAAACGCAGTTCAGAAATGCAACCTAGATGAAAATGCTAAAGCCATCGTTCGCCACCGCATGTCTCTTTGGCCGAAAGATTGCGGGCCATCTGGCTTTGAAGATTGGCTTAGCTATCTTTTTAATGCCTCCGAGCTAGCCACGCCCGTAAATTCTCCCATCACTGCCGTGAAATGGAAAGGGAAAGATAATAAGGGCAACTCAACTGAAGCATCCCCCAATGCAGACGCCATACAAGCTCTGCAAACCTATATTGAACGATCCATTTTTGCTGAGTGTGCGCTTGAAATAAATCATGACGAGATATCCGATCCTCATGAGAATACGACATCGGGTCATATACCTTTTCTGGCGAAGTTAGCCGCACGCGACACCAACCTTGGCCGAACGCATCTTTTTACCCTGAACTACGACACTTTATTCGAACAAGCGATGGAGGAGCTTGGGATTCAATATTTCGATGGTTTTTCTGGTAAAACCTATGCACGGTTCGACCCAGCGGTCTATGGCCTTGATATCTACTATCCCGGCGATGTTGCGGAAGGCCGTGTTCGCCGTTTTGATAAATTTCTCCAATTTTATAAGCTTCACGGTTCGATACATTGGGAGATAGACGAGAAAGGCATCGTTCGCGCACGCCACCAAGATCTTGGATTTGTTGGGGGATATCGTAAGAACACAGCCGAGAAAAAAGCCGAGCAGCTTGAGTCTGAAAGTTTCAACAAGATTCATTCCTTTGGAATTTTGCCCACATCACAAAAATTTACACAAACGCTTGATATGCCTTATGCTCATTTGTTTCGGTTGCTTCATGCCCGCCTTAATCAGCCGCAAACATTTTTATTGGTTTTGGGATATGGTTTTGGAGACACTCACGTAACACGCATAATTGAAACGGCGTTAATGAATCCGTCACTGATTATGTTGGTGGTTGAGCCCAATCCTGAAAGTGCAATTGTTGAGCAAATTCGCCGCTATCAGTGCTTGGGTCAACGGGCGTTTGTGCTGACAGAGCGGGTTAAGGAAGGCACAAAATGCACATACAAAGTGGCTACCTTTACTGACTTTGCGCAAAACATCATGCCCGATGTCAAATGGCTCGATGACTACAAACGGCTGCGCAACTTTGAAACTCAACTTCGTAAAGCAGACGATCCATCTTCAAAAAACTCAGCGGGTACTGACTGATGGAACAACCTCGAGTCATCGGCCATGTGGTTGCTGTCAACGGGTTTCGGCTCAAGGTCGAACTGTCGCAGGAAGCCAAGTCGTCATCTCGGGCTACCCCCGACGGAGTTCAGCGCGCGGTAGCCATCAACTCGTTTCTTACCTTTGATCTTGGAGCAGGGTCTTATGCTATAGGGACTCTCAGCGATCTTGAAGCTCGTGAAAGTTTTGATCCATCACAAAACGACGAGCTTTCGCTAGAGTTAATGAAGCCGCGCCGTATCGCTTCGGTTCAGCTTCTCGGCACGGTTAGGCACGAAGGCAAAAACAAATGGAGATTTGACACTGGGATTACCGTTTTGCCAACTCTGGACACGCCCGCAGAGGTGGCTAACCCTGATGTTTTGTCCGGAATCTTTGCAAGTCCACCTCAAAGAAATCGTCCGCCAGGATGGGAAAATGAGCCGTTTGATTTTGCGTTAGAAATTGGGCACCAGACTGGCGATGAAAACACAACAGTTAAAGCATCCTTCAATGATCTGTTCTCTCGCCCACTTGCTGTTGTTGGAAACACGGGATCTGGCAAATCCTTCACTGTGGCCAGCCTTATCAGAAACATCATTGAGCTTGAATGCTTTAGGATAAATTCGCAAGTGGATCCCCATGTTTTCATTCTCGATATAAATGGCGAATACGCGAACGCTTTCCTCGCGCCGAACAAGAAAACATACGTTCGCGAGCCCAACCGGATATACCTGAACGGCGAAGAATTTTGTCTTCCGGCATGGCTGATGAACAGCGAGGAAATCTGCGACTGGCTTCAGGCATCAGAAGCAACGCAAGAGCCCGTACTCAAAGACTGGTGGGCAATCGCGAAATCAGCGGCCAGTGCTTCGGGGATGTATGATCCGCTGCAAGTTGCCATAGAAAAGATAGATTCCGCACTGTCTTGGATGGATGAGCCCAAACAACCTGCTGTAGGTACGTTCGAAGTATTCATTAACCACGCAGAACAGTATGCTACAAGCATAGATTGGCAAGGGTTCCGCAGCTCTATTAATTGGACAACAACGGATCAATGGAAAAAAATCTCGAATGACAGACAGACAAGGGATTCCTTAACAAGTTTCCGATCTTCTCTCCTTGAACAAATTTCTAGGCGCCAAAACGAAGGAATTAATTTCGCGAGATCGGCAGATTCACCCCGCTTTGTAGCCGCTGCAGAGTTTCGCGATCCACGACTTGTTGACCGCACAACCGATCAGGAAAGCAGCAAGAAAATTGATCAATATTTGACGACACTAAAACTGAGGCTGCGCTCTCGACTTGATGATCGGCGTTGGCAATCGTTTTTTAGCTATGAACAGCTTGGAATTCATAGTTTTCAGGGATGGATGCAAAAACTGGGGGTTAGCTGTGGGGATGGCCCCCGTGTATCTATTATTGATTTTTCAATGCTGGCATCAGAGGTGTTGCCTTTTGCTTGTGCAATCGTAGGGCGACTCTTGCTAGAATCTCGAGAAATGCTTCGCCCTGACAAAAGGAGCCGGTATCCGTGGGTTCTTGTGCTGGAAGAAGCGCACAACTATGCGCGCCCCTCGGGTAAAGCTGAAGATCGTGGCCAAGCCCTTTCACGCCGAGCATTTGAGCGTGTTGCTAAAGAGGGCCGAAAATTCGGCCTGTCTCTTATCGTGGCAAGCCAGCGCCCAAGCGAGATCAGCCCCACTATAATCAGTCAGTGCGCTAATTTCTTTTCACACCGCCTTCAGAACCCCGATGACATAGATCACTTCCGAAGAATTATCCCGAAGCAAGCACAACGCTTGCTGGATCAAGTTACTGTTCTTGCTTCTGGAGAGGCTATTGTTTTTGGAAGCGCGTTACATATACCTGCTCGCGTCCAGATTAAGTTACCGCGACATGAGCCTTGGAGCGCTACGGCATCGCCATATATTGATTGGGCAAAAAACGCTACCTTTCCTTTGGCAGAAGTAATTGAGAGTTGGGGTCTGAACGCCTCGGATCAAGTTGATGACCCTTCTGATACAGAACTTGCGTCACCTGTTTCGTCAACGCCCAACGATTTAGACGACGATATCCCATTTTAATGAATTTAACAGCACACAAGCAGATTGGCCCATATGGTCAATTCTGGCGGTGACAAATCGCTATGGCCGCTCTTAGCTGCACATAATCCGACAAGGCAGTGGGGAACACCGCATCCGCGGGAGCGGTTTCTATCTCGTTCGCCATTTTTCGCTGAAACTCCCGACTGTATTCCTTGATCGATGGGCAGACGCAGGCGGGGTTAGAACTTGCCGTCTCGCAGGCGCTTAGCAAGGTCAGCGCGAGTGCGAGGAGCGTCCATTGTTGCACGGAGTTGAGCATCTTTAATCTCCACGATTTTCTTGAGTTGGTCATAGCGTTCGGCAGTTCGGCCTGATTGCTTTGCGCCGAGCAGAACGGCGGCGACAGAGGCGGCAATTGCGCCCCAGCCGATGATTTTGATAAGGTTGCTGGAAAACCAGCTTGTGAGGATGGCAAGCATCAACGCAGTCCTTTCCGATTGTCATCAATGCGCGCCCAGATCATCACGCCGATGCCGATGAGCGTGATTGCCAACAGCAGCCATTTGGCCACGTCAAGATACGGAACAAGCGTCTGAAGCGCGTCACGTGCGGGGTTGAGGCCGCCCTGCACGGCCTGTAGTGCCCCAAGACCCACGGTTGCTGCCGTGGCGGCCTTTCCGCCGCGCACTGTGCGCGTCTTTTGCAGGTTCTTGGGCGGAGGCTCCACGCCTGCCAGTACCAAGGCTTTGTCGACCTGTGCGCCCGTGTAGGGCTGCTGGCCGTTTTCATGCTTGATGATGGCTTCAACAAGGGGCTTTAGGTCGGTGTAGGCATGCATGTCGAGCGGTTTGTCGGCGGGGATCCCCGTGTCGGCGGCAACGGCTGCCACATAGGCCGCTGTGTCGTTTTCGTTCGGAGGCGCCCAACGTTCGATGATCTGTTGGATCGTGCGCAGGCCGTGTTTGACCTGATAGGCGATCAAGACGCGCGCCAGCGCACGGATCCCGTAGATCGGGCTTTTAAACATGAAGAAATCAGGATCCAGCTGTTGGTCGGCCAGCCCCTGCCATTGCGTTTCCGTTTTACGCAGGTTGCCAGGGTTGTTGTTGCGGATGCCGCGCGGGGACGTTTTATCAGTCATTGTGCTTCCTTTCAGTTAGACAAAGAAAAAGCCGCCCGAGGGCGGCAAGATGTGTACAAAACAGGCGGTTTCTCGTATGTTTGGCCTCATGGAAATCAGAGATGCCAAACCGGAAGACGCCGCCGCAATTTGCGAGGTTCTGCGCCAATCCGTCACAAACCTATGTATCGGGGATCACAAGAACGACCCCGCTATCCTTGGCGCGTGGCTCGGCAACAAGACGCCGGAGACGTTGAAAGGCTGGATCGAGGATTCTTCAAGCCAAATGCTGGTGGCGACCGAAGGAGATGAGGTTCTCGCCGTGGGCGGCATCATGGATGCGGGCGAGATCACGTTGAACTATGTTCTGCCTTCCGCGCGCATGCGCGGCATAAGTAAACGGATGGTCACTGCGCTTGAGGCACGGGCAAAAGAACGCGGCGCAAAAACATGCACGCTCAACAGCACGGGAACGGCGCGGCGTTTTTATCTGGCGATGGGCTATGCCGAGCAAGAACCCAAGACGGGCATGTTCGGAGCCATCGTTTACCCGATGTCAAAAACCGTTTGAGGAGCATTGCGAAGCTTCTTCTTCGACTGTTCCCCAAACCTCCATCGAGCGGCCCCCAGCCTCAAACACGCCCTTCCATTCGTGGCCGCCTGGGTGGTCGTGGCGTTCCATCGTCAAGGTAAAGTCAGCGATTTTGAGCTGCTCGGCACTTTCGAATTCCTTCAGATCATAAACGCCCTTGCGGAGCGGTCCGTTGGCTTGCTCCAGCATCAGGCGTTCAAAGATTTCACAAAGGCCGTCGAGTTCCTCTTCCGTGCAGCCATTGTTTTTCGGGTCGTAATGGTCGGGCGTGTTGAAAATATGCTTTTCCATAATCGCCTCCTTTGAAAATCAGCCATTCGGATCGAGCATTCCAAAGAGCCGCAGTTTCTTGCCTTCGGCTTCGAAGATGCCGATCCATTGTTCGACGCCCGCGTGCGGATATTTTTCCATCGTCAGTTTGAAATTACCGAGTTCGCGCTCGACCGCCGTTTCAAAATCGCTCATGTCGTAAAAGCCTTTGCGGCATTTCGTGCAGGCCATCTCGCGCATGCAATGCTCGAAGTAATCGCAAAGCAGTTCGAGTTCGTCCTCGTCGCAACCCTCGTTTTGGATGTCGTCCACGCTCGGCTTCCAGAATTGTTTTCTTCCCAATTTGCTGTACATTTTGCCCTCCTTTTTCAGGCGGCTTTATCGCCTAACCACATGAACATTAACGCTCTTTATTCCTTTATTATCAACTAGATAATCGGCATTTAGGGCGAATAAAGATTGGGGTTTCGGCACGTTTCTTCAACATTCGAAAACGCTTTTATGACCCCTTGCTTGTCCACCAGCGAATGACGTTATCGAGCACAAATCCGGCGATGGCTCCGAGGGTCAGGATCACGGCGAAACCCCCTTTCCAGCGGTTCGCCAAGCGGTCGAGTTGATCGAGGCGCGTATCGATTCCATCCACCTTGGTTTTGAGTTCGGACACGGCAGCGATAAGGCTGGCAACTTGCGCTTCGAGGCGTCCGATGCTGCGGAAGTATTCTATTTGCTCGTTCGGACTCATGGGCATGTTCTCCTGTTCCCGTTCTTCAAAAACGGGTTGCGCTTGGTTTTTTGTCATGGGCTTATCCCGCGACAATGATGATGAGTGGTTGTTGGCTATTGCCAGAAGGCAAAGCGACGTTAGCGCGCAGAATTTCGATGGCGATCTGGCTGGCGCAAACGTGGGGCGCAGCTGGGCGGCGCAGAACCTCAGCCGCGTAGGCCGTGACGCGCAGATCGGCTGTCGTCGGCTTGCGAACGACCTCGATGGCGTTTTGTGTTACGCGCAACATTAGGCTTGCACCTTGTAGCCAAACTCGGCGGCGTTAACGGCGGCTTCCGTCCAGCTTGCGGACGTGGCCGGATTGAGCGCCCAGATTTGCTGTTGATTGAGATAGGTGTCTCCAAGGGACTGGTCGCTCCCTTCGTAGTTCGCACCGTTGACCCGCGCGATGGCCCTTAATGTGCGCGATCCCGCATCGTCCTTGCGCGCCAGAATGTTCGCCTGTACGCCGAAGACCGAGGCGTTTAAGATTGTCGCGTCCGTGAAGGCAAAGCTGTCTATAGCTCCCGCTGTGTCGCTGGCGTTATAGCTCGTGTCCTCGTCCGGCGGGATCTCGTCCACGTTTTCCCAGTTGGTCGCGCTGCCTGTCGGCGTGAATTGGGCGCTGTTGCCGACGCCGTTCGGATAAAGCGTGTCCACGCGGCAATCGCCGAGGAAGTCGTTGTTGGTCGTGCCTGTGCCGTCGCAGACATAAAGATCGTCGATCCACCCGTAAAGGGATGAATGATACACGCCGCCGCTAAGCCGGATCGAACGAGCCGTCCCGATGGTGGAGGAATATTTTGTGTCGCCTGTGTAGGTCGCCACCGTCACGCCGTTGACGCGAAGTTCCATCGTTCCGGTCGTATCGTTGATGAAGGTCTTTAGCTCGATATAATTCCAAGAGCCTGTCGGGAGAGCGACGGTAGATGTCGCCAAAAGCGTCGTCTGATCGCCGCGCCAGAGGCGCAGCAAACCATCGACGCCGTGCATGCAAAGGGCGACTTGCACAGCGCCGGTGTTGTCTCGCAATTGCAGGATCGGCTTTTCATCGTTCGAGGCATAGTCTCGCTTATAGGCAAAGCCGATGATCCATGTCGCCTGATCGTCCAGCGTTTTCAGAAGGTAATCGCCGCCATAATTGCCGAACCGCGCCGCGTTGCTCCCGCTGCGTCGCCCTGTGCTTGGGTTTAACGTGTTCGAATAGGCAGTGTATTTATAGGCGTAAGCCGCCGCCGTGGTGTAATGATCGAACCCGTCGAGAAAGCGTAAGGCCATAGTTGTTCTCCTTAAATACGAAGGCCCGCGAAGGCGAAGCCGATGTCCGAAAGCGTGTCGTCAGGCGTGGCCGGAGCCACAAGCGTCAGGCTGTCCCCAGCCGCGAAGTCGGTCGTGGTCGCGCAGGTGAAGGTCGCGCTTGTGCTGGACGCGGCGAAGTTCATGGTGGCGAACTCGATGCCGTTTTTACGGAGAGAGAAAGACACGGCAGCCGTTGCGGCTGTCGCTGCTACGCCCTTGCTGAGCGCCATGCCGGAGAGAAAGCGGACGGCGCGCGGCATGGGAAATCGCATGATGACGGTTCCCGCGCTGGGCTTGCCGACAAAAGAGCCGCCAATATCATAGGGCGCGGCTCCGGCCTCGGCAGCAATCGTGAAGTCGCTTCCGTTGCAATAAAGGAGCTTTCGCTCGCCGCTCCCTAGCGAGATGGCCGTGCCGGATGGCGTTTTGACCGTGAGCGCAAAGCCGCCCGTGGTTCCGTTCTCGACATAAAGTAACTTCGCGCGCGCCGGAACCGTGACCGTTCGCGCCGCCGCCAACGTGCCCGTAAACTTCAACGCCATATTGCCGATCATCTGTGCATCGGTGAGCGTCAGATTGGCATCGGTCAGCGCGATGCTTGTGAATTGGCACAGGGCCTTGTCCAGAACGTCGAAGGCTGTGTTGGCCGTGACCTCTTTTTGCGCCTGAGCGGCGGCGATGTGGTCGATGAGAAGATTGGGGGTTATCGTCATTACACGATGGCCTTTCCTGCATAGCCCCGCCCGATGGTGCTGTTGATTTGATAAACGGCGATGGACAGGACGTTCTGCGCCGCGCCGAAATCGGTTGTCTGATCGACTGCGCTGTAGATTGCGTTTGTTGTGCTGGCATTGATTGTCCGCACCACCGTGTCGCCGTTTAGAATGTCGATTTCATAGGCCTCCGTGGCCTCGTAGTTCGATATGTCGATGCTATCGAGCCATTCGCCGTTCCACCGCGCGCGCATGACCCATGAAAGAGTCAGATTGCTGCTTCCGTCGCGCGCACCCTTGATATGAACGGGCGAAAAACACCGTAGACTTGCCGCGTTGAACTTTTGGCTTGTTTGCGCCGCATCGTCCCAATCGCCGCCGGACGGGATGGCTTTATAATAAGAAAGCTGCCCGATCTCGGTCGCGGCCATCGCCATGCGGTAAAAACCGTCTGTCGCCAGAACGACGAAGCGGTCGCCGATCTTGTGCGTGCCGGTTGCCCATTCCGTGCCGCGCCGTCCGCGCAGAAGACCGGAAAGCTGGTAAAGGTTTTCGGCCAGAAGCGTGGCGTTTTTCCATTGGATCAGCTCGTCACCCAAAAGCCCGACATTGTTCCAGTTGAGGACTTCCAGCGCCGTCTTGCTGTCCAGCGTTCCGCGCGAAAGCGCGATCTGAACATTATTCGTCTCGTCCCACGACCACGGGCTGAGGGGAGCGGCCAGAACGCTCGATGCCCAGCCATAGGCCGGAGCGGCGGAGCCTGTGCCGATAATGCTCCACGTTAGGGCATCCGGCGATTTGTAAAGGCTGGCTGTCCCGTTGTCCTTAAGCGCCAGCGCGTAATAAAGCCCCAGTCCATCGTCCTCGCTCCGCAGCATGGGCAGATCCATGACCAGCGCCGAGATAGGTGTGGAGATCGGGATCGGGTTTGAAACAATGGGAACGCTCGTGCCTTTGGCCGATGATGTGTAAGCAATCTCATCCTCGGCCACCGCCTTGCAGGCCACGATGTTGTTGCCGCCGAAATCCACCTGCGTCAGACGCAAGGCCAAAGTCGCATCGGGCAACAGAACGTCAATCACATCCGTGGGGTCAAGGCGGAGCCATTTGGGCGGAAGGTTAAACTCGAACTGATTGCGCCCAATCCACGCGCTGGTCAGCGTCTTGTCCGCGATCTGCGCCGCTTCGTCAGCCGACAAGGCGACAGAAAGCTCAACCGTTTGTTGATCCTTGGTCGTTACGGCGTTACCAGCGCGCGTGGCGTTCTGCGTATTGCTCTGATAGTCACGGTCGGGGTCATAGTGCGTCAGGTCGATCCGTTGCGGCAGTTCCAATTCCTGCGTGCGAGTTTCGGTTACGCGGAGCGGATTATCATTCGATGTTCCCTCCACCGCGCCCAAATCGTCATAGGGGATCGTGACCGCCGTATCCTGTCCGCGCGGAATGAAGCGCAGCACGCCGTCCGTCTCCGCCGCGTCGATAAAATAGGCCCCAAGCAATGGCTCGATAGCATCACGGGCCGAAGCTCGGCGGCTCATGACATAGCCATGCACGGACTGGCTGACTTCGTTCGTCAAGATGTCGGTCTGCTTCAACCCCGCCCTCTCGCACAAATCCGTGAGGATACTTGCCAACGAGACATTATCGGAGCCGAAGCGTTCAAGAGGGTATTTGACCTCTCCGGCATCGGTCATGATGATCGCGCTGTGCGTGAACTTCTCGTAACAGCCGCAAAAATGCGTGGCGTAAGTCGGAAGATAAGGCATGAGATTGATCGTTTTCTCAACGCGCATCGAGACAAGATCGACCAGCGTGGCCGAAAGATCGCTTGCGGCCCAAAACCTTCCTTTTTGCGGAAAGGCATAGTCGCATTGGAGCGACCATCCCGCTGCCATTGATACCCCGTCCACATAGTCGACGAAGCCGTTGTCGGGATGCCATTTCACGATCCGGCCAAGCATATTGACCTTGAAATATAAATGTCCGGTTGTGTCGTCCCAGAAGATGATGTTCGGGCGTTGCCCGCTTGTCCACGCGGAAATGTCCCATTCGGCCACATCGCCGTCGCCGAGGAAGTCCAGTTCTACACGGCGGATTTTGTCTGCTGCGGCTTGCCAATACCGCCCGTCTGCATCGGCGCACATGGGGGCTTCATTGGCATAGGGGAACAATTCCGATAGATCTGCGATCAGCCCGAAATCAAGATTGTAAACCTTGCGCGAACGATGAACAAAAATCTTGTCGCCCAAGACAAAGCCGCTGACGCTAAAATCCACGCGCTTCGTCGTTTTAGCCACCACGGCCATCGTGTCGGGGTTGCGTTTGCACAGATGCATCCCGACGCCGTAAGCGTCCGTGGCGTGGTAGAGGTAGCCTTCGCTGTCGATGCCTCGAAGATCACCGTACACGTCGTCAACGAGCGGCACATTGAGCGCCAGCGTATTGTTGACGAGATCGTATTTGAAGGCACGGGTCGCGTTCACGCAAAGCAAGATGCCACGCGATGGGTCAATCACGCCGCCTTCGCGGAACATGCTTGGCACCTTCTGCAAGATTACGGCATCACAATCCATCGCACCTGATGCAACGACCTCGGCGCTAATGTTCGGGATGCGGTTGGCGAAATCGGCCAACTGCAAATCAGTGAAGGTCAGAAAGCAAAGTCCGCGATAGCCCGGCACGTTTCCCGCGCCGAGATGCATTTCCATCGTGCTGTCAGGCTGCTGGTCTTCCGCGCCTGTATGAATGCGGACAACGCCCGGATATTTCTCGGTCGCCTGCGTGTTCGAAGCGGTCGCGTCATAAATGAGTTTGGTATCAGCCCACACTCGCCGCACGGTCGAGACAGGCCCCGCGCACAGACCAATGGCGAAAGACACCGAATATGTGTAAGTCGTAGTCGTTGAGCTTCCACCACCGCCTTTGCCACCGCTTTGGCGCGAAACATGGCGAGTTTCCTTGAGCGGCGTTGACCAGATGACGTTGCCGGACACGCGCATGGTTCCGTAAACCAGCTGGATCGTGCCGCCATAGGTTGAAGACTGAACCGATAAATCGCTAAGCCGCGACCCTTCGGTGTTCGATCCCTTGTTGCCGCCGAACAACAGATTGCCGAGAACGACCCCGCCCATCCAGCCAATGGACGCGCCGATCCCGATGGCGGAAGTCAAACCTGCGCCAACAAGACCAAGAGCAAGAACGGCCATTTATTCGCCTTTGGAGAAAACAGGGTAACGGTATGCCGCCACAATCCGACGTCGCCAGCTTTCATCCAGCGTGTGCTCGACAACCTTGCCGATGCCGGAATAGCTGTGGATGATGCCTTTGTCCGTAATCAGCGCGACATGCTGTGGCTCACGCCCCCACGCCATGAAATAGATGTCCGCCAGCGTCACGTTAGCCACGGGGATTTCGACCAGCCACGTTGCCAAACCTTCGCGCATGCGGCGGCTGTTGGGCAGCATGGAATAATTGGCAAAAGCCCGCGCCTGCGGCGAGGCTGGATCGTAATCGACCAGTTTTAACGCCATCCCAACGCCCTTGATCAGTCCGATGCAATCGCAGCCAGCCCCTTTGACCGAGACCTGATGGTGAAACGGCGTGTTGAGCCATGCGCGGGCTTCCAGCACAGCGTCCATGCGTGTGGGTTTATTTTCCATCGGGATAGCTCAAAACAGCATCTGTGCCGGGCACATGGGGTTCGCCGCGAAAGTTCACGGCGTTGTTGTATTTGGAGCAGCATGTCGAAAACGACTTGTCACATCCGGGCTGAACGGCATAGGCGTCGCCCGCCGCGATTTCGGACGACATGGGCAGGAAAAGATCAAAGACGCTTGATGCAAAACTGCGAATTTCCATTTTGCGCCCCGCGTTCGCTCCGCTTGTCCATGTGACAAGCCCGCCGCTCCAATAATCATCGGCTTCGGTTCTGGCTGTGTCCGTGAATCCATAGCGATCCGTTGCCGCCGTAACTGCGCTGGCCACAGTCAAAGCTGCCAGATTGATCTTGCAGCGCGTGTCACCAAGGTCGGCGCGGCAGTTTGGCGTGTAGAGTTCCCCGATCTGCTGTGAGAGCGCCTGCGTCAGACCGCGCAGTTCAGCTTTGAAAATCGTGTCCTTCAGCTCGACTTGGCCGATGGTTCCGCGCTTCATCACGATTTTGCCTTGCGACAAGGCGTTCCAGTTGACCAGAAAGATAAGAACCTCGGCATTGTCCCAGATCCCAGCCCGCAAGTCGGGTGCGGCCAAAGCCTCGCTGTCCAATGCGCTTTCGATATCAAGATTATCGACCGATAAATCCGAAATCGTATGGATGGCAGAGCGCGTGTAACCTGTTCGCGCTTCATAAACGATACCGTCGATGGTCAGATCGCGGTCAAAGTCGGTGAAGCCGAACACGTCCCCATCCTTGCGCGTGACCTTCCAACAGGTCGCAAGCGTCGTGGTCTCGCCCGCGATGTGCGCGGCAAGTTGTGAAGTTGCTGTTTTCATGGGCTAAACGCGGATCTCAATAACGGGAATATCCGACCATTGATGCAGGTCGAATTGCTCAATGCTGACAGCCATGCTGTCGGTGTCGAAACGCACGGGCACGTCAAACTCAAAATCTGCCGTGACTGCTACGCCCTGCGCCGGAGCGACCGTGAAGGTCAAAACGCCTGTCGCGGTATTAATCGACCAACCGGAGGTTTGCTTAACCCCGCCCAGATAGGGAACAACCGTGCCTAAAACTGGTTTTGTGATCGTGCGCGTCTCGTTGCCTGCGCCGGAGGTGTAACTTTTGACAAGCTGAAAGGCCTTCGTCGTGCCATCGCCTGTGCCGAGGGCTTGGACGGTTGCCTTGTAATCCGTCCAATCCTTGAACCTAAAGCCATAAGCGCGGCCTTTGCGCGCGCGGAAAAAAGCGATTAGCGTATTGAGCTGGGTCTGGTGCTTCAACCCAGACGCAACGTTCCATTTCAGTCGCGCCGCCGACCAGTTGGCGTTCCGCTGTTCATAGCCAGAAGCCATTGAGACGACCGAGGTCAGATATTCCGGCCCACCCGTTGCCCCATAGGCGATGTCGGGCGGGAACTGGATTTCGTGAAAGGTCATAAGGCTTTGCTCTCCTTATTATGCACGCTCGTGCATAATATAATTGACAATCCGATCAATCGGCCCATACTGTTATGAGATTACGCTCATAACAAACCGCGAGAGACTCATGGTAAGACCAAGAAAATGCAGGCGTATTAGCATCAACCCCGTGGCCCGTTTTTATAAGCCCCAAGGGGTTCCTGTTCGGCAACTGCGCATCGTCTGCTTAAAAGAAGAAGAGCTGGAATCTCTTTCCTTGGCAGACATCAAAGAGATGGATCACGAATCTGCCGCCGCACTTATGAACGTATCCCGTTCGACCTTTTCACGCATCCTAGCCGAGGCGCGAAAGGCCGTAGCGACAGCGCTCGTTGAGGGCGCGGCGCTGAAAATCGAGGGCGGAGATTTCGACCTTGATAACGAAGAAACAACTACCAAGAACTTGAAAGGAACAAACGATGCCAGCAATGGATAAAACAGGGCCACTGGGAACAGGGCCGATGGGACGTGGTCGCGGCGGATGCCAGACTGCAGAAGATAATTCTCAAGCCCCGATGGGGAAAGGTCGTGGCGGACGCTGCCAAGGTAACGGGCGAGGCCTCGGTCGAGGGCGCTGCTGTCACCAAGGCAATGGACGCGGCCAAGGAGCCTTGTCGCGGGATGAAGAAATATCTCTGCTTGAGAAACAGATTTCAACGGCGCAATCGCGACTAAGCACCTTGAAATAAGATCAAAGCGTTGAAGACTATAAATTACGCCGCGCACGATTAATCCCTCGCGCGGCCTCCGCTGAAACCTGCGCCTGACTGGCACGAAAACTGTTCGCATCCGGTGTCGAGATTTGCATGACAACACTGATAGGGCTGGCGGCGCGGGCATTCTTGGGCAGAACTCGTTCGCCCCGTTGCAAGATCGCGGGGATTTCTCCGGGCTGAAGCCCCGCGATGCCGCCTGAGTGATAGCGCGGCGCTCCGGCGAAGATGAATGACGGCACCTGCCGCGAGGGGGCTGTTTCGCCCGCCACGCCGCCTTCATGGAAGATCGAGCCGAAGATAGTGTCGAGGAACCCGCCGCCGCTGCCGCCTGACTCCATCGCGCCGCTCATCCATTTGGCCAGCGGCCCCGTGATAGATTGCTGCACCATCATGCGCGTGATGTCGGCGACGACGCTATTGGCGAGGTCATTCAAACTGTTGAGGCTAATCTCGCCGGACGTCACCATGTTCACGATGGCGTCCTCGGTCGCCTTCAATGCGCTTGTAAACGCTTTCTCGACCGCACCCGCCGCGTTTTCACCTTCCTTTTGGTAGGCGCGGAAGGCGCGGATCGCTCCGGCCTCGGCATCCGTGCGCCCGCCCAGTTGTTCGTCATAGGCTTTGTCCTTTGCTTTATTGAACACCTCTTGGCTGATCGCTCCGGCGTTCAGCATCTCGGTCAGATGCGCGATCTGGTTGGCGTAAGCCTCTGTCGAGCTTTTGTCGCTGTCGGTGAGTTGCTTACCTTCCTCTTTCAGCTTGTCGAGTTTTTCGCGCGCTTGGATTTGGTCATAGGTGACGGCGGCAAGCTTCTTGGTCTGGTCGATCTCGGCCTGCGTCGCGCCCTTAGGGAGCCGCGAGAGATATTCATCGACAAAGGATTGCTTCTTATCGGTCGTCTTTTCGATCTGGCGCGTGAGGTCATCGAGAACCTTTTTCGTATCGGCAAAAGTTTTCTGATCGAACAAATCGCCCGCCAGCGCGCGCGTCTTGGCCTTTTCGGCATCACCGGCTTTTTCAGACAAGCGGCTGACGGCCTGATCGATAAAGGCTTGCCGCTCATTGACCATGCCGAGAAGCTGGCGCTTAAGGTCGTCGATGACCTTTTGGTTCGTCTCGGCCTCTTTCTTCGCCGCCTCGTCGAGGGGCTTTTGCACGGCTGCGATCTGACGGCGAGCAAGTTCCTCGGCTTGCTTGACGGCGACATCGATATCGCCGCCGTTGCTGTTGTCCTTTTCCCGCAGCGTCTCGATGCGTTGCTTGGTCTTGGCCAGTTCCTCGTTGATCTTGGCGATCTTCTCGACCGGATCGTCCACGAGTTTCGCCAAAGCCTCGTCGATGCCCTTGCGCGTCGTGAGCAAAAGATCGGCGCGTCCTTCCTTGGCTGCGGCGGCCTGTCCGGCCTCGGCTTTGGCGCGTTCGTCGGCTTCGGCTTGTTCGGCCTTTGTCAGGCGCTCGATCTCCGCCGTCAGCTCGGCGGCTTTCTTTTGCCGGAAGGCCGTGTTGTCCTTATAGAGCGGCTGCACGATCGGCGGCAGGTTCTGAAGCCATTCAAGAGACTTTTGCACTTCCGCCAGTTCGCTTTTGGCTTTTTTAAGCTGAACGTCGAGCGGAGCCTTGGCAAACCACTCGGTCGTCACTTCGAAAGTAGAGGCCAGCTTGGCCAGCACGCCCATCGCTGTGCCGCCCACGGTTTCGGTCTGGCCGATGGCCTTGAGCATATCGCCCCAAGCGACCGACAGGCGATGCGTGGCTCCTGTCAGCCCTTGCGTTTCCGCTTGCCCAGCG
>CAZYPX010000011.1:0-28634 GCA_964649675.1 uncultured Rhodospirillaceae bacterium | reverse complement strand
AACCAGGCCGACAAAAATTTTTCGGGATGCCGCCATCTCCCGGGTGCCGGCGAAGATTTGGTCGAAAACGTGCTGGGATTCGTCGGCTGTCAGGTCTTGACGCGCGTTTATTTTTTCGATGCAGGTCTTGATGTGCATAGTTTAAACCCGGCTAAACGATAAAAAGTTTTTCAGCATTGTGTGCCCATGTTCCGTGGCGATGCTTTCCGGATGAAATTGCACCCCGTGAATCGGCAGTGTTTTGTGCCTTAAAGCCATGCACAGGCCGTTATCGGCTTCAGCAATGCATTCCAGTTCGGAGGGCCACTTATCGTCCCGCGCGACGACAAGCGAGTGATAGCGCGCGGCCCAAAAGGGCGTAGGAACGTCTTTAAGCACGCCTGTTCCGGAGTGGCGTATTTCGCTTGTTTTGCCGTGCATGGGTAGAGGCGCGCGCCTTACGGTTCCGCCAAAGGCATGGCCGATGCTTTGATGACCTAAACATACGCCCAGAAGAGGTATTTTTTCTGCCGCGACGCGTTTTATGAGATCCAGACATATGCCAGCCTGTTCAGGGCCGCAGGGGCCTGGTGATAATACGATGCCCTGCGGATTCATGCCGACGGCTTCGTCAACCGTCAACGCATCGTTTCGCCTGACCGTAACGTCGGCGCCCAAATAACCCAAATATTGCACGAGGTTATAGGTAAAGCTGTCATAATTGTCGATAAGGAGAAGCATGTAAGCTCGCTCTAAAGAGTCAACAAAGCATTGCTGCCAAGGTCTTTCATCATAAAGGACTTATAACGCAACCTTCGCATGGTGCAAAGCTATGGACTTTTATATTTTTAGGGCTTTTTAAAGCGTATCATCCTATGCTTAAACGAAGATGCTAAGGGGGCAAGGTCATGAACTTAAAGGTCTTAATCGGCTGCTTGTTGGTTGTCCTGTCTCTTGCGGCGGTTGCCCGAGCCCAAGGTGTGGCCGTTTGTGACCCGACGAATATTAAAACGCCTCCGTGCGTCAATAGTTATTGCGATCCGAGGTTGGTCGGCATGACCGTGGTCGATAAAGAC
Organism: uncultured Rhodospirillaceae bacterium; assembly: GCA_964649675.1. GTDB lineage: Bacteria > Pseudomonadota > Alphaproteobacteria > UBA9219 > UBA9219 > CAZVCG01. The sequence goes on along the minus strand of CAZYPX010000011.1, from coordinate 27,579 downwards.
GACCAGAATGTCATGATCTGCACGAAAAAGCACATTGCTTTGGACGCGCAAGGCCAGCGTGTGACGTTGGCTCATATATGGGAACCCCTCCCGCTTTTCGACGAATACGGGTGTGGAGCTGAAACCAACTGTTTTAATACGGTTAACCCGCGCATGTGCAAGGCCATCTGCGATGCCTACGAACGGAATAAATCCTTTATAAAAATGCCTGCGCCTCAGTCCCCGATCATTATGTATCGCTGATAGGCAGCGGTTATCCGCGCAGGCGCGCTTCCTTGGAAAAAACGCTATGCATTAGACCTGTTCAACTTCAACCGTTTAGGGTTTATAGTCGGCTGATTGTCTCAAGGTTCTGTTGTTGATCGAAGCCGTTGTGGGCTTTGAGGGCTCGGCTACGGGCTCCTGATTGCAGGATAAAGTTGTATCATAAATTTGATATTTGCCGTGACCAATCCTTTCAAGCGCAAGCCCCATGTCTTTAAGGCTTTGTGGCAGATAATTATGCGTTGTGAATATTTTTCCGTTTTCTGAATACGGCGAATAGATTTTTGCATTCGGATTGTATTGGTTTCGCGATTTTGCGGCTTCTTTTTTCGGCCCTTCCTCTACGGGGGCGGCAACATTCTTAGGTTGCTGTTCGGTTTCCTTAGGCGCCTGTTCAGGGGTTTGGCGGGCCGCTTCCTTCACAACATCCGCTTTATCATTTTGTTCGACGGCTTGGGGCGGAGCCTGTTCTTCAACTTTTGGCTGTTCGTTAGCCTGAGGCTGTTCCGGCGCGACTTCGGGGCGGGCCGCTTCTTGTGGGCTGATAGGCTTTTCGGCTTCAATAGGCTCGATAATAGGTTCGATCACCACGGGTTTCTCAGCGTTTTCCGCATTTACAGCTTCGTGCGCTTCTGACGTTTCGTTTTGGACCGATGGAAGGGCTGGGGTATCCGTATTATAGTCATAATACGCTTGCGCGGCTGTCGCGCCGACGAGGCCCATAACGCCGCCAAGGCCAGTCCGGAAAAGAACTTTACCGATTTTTTTGGACAAAGACTGTTTGGCGTTTTCCTGTTTCATGAGCGAGAACGAACTGAAGACGCCGCCGAGAAAAGCGCCGGAAGCTGCTGACGTGATTTGATGCGAAAACGCTTGATAAATGGCGTTAAGCTCCGAAGCGCCCGTGAAGACGCCAGCTGAAACCGCTCCTATCAGTCCGCCGGTGAGGGCGGCCTTGCCGCTCATCTTACTGCCAGTAGCCAGATCCGCCACGACAGCGGATGTCAGTCCGGCCACTGCGCCAGCAAGAAGAGTCGTCGCTACGGGGAACGTTAAAGCCGCCGCGCCTATGGCGAACTTGGTCAAAATGACCTTGGTGCCGAAACCGACGGCGGCGGGAGCCACAGTGCTAAGTAAAAAGCGTTTGAAGAGACCTTTGCGGGTGTAAGTATTTGCAGAAGGCTCTGTTGTTTCGGTGCTGGTTTGCTTTTCTGTGGCGGTTGCTTGTCCGTTTTGGGACTTTTCCTGCGGGGTATGACCGGTTTTTTTCGCGATCGTGTTTTGCTGTTCCTCGACAATATCGATTAATTCGATAATATCGCCGTCTTCTGAGGGCTTCTGCGTTGCCGTGGCTTTCGTGCTGGAGCCGTTCATTTTGATGGGCTCTTTTTTGCCGGTTTTAAGGTTGACTTGAAACGCCGAGATATCTGGTTCTTTTTTCGCGATCGTGTCTTGCTGTTCCTCGACAATATCGATTAATTCGATAATATCGCCGTCTACTGAGGGCTTTTGCGTTGCTGTGGCTTTCGTATCGATGCTTTTGGTTGTATCATCGGCCGCAACCTCATCTTCGGGAGCTTTTTGCGCATCGGCCGTTTTGTTCGGGGACAGGAGATCTTCAATATCGGACTGGAGTATGGCGCATACTTCGTCGGACAAATGATCTGCGTCTGTTATTTCATCAAGACCTGATGAGAGAATTTTAATTAGGTCATCGGGCAAATCTTCGTCTTTTTCGACGGTCGGAGCAAGGGCGGATGTGAAGTCGTTCGGCATCGTGGACTGCTGCGCTTGGCTGTCTTCATTGTTTTTTTCTGGAGCGCTTAATGTGGAATCGAGTATTTCCAGAAGGTCATGCGGAACATCCTTTTTCTTCAACTTTAATTGAGACATTTTATCGTTTATAGATTTTTGAGATAGTGGTTTTTCAGGCTTTGTATCAGTTAGGAATGATCTAAACTTGTCGACCCGTTTATGTACGCGACGTTCTTCGTGTTGGGCATACTCTATCGGGAACAACATTTTGAGTTCGTCGAGGTTGCCCTTTAGACGTTCGGCATGCACGAGTTGGTCAAAATGAAACGCTTGTTCCCGGGCGATTCGGGCCAGCTCTTCGGCGGAAGCCTGAACCCTGGTTTCTTTATCTTGAGCAACCTGCTTTAAGGGCTTTTCGCGCTGTATGTTTTCGAACGTTGAGTGATATTTTTCTTTCGATGATTTGATGACGGCCCCAACGCCGATAGCTTCATAGGCCGCACTTTCATTTGCCGTTGCCGTACGCACAGGTTCTTTCCAAAAGCGTTGGTTTTCCCTGCCTGTCTTGCGACGGCCTTTGCCCGCGACCATATTTGGATTGGATGAAACGGGATTATGTTTGTTCGCCGATTGGACAACTTTTTGCGAGGCTTCGGGACGAAGCAAGTCAAGAACGCCATCGCCATTTTTGTCCTCGAACGAAACGACGCTGTTCCGGCCGTTGCTATTGGGACGGAAATTGCCTCTGGAGGAGTAGGTGCGACGATTCGCGGTTTTCCTATTTCCCCAATGAGGACCGTAGGTTTTTTGCATAATAATCTCCGCTCGAAATATTTTTTCAAAATGCGAAATTATTTTACTTTATGAAAATAATTAAGTCAAAACAGATAATGTTTTCGTTCATTTTTAACTTGGTTAAGCTTAAGCTCCACTCGAATTGCTTATAAATCAAATAGTTATATTTTCACTGGTAGTCTGAATTCAAGCTGTTGTGAAAGTCCGTGCGTTTTAGGCGTGTCGGCCTGGTGGCCTCAACAACCATTTGATTTGATTGCTCAAACAAATGCCAAAGCGAAGGCCGTTGCGACGGCAGGAACAACCAAAATGGCCGAAAATGAAATTTGGCTGGGGGACTTGGATTCGAACCAAGGTAAACGGAGTCAGAGTCCGTTGTCCTACCGCTAGACGATCCCCCAGCATGCCGGATATCGCTTTTCCTATCATAACGTTTCGGGTTTGTGTAGATTTCTGTTACGTTTTTTTTCATGGGCTTAGGGGACACATTCGGGATGAAGGGCGCGGGCAAAAACAGGGGGTTGGGCGGGATAGCCTCGCGACGGCGCGAGGCCGTGAGGGTTCGCGCGGCCAATCGATTTACGGAATCCTCGCGCCGGTGGCTTCAGCGGCAGATGAACGATCCTTATGTGGCCGCCGCCAAGCAAAAAGGATACCGTTCGCGCGCGGCGTTTAAACTCTTGCAGCTTGACGATCAATTCCGTTTTTTAAGGCCGGGGCTGAAAGTCGTCGATCTCGGCGCGGCCCCCGGCGGCTGGACCCAGGTCGTCGCCGAGAAAAGCGGCAGTCATGGAAAAATCGCCGCGATTGACATTCTGCCCATGGAGCCGGTGTCTGGCGCGGACATTCTTCATCTGGATTTTCTCGCTGACGAAGCGCCGGACCGCCTCAAAAAGCTTTTAAAGGGAAAGGCCGATCTCGTGCTCAGCGACATGGCGCCTTCCACAACGGGCCATAGCAAGACCGATCATATACGCATCATGGCTCTGGCCGAAGCGGCTACGCATTTCGCCATAGAGATTCTCGCCCCGAAGGGCGTTTTTGTATGCAAGCTTTTCAAGGGCGGCGCGGAAAAAGAATTATTAGATCTTTTGAATCGTCATTTCGCCAAGGTAAGACACGCAAAGCCGTCTGCCTGCCGCGCCGATTCATCGGAAAGCTATATTGTTGCGACGGGATTCAAGGGCAAGGCCATATAAAGTCGGCCTATTGCGTGCCCTTGGTGCCGAGATTGTTGGAAATGGCCGTTTTTTCAAAGCTTGTGAGCATCTTGCGGCAAACCCTGTTGCGCCCCGTTTGTTTGGCCTCGTAAAGAGCTTCGTCGGCGCGGTTGATGAAGGCTTCGATATCCTCGTTCGGGCAGTATTCCGTGGCGCCGAGCGAGATCGTCACGACTCCGAGCGTTTCCTGCGTTTGTTTGTGCTTGATCTGCTTGGTGCCGAGGCTGTCTCGTAGTTGGTTGGCGACTTTCTCGGCCGCCATAACGTCTGTGTTGGGGAGGAGAATGACGAATTCCTCGCCGCCGTAGCGCGCGATGATGTCGCGGCCTTTCAGGTTTTCGATAAGAGTCCGCGCCACAAGCCTTAAAACCTGATCCCCTATCAGATGGCCGTAGGTGTCGTTGAATTTCTTGAAATGATCAATATCGACCATAAGGATCGAAAGCGTCGAGTTTGTTTCTTTGGCTTCCTGCGTCACTTTTTCCAGCTCGACTTCGAAATACTTGCGGTTGCCGATTTCGGTGAGCGGATCCTTGAGCGAGTCCTTGCGCACTTGATCGAGGTTATAGCGCATTTCTGTGAGTTGCTGGGTCGATTGGGTAAGCTGGTTGTGCAGGCGCTTGTTCTGTTCGGCCATGGAGCGCGTTTCGCTTGCCACCTTGGCGACGGCGAGCCGTATCTGGTCGAGCGACGACGACGATTGAAGCGATCCTGAAAAAGACGATAGCGTATTGTCGTATTTTTGCGCGCCCTTCGATGTTTGGTCGATCACGAGCATGACGCGGTTGATTTCGGATTCAATGCTGTTCGAGGCCGAGGTCAAAACGTTGTGCTCCGCCTCCAGGCTCAGATGAGCCTGATACAGGGCCGTGCATTGCTGTTGGTTCAGGCGGCCGAATTGGCTCAGCAGAGCCTCCATGGCCATTTTCAAATTGCCATTTTCGTTGGAATGATAGGAGTAATAGACGGCGAAGTTGTTGGGCGTGGGCGGCAATCCGTCGCGGTTCAGGTGCTCCATGGCCTGATGCGCCAATTTGTCGGAATCAACATTTTCTTCTTCGGTTGTCACGAAAACCTCACGATAAAACGATAATTCTAACAGCTAACAGTCTTTGTAAATGAGGACAAGATCAAAGCCCACGTGGAGAAAAAGGGTATAATTTTATTCAGCCTGTCATACTACAACCAAACTGCTTACCAGTGCGTTAAGCCATAGGGAGCATGAATCCGTACGGGTAAACAAACGCAGAAAATGTGTTGTCTTACAAAGACTTGCCCCCTTAAAACTCGGCGCACGCCAAAAAAGTGTAACGCTGCAAGAAAATCTTCAAAGGTCGGCCAAGGCCATCCAGTCCTTTTCGCTTAGCACCTTTACGCCCAGCTCTTGCGCCTTGGCGGCTTTGCTGCCCGCGTCTGCGCCCACGACGACGAAGTCGGTTTTTTTCGATACCGAGCCGGCGACCGTCGCACCGAGGGATTCCGCCTTGGCTTTGGCTTCGGCGCGGCCCATGCTTTGCATCGTTCCCGTGAACACGATGGTTTTTCCGGCTAGCGGCGCGTTATCGGCGCTGGGCGCGGTGAAGTCTTCGACCTTGACCTCTCGCGCCAAGTCGTCGAGCGCTTGCAGGTTATGCCCTTCGGCAAAAAACGCGACGATGTCTTTTGCTACGAGTGGGCCGATTTGATCGATGCTGGTAAGGTCGGCGAGGGCATCGGCGTTTCCTTTATTTGCCGCGATCATCGCTTCGCGCCATGCTTTCAGGCTTTTGTAATGACGCGCGAGGAGTTTTGCGGTGGCTTCGCCGACCTGACGGATGCCGAGCGCGTAGATGAACTTGTCAAGCGGCATCGTGCGGCGTGCTTCGATGGCGGCCAATAAATTATCTGTCGATTTTACGCGGCCATCTTTCTTTTTCGTATCTTCCTTTTGACTTTTGCTTCGAATGAGTTGTTCTCGGTGTGCGTGAAGCCGAAATATATCGGCAGGCGTTTTAAGAAGATTGGCTTGCCATAATTCCAGAATACGTTCCTCGCCTAGCCCTTCGATGTTGAAAGCGTTGCGGCTGACGAAGTGGCGCAGGCGCTCGACGGCTTGCGCGGGACAGATAAGGCCGCCTGTGCAACGCCGCACCGCCATGCCTTCCTCGCGCATGGCGAGCGAGCCGCATTCGGGGCAGTGATCCGGAAACTTGAACTTTTTCGAGTTTTTGGGGCGCTGGCTCAGAACGACTTCAAGCACCTGAGGGATGACGTCGCCTGCGCGCTGGATGCGCACAATGTCGCCTTCGCGGATGTCCTTACGGTCAATTTCGTCTTCGTTGTGCAGCGTGGCGCGGCTAACCACCACGCCGCCGACGGTGACTGGTTCAAGTTCCGCTACGGGTGTGAGCGCTCCCGTACGGCCAACCTGAATGATGATCTTGTGCAGTTTGGTTTCAGCCTGTTCGGCGGCGAACTTGTGCGCAATGGCCCAACGCGGCGCGCGGCTCACGAAGCCGAGGCGTTCCTGCAAGGCGACATCGTCGAGTTTGTACACTACGCCGTCGATGTCGTAGGGCAGGGCATGCCGTTTTTGTTCGATGTCGCGGTAGTAGGCGAGCATGTCATCTGTCGTCGCGCACATCTTGGCGGGCTCGTTCAGCGCAAATCCCCATGCCTTGAGTTGTTGCCGCAAAGTTTGTTGTGATGACAAAACGCTACGGGACCAAGCGTCATTCCCGCGCAAGCGGGAATCCAGCGGCCCGCGTCCGCGGGCCATATGACTCATATGCTCGCTATCGCCCGCGCTGGATCCCCGCTTTTGCGGGGATGACAAATCATTCAGTTCTAAAATCTCGCCCAAAGCGTAAGCAAAGAATTTAAGCGGGCGTTTGGCTGTAATATTTGGGTCGAGCTGCCGCACGCTGCCAGCGGCCGCGTTGCGGGGATTGGCAAACGCCGGTTCGCCTTCGGCTTCGCGCGCGGCGTTGAGCTTTATGAAATCCTGTTTGTCGAGATAGATTTCGCCGCGCACGTCGATGATGGCGGGGGCGTGGCCTTTCAGCGTCTGCGGAACGTTTTTGATGGTGCGGACATTGGCCGTGATGTTTTCGCCCGTAGCGCCGTCGCCGCGCGTGGCGGCCTGAACCAGTTTGCCGTTTTCATAGCGAATGGAACACGACAGGCCGTCGATTTTCGGCTCGGCCATGAAGGCCAGAGGCGTGTCGTCCGGCAGTTGCAAAAAGCGGCGGATGCGGGCCACAAAATCACCCACGTCGTCGTCGCTGAACGCGTTGCTGAGCGAAAGCATCGGCACGCTGTGCTTGACTTTGCTGAACGCGGCGGCGGGCGCGGCCCCGACGCGCTTTTCAGGGTCGTCTTTAGGCGCGAGGTGAGGGAATTCGTCGCGCAAGGCGCGATATTTCTTGCGAAGCTCGTCATACGCGGCATCGGAAATTTCCGGCGCGTCTTTTTGGTGATACAGCGCGTCGTGATGCGCGATTTCCTGCGCCAGCCTGGCCATCTCGGCCTGCGCTTCGAGGGGCGTGAGGGAAGCGGTTGATTTGCTGCTCTTTTTCATGAACCGAGCATAGCCTTTGTGTCATTTCCACGAAAGCGAGAAAGTCCTTTTATTTTGGTTGCTGAAACAAACGCCAAGGCGAAGGTCGCTGCAAAGGCAGAGATGGCCAAAAGGGCAGAAAAGGAAATTTGGACGGGCGTATGTAAAAAAGCCAGATGGCCTGTAAGCCGGGTTCTGTCGTTATCAAGCGATAACGGATGACCATTCATCTAGGATGTCCGTCGCCGGACACCTCGTGCGACCAACCCGAACCGTCCCGTGGAGATAACGGTGCGTGCGTTTGTCTTTTGACGGACACGGCCACGCGCGCGGTTCCTATGCGGTCTTGCTTCAGGTGGGGTTTGCCCTGCCGCCCCTGTTGCCAGTTGCGCGGTGCGCTCTTACCGCACCTTTTCACCTTTACCTCGCCGTAGCCGCATAGCGGCGAAGGCGGGCAGTCTATTCTCTGTGGCACTTTCCCTGGGGTCGCCCCCGCCGGACGTTATCCGGCACCTTTATCTCCTGAAGCCCGGACTTTCCTCGCGCCGCGCCAAAGCTGCGAAGCAGCAAAGACGTGCGCGCGGCCATCCGGCCATCTGGCGGTTCAAGATACCATGAAACCGGCCTGATGCGTTGATTTTCAGAAAACTTCGGCGTTAACCTTTGTGGTTTAATAAAATCAATAGGATATGGTTATTTTGTTGCCGAATCGCCACATGCTAAATGTACTTTTTTGCCCGATTCGTAAAAAACCCAAGCAATATTGGTAAAAAAATGATAAACAAGATCGTGACAAGCCTCTTTAAGTCCTCTTTTTCACATCCCAAGGAGATGTTTCTATGAAAGCACAACGTTTTCTGATGCTTGCGGGTTTGGCTCTCGCCCTTTTGGGGCCGGGATCCGCGCAGGCCCAAAGCACCAAGCCCGCATGGTACGTAGGTCTTGGCGGCATGCCGGTGTTTCAGGAAAACGCCGACAGCAATGTCGATAACATCACCAACATCATCAAATACAAAACGGGCTGGGGCGTCGTAGGAAGCGGCGGCTATATCTGGGGCAACGGTTTCCGCACCGAGGCTGAACTTGCTTACCGCCGCGCCAAGGTGGATACGGTCGAAGGCACAAACGCCGGCCCGTCGAACGGCGGGCATATGTCGAACGTCAGCATGATGGGCAACGTTCTGTATGACATCTACACGGGCACGATGGTAACGCCTTATCTCGGCGCGGGTATCGGTCTCGGCATCCCGATGGCGGACGATATGCGCACGATCAACGGCCGCACGCTTGACAGCACGCGTCCGACGTTCGCGTACCAGTTCATCGGCGGTATGGCCGCTGCGATGACCCATAACTGGGCGCTTACGGCGGATTACCGTTACTTCCGCACGTTGGACGAGAAATACAAGACCAACCTCGGTGACCGCGCGACGACCGACAACTCCTCGCACAACGTCGTGTTGGGCATTCGTTACACGTTCGCGCCGCCGGAAGCCAGGCCTTTGCCTCCTGTTGCCCAGCCTGCGCCTGTGCCGGCTCCTGCCGCGCCTCCGGTTGTTCGTCCTGCGGTTCCGGAAGTCCCGCAAAGCTACATGGTGTTCTTCGACTTCGACAAGTCGATCCTTACGCCTGAAGCCAAGCGCATCATCGCGACCGCGGCCGAAGACTATAAGTCGGGTAAATACGTCCGCATCGTCGTGACGGGCCACACCGACACGATGGGCACGCCGCAATACAACCAGAAACTTTCCGAACGCCGCGCAGCATCCGTGAAGAAAGAGTTCAACCGTCTTGGCGTGCCTTCGGGCGAGATCCATATGGTTGGCGCGGGCGAATCCTCGCTTCTGGTCCCGACCAACGATCAGGTGCGCGAGGCTCAAAACCGCCGCGCCGAGATCGTGTTCAGCAGAGAATAAGAACTCGATCAGACTATAAGAAAAACGCCGTGTCGCAAGACGCGGCGTTTTTTATTGTTTGAAAAGGTTCGGCGAGGAAGGTTTGAGGGAATTTTATTCGGGGCTATTGCGGATCGGTGGGGGCAGGCGCATGGTGGCGCGCCGGAAAATCTCGGGATGCGGTCTCTTCGCCGAAGATCAGATTGACGGCCAACCTCTTGCCAAGTTCCTCTAAGGACATGGGGCCTTTGATTGGCGTGTTTTTACTGCCGGTTTGTGAATTCAGCATCTGCGCCGTTTCTTTGCCCGCGTTGACGCTGAAAAAGAAAATCTTGGTCACGCCGCGCGCAAGACGCCAGTAAGGCTCGTCGTCTTGATGCTTAACAATGTAGTTCTTCAACTCCTGTTCAGGTACGCTGTGCGCGGTGCGGCTGAGGTTGGCGATCATGAGATGAAGGCCCAAGCCCAGGGTGGCTGCGATAAGCGCGCCACGGCACAGGATTCGCCGCGCCGTTTTCTTGAAGCTCCGGCGAACCTCATGGCCGTTCCATGTTTTTTCTCGGTCTGGAAAGGCATGTGTCGCGTCAGAGCGGCGGCGCGCGAGGACGTGATCGTTATGGCGCATCTTTACCTTTCATGTGCCGATGGAAAAAGCCTGTCGTCAACGTCGGTTATTTCGGGGCGACAACGGTAGCTTGCGGCTTGGCCACGGTGTTTTCCGCATGAGGGCGCATGACGCCGTAAACCAAATAACTTCCAGCGGCAAGGCCGACGAGAAGCGCGGCCGCTTTGCGGAAAAAGGCGTTGCGCGCCGAACGGTCGGTCTCGTCCGGTAAAGTGTACTTGCGCGGCTGGTTTTTGAAGAGGGAAAATTGCATCCGTTTGGGTGGATTGCTAAGGCTCCAACCCAACTCGCGCCTTGAAGTGAACGTATTTGTGTCCTCAGGTTTGTTAAACTCGAACGGCTTCATGTCATAATTCCTTTTGGTTATGAGATTAATAAATGACCATCCATACTAAATCATGGCGTGTGCCGATCACAGAACAATAATACTTTCAAAAGGGTAGGCGAACCGAAGGTTAACGCCGATAATGGCTTGAATTTTGTTTGTTTTTCTGGTCTTTCTGCCTGTCCAGATGCAAGGAAAAACATGAAGCCGCTGTCTCACATACGCAATTTCGCGATCATCGCGCACATCGATCACGGCAAGTCGACTCTGGCCGATCGCCTGATCGAGACGTGCGGAGCGCTCGAAGCGCGCGAAATGCGCGAGCAAATCCTCGACAGCATGGACATCGAGCGCGAGCGCGGCATCACGATCAAGGCACAAACCGTCCGTCTAATTTACAAAGCCAAGGACGGCGAAAACTACCAACTTAACCTCATGGATACGCCTGGACATGTGGACTTCGCCTATGAGGTGAGCCGTAGCCTCGCGGCTTGCGAGGGCTCTTTGCTCGTGGTGGACGCTTCGCAGGGCGTGGAGGCGCAAACCCTCGCCAACGTCTATCAGGCGATCGACAACGGGCATGAGATCGTTCCCGTCCTGAACAAAATCGACCTGCCGGCTGCCGACACGGATCGCGTCAAGCAGCAGATCGAGGATGTGATTGGCCTCGACGCTTCGGAAGCGGTTCTTATTTCCGCAAAAACGGGGCTGGGGATCGGCGACGTGCTCGAAGCCGTCGTCACACGTCTTCCGCCGCCCAAGGGCGACAGGGATTCCACGTTAAAAGCGCTTTTGGTCGATAGCTGGTACGATGCCTATCTTGGCGTTGTCATCCTTGTGCGCGTTGTCGACGGCGTTTTGCGCAAAGGCCAAAAGGTTCGCTTTATGGCGACGGGCGCTACGCGCGACGTGGATCGCGTGGGTATCTTCACGCCCAAAAAGGTCGAAGTGCCGGAACTCGGCCCGGGCGAGATGGGCTTCATCACGGCGGGCATCAAACAGATAAGCGACACCAAAGTCGGTGACACGATCACGGACGAGCGCAAACCTTCTTCCGAGGCGCTGGCGGGGTTCAAGCCGTCGGTTCCCGTCGTGTTCTGCGGATTGTTTCCCGTGGACGCGGCGGACTTCGAGCACTTGCGCGAATCCTTGGGCAAGCTCGCGCTGAACGATGCCAGCTTTCAGTTCGAGGCCGAAAGCTCGGCGGCGCTCGGTTTCGGTTTCCGTTGCGGTTTCCTCGGCCTGTTGCATCTTGAGATCATTCAGGAACGTCTGGAGCGCGAGTTTAACCTGAACCTCATAACCACCGCGCCATCGGTCATCTATCACATCTATAAGACCGACGGGACGATGATGCATCTGCACAATCCGGTGGACATGCCTGATGTCATGCGCATCAATCACATCGAGGAGCCGTGGATCAAGGCGACCATCATGACCCCTGACGACTACCTCGGCGGCATTTTGCAACTCTGCAACGACCGTCGCGGCGAGCAGATAGAGCTGACTTATGTCGGACAGCGCGCGATGCTGGTCTATCGCTTGCCGCTTAACGAAGTCGTGTTCGATTTTTACGACCGCCTGAAATCCATCAGCCGAGGGTACGCCAGCTTCGATTATGCGCTCGACAGCTACCGCGAGGGCGATCTGGTGATGATGAACATTTTGGTGAACAACGACCCCGTGGATGCGTTGGCGTGCATTGTGCATCGCTCGGTCGCGGAAAAACGCGGGCGGATGCTCTGCGAGCGTCTTAAGGAATTAATACCAAGGCATATGTTTAAAATAGCCATTCAAGCCGCCATAGGCGGGCGCGTGATCGCGCGCGAAACGCTTTCGGCGCTACGCAAGGACGTGACGGCGAAATGCTACGGCGGCGACATCACAAGAAAGCGCAAACTGCTTGAAAAGCAGAAAGAGGGCAAAAAGCGCATGCGCCAGTTCGGCGAAGTCGAAATTCCGCAAAGCGCCTTCATCGCCGCGCTCAAGATGGGCGATAACAAATAGCCGTCGCAACCTTGGAAGGCCCCGTTACGACGTCTTGGCGTATTTCATCAATTGCTCCGGATCGGTCTGCCATGCGGCGATCATGCCGCGCGCCGTGTCCGCCGAAACGTTGTCGTAAGCCGCCAGAGCCTGACTCAATTCGCGCGGGTTGACGACATGCTCGTCCGTGCGCGCGGCCCGCGAGAGCAGGAAGATCGAGACAAAGCTGGGCTTGTCGATGCCAATGGAGCGGCAAACGGCAGCCAAAAGCCGTCCGCCCAGTTCGCCCACGATGATGTCGATGGAAGGCGCTTCCAGCCCGCTCAAGCGGCCCAACGCGATGTTGAAGAGGCGGAAGTGTCCAAGCCGCAAAAGTTTCGGCAATATGGCCGCGTTGATGGCCCTGCGTTCCTCCATCCAGTCGGCGACTTGAACCATGGCGGCGTTTTCGTGACGTTCGAATATGTGTTCGTTCAGTTTTGTTTCGATGGCTTTGGCGAGCGCGAGGTCGAGCAGACCGGCCGAAAAGCCAAAGCGTTCGATCGTATGGCGGCGCAAATCCTGCGAAACCCACCAGTACAGCTTCGACGCGATGTCGGGCGTCAACTCGGGCCTGTGCAATATGGGTTCTTGAAGGCTCACGACGAGGCGCGCCGTTTCGGAGAGAAGGCCGATGGCTTTGGGCGAAAGCTTCGCGCCGAGGTTTTCGGCCACGATCTGCATGACTTTAAGGCTGCCCGTGGTGACGAGGGCGTCGGCAACGGCCTCATTTACTTCCTTGCGCGCGGCGATGGCGCAGGCGTACTCGGCGCTTTGCGTTTCGGCGATGGTGATGAGGTCGTCGTCCGTAAAAGTCTCGACGGATTGCAGGACGGAGCGCGCGAGCTCAATCGTGCCGCATGCGAGGCTCAGGGCGATCTTGCGCGGCACTTTTTTGATATCGACGAACTGGCGCACAAGCTCGTGACGCACCGAGACGTCCTCGGTTCTGACGAGCATGTCGATCAGCTCCTTCACCATGTCTTCTTCGTGTTCGGTCAAAACGACTTCGCCTGAAAGAAACAGGTTCGCGAGCCTTCCGGCCAGTTGCACGCGCGCGGATTCCGTCTTGTCGCGCGCCAATTCCATTAAGGATGGGAGTTCTTCCAGCATGCGATTCCTCATGAAACCCTCGTTAATGCGCTAACATCTTCAAAATTATGAAAAAAGACAGAATCATCTTCATTTTTGAACACGTTACCGTTAACAATTCCTTTATGGAACCCATGTGATAATGTCTTATAGATGTTATACGCGGCGTTGTTTTCTGTATTGGGCGGTTCGATATGATCCAAATTCTGCCCTTGCCCGTGACGCAGACCACGCAAAGTTCCGCTTTGCCTGCACAGACCGTCACGAACGCTCTGCCACAAGTTCAGGGGCAGGCTGCAGCTCCCATTAGCGCTCAGGCCGTGACCCCTACGCCCAAGGCCGAACGAGTCCATAAGGCCCGCAGCAACAGTGAGAAAGACCGGAATGAGGGAAAGTCCCCCAATAAAGGCGGTCGTGGCGGCAGCGTAAACATTAGCGTCTAACATTGTGTCGTCTCCCAAAATCCCTTTAAAGAATAACTACCCAATAAGGGTAGTATACACGACGACACCTGAAACTAATTCATTGATTCTGTGGTAAAAAAATGATTAACAGAAAACAGCGCTTGGCAAGCCCATAGCTACCAATTATGGGGAACTAATTACCAATTCTTGGTTGTTTGAGGAAAAAAGCTAAGAAAATCCGATCTTCTGTTAGCATTTTCAAGCATCTATTTACGCAATAAAAATGCGTTGCAGCGCAACAAAATATCCAGACGTTGGGTAATAAAATTTCTATTTCTGCGGTAACGTGGCTTCACGGGCTTTCTTTTGAACGCTTATGAGGACTTTGGAGCTTTACTCGATATCTTTAAAGAATAAACTTATTTAAAACAATAAGTTATAAATAAAAGCATGAATTATTGCGCGGTTGCTAGGATTAGTTTCATAAAGGGCGTGATATACTAAGCCAATGGAAAACAAGTTTATTTTTAGCGTATGGGAAGGAGAGACAAAGGTCGGCTATCTGTGCCGTTATGAACCATGCCGTTACGAGTTTCGTTATGACACGGATTATATCGAAAAAGGCGGCCACGAGCTTTGCGTGACCATGCCCCTCTCCGCAAAGACCTATGAGCATAATACGCTTCATCCGTTTTTCGCGAACTTCGTTTCCGAGGGGTGGCTCGAAGAAATACAGAAAATATATACGGGTGGACGCGTTTCACCGCTTACGCATTCGGCCGATGTTATCGCGCAGTACGGGCGCAATTGCATCGGCGCTTTTTCGATAATCCCCGGCCAGCATTTTTCGCCGCATCCCGAGGATGTGTTTTCCGAGTTTGAGCGTGCGGCTCTGGAACAAAACGCGTTAATGCCGGGCGTGCATCCAAAAGTGTTGGCCATTGAAGGCCAAGACGCGGTTTTCCAGATCGCGGACGGTGGAAGAGATGGTACGCACATTGCCAAGCTTCAGCGGCCTGAACGCATATTCAGGAATATCCTGCACAACGAATATCTGGCTACGCGCGTAGTCGCGGCCCTTTTGCCGGAAGACCGCGTTTGCGACGTCAAGCTGGGAAGGCTTAAGGACTATGAAAGTGAAGCGCTTTTTATCAGGCGTTTCGATCGCGATGAAAGAGGCGGAAAAATTCCTTTTTATGAATTTAACCAGCTTCTTGGCAAAGCTCCTGAGGAAAAATACGACGGTTCCTACAGGCAAATGGCCGATTTTATTGCCGAACATGCCTCTTCCGCCAAACAGAACGGCATCAAGACCGATCTCGGCGACTTGCGGGTCCTTTTCCGTCGTATCGCCGTTGATATGCTAATTGGCAATACCGATGCGCATCTTAAGAACTTCGCCCTGATGAAAGCAGGTAACGTTTATCGCCTGACCCCCAACTACGACCTTCTCAGCAGCGCTATGTACGCCGACTTTAAGCAAGTCGCTCTCGAGGTCGGCGGAAAAAAACTTTACAACATTGGCCAGTTGGATGCCAAAAGGGTTATCGGCCTTGCGGACGAGTTCCGTCTTTCGCGTGAGGAGCTTCAGGAGGACGTGGCGATGATCGAAAAGAACTTGCCGAAAGCGTTCGAGGTGATCGACGCGTACAAGAACGTATCTCCCGAAACGGCTGACCACTTCCGCAAGTTCATGCAGGCTCGGTGGAACGGCGCGTTCAAGACGATAAAGACCGCCTTGAAAAATCCCCCGAAAAACATTCTCCAGCAAACGCGGGGCAGGATTCTCCGGCCGAAACCGTAATTCTGGGGTTTCAGGTCGTTTTTCCTTTTTGCCGTAACAGGTTTGCGGCTTCGCCCCAATGTAAGGCGCCCGTCATAAGCAGAAAGGCCGCATACGACACGGCGGATGAAGCGATAATCGCGCCGAGCGCAAGAACGCGTTGAAGCAAGGGCAGCGGCGCAACGCCCGGCTGCGAAAAGAACGTCACGGCCAGATAGGTCGCAAGCGCCATGCCCAGAGCGCTGAGTGCCAATCGCGGCAAGCGTTGGCGCAGTTTAGGATCGGCGATTTGTTCGCCGCGCTTGCGCAGCCGCCAATAAAGCTGTCCCGCGTTTGCCCATGTGGCGACGCTGGTCGCAAGCGCGATGCCTACGTGTTCGAGCGGCCCAAAAAGCAGCAAAGCCACGGCGACATTCGTTATCATGGAATAAATCGCTATCACAACCGGCGTTTTGGTGTCCTGTTGCGCGAAAAAACGCGCGCTGAACACCTTAACCAGCATGAACGCCGGAACGCACAAGGCATAGGCCGCCAAAGCCTTGGCCGTTTCCGCCGTGTCGGCGGACGAGAATTTGCCGTGCTCGAACAGCGTACGGATGATCGGTTCTCCCGCCAGAGCGAGACCGATCGCTGCGGGCAGGCCGAGCAACAAGGAAAACTCGATCGCGCGGCTGGTGTAATGCCGCACCTTGTCCTTGTCGCCGTTCGCTTCATGGCGCGCCAACGTCGGCAGAAGAGTCGTCGCCACGGCAATTCCAATGATGCCCAGCGGCAACTGGTTCAGGCGGTCGGCGTAATACAGGAACGACACCGCGCCCGTCGGCAAAAACGAAGCTAAAATCGTGGACAGCATGATGTTGATTTGCGCCGCCCCCGCGCCGATCGCGCCTGGCCCGACGTTTTTGAACAGGCGCGCGCTTGTTTCGCCAAGACTTGGGCGCGCAAGCGGGATGGTTAGCTTGGCGCGGACGCAACTTATGTACAGCCAAAAACATTGTACGCCGCCCGCGATCAGCAACGCCCAAGACAGCGTTGCGCCCATGGGAAGATCCAGCTTCCACGCAAGGCATAATCCCCCGATCATAACGATGTTAAGGGCGATCGGCGCGGCGGCCGGCGGGGCGAAGCGGTTGTTGGCGTTCAGCACGCCGCCCTGCAGGGCCGTGATGGAGATAAGCAGGAGATAGGGAAATGTGATGCGGCTGAAAGACACTGCCAGATCATACTTATCAGGCTCGTTGCGGAAGCCAGGCGCGATGACGAGGATCGCCATCGGCATAAAAACAATCATAAGAACCGAAAACGGCGCAAGAACGGATACGAGCAAGGCCAAGGCTTCGGCGGCAAATTTTTGTGCGCGTTCAAAGCCTTTTTTCTGGCGCTCGGCGGCGTACAGGGGCACAAAGGCCGCCGTGAACGCGCCTTCCGCGAACAGGCTGCGGAACAGATTGGGCAGTTTCTGCGCCACGAAAAAAGCGTCGGATTCGGTGCCTGCGCCGAGGAAAATGGCCGTTAGCTGGTCGCGGATAAAGCCGCCGACACGGCTGATAACCGTAAACCCGCTAACCGTGGCAATTGACCGCGCAAAGGACATGAAGGCGGATACTAGGTGGTAAGGCGCACGGACTCAAGGCCGCGCGAATTCGCATAATAAAAACCCCTCTTTCATTGACAACATAGAACGAATTAACTATGATCGAGCACAGAAACGGTCCTGTAATTTTCACCTAAACCGCAGAAAAGGGGGCCTCCATGAAAAAAACACTGACTTTGGCAATGTTAATGTTGCTAGCGGCCGCGCCGACTATGGCTGCCATGCATGAAAGGCCTAAAGACATCGTTGATACGGCTATCGGCGCCGGTTCATTTGGCACGCTGGTGACGGCGCTTCAGGCCGCCGACTTGGTGGATACCTTGAAAGGGAAAGGCCCGTTCACGGTTTTTGCCCCGACGGACGAAGCCTTTGCAAAGCTTCCCGAAGGTACGCTTGATAATCTTCTGAAACCTGAGAACAAGGAAAAGCTCAAAGGAATCCTTACCTACCACGTTGTTTCGGGTAAGGTCATGGCGGCGGATGTGGTTAAGTTGGATTCCGCCAAAACCGTGCATGGCGGAACGCTTACGATCCGCATGCAGAACGGCGGCGTGATGGTTGACGACGCGAAAGTCGTTCAAACGGATATTGCAGCCTCCAACGGAGTTATTCACGTCATCGACACGGTCGTGATGCCCAGATAACGAGGCTTATAAATGGAGCGGCCGCATGAAAGTGCGGCCGTTTCTTTTTCGGGGTCTTAAATCCAGCCGGTGACGTACACTTGGTAAAAGATGCAAACGGCCAGCGACACGCACAAAGCCGGCGCGAAGGGAAACTCCTTTCCTCCGCCCGCGCGTTTCCAAAGCATGCCGAAAGCCGCGCCGATGGCTCCGGCCCCGAACAGGAACCACGGCACGATCAAGACGGGCAGCCACAAACCAGCGGCGGCGAAAAGCTTCACGTCGCCGAGTCCGAGCATCTCCTGACCTCGCCATTTGCTGTAGAAGATCGCGAGGAAAAGGCTGAACGCCAAAAGCCCCGTGGCGGTGACGATTCCCATAAAGACATCGCCGTCGCCCGTTAAAAGCCATAAAAACCCGAACAGGCCGAGCAAGACGTTCATCTCGTCAGGTATCAGGCCGAAAAACAAATCCACCATAGCGATGGCGGGCAATAATCCCAAACCGAGGCACAAAGGAACGACGCTCCACGACCATCCACCAAGCGCGACGGCGGCCATCCCTAGAACAAAGCCGATTATTTCCGCAAGCGGCTGAGCCCACAGGCCCTTTTGTTTGCCGCACGGGCAGGGCAGGGACATCGGTTGATTTCGCAAAAGCCACCCCAACAGAGGGCAATATTCAAACCAGCGCAGCCTGCGCAAGCAGAACACGCAGTGCGGCAGTCGGCTTTCGCCCGGAAGCCGGTCGGCGGAACGGTAGCCGAAATGACCGCCGAGTCCGGCGCTGATAAGGCCCAGCATTCCCCCAAAGAGATACAAAAGGATTTGTGGCAGAAGTTCCGAAAGGTCCATGAGGGATGTTTAGAACATTGTGATGTGAGTGGCTATACCCTGTGTCATCCCCGTGAAAAAGGGGATTTTGTGTCGCATGCCTGCGCTTCCTATTAAGTCATTCGACCCGCTTCCACGTGAATGACGCTGATTATCAGATGCCTGCTGCCTTCATGCCACGTTCCGTTCATTGGGCTTTGCGTCGCCGTTCAGCATCGGCCTTGCGACATCCACCAAATCGCGCACGGCTTGAACGGATTTTACGAAAAGCGCCTTTTCCTCGGCGTTCAACGGCAATTCGATGATTTTTTCCACCCCGCCCGCGCCAAGCATAACGGGTACGCCGGCATAGATATCTTTCTCGCCGTATTCGCCGTTAAGATGCGCGGCGCAAGGAAGCACGCGCTTTTTGTCGTTGACGAAGCTTTCGATCATTTCGACGATCGAGGCGGCGGGAGCCATGAACGCCGACCCTGTCTTGAGCAATTTGACGATTTCCGTGCCGCTGTCGCGGGTGCGTTCGACGATTTCACTCAGGCGATCCTTAGTGATCTTGCCCATCTTGATGAGATCGTGCAGAGGAATGCCGCCGACGCTGGAAAATCTGTCGAGCGGCACCATCGTATCGCCGTGCCCGCCAAGCACGCAGGCTTGCACGTCCTGCGGCGAGACGTTGAACTCCATGGCGAGCAGGGCTCGAAAGCGCGTTGTGTCCAATATTCCGGCCATGCCGACGACTCGATGGGGGGGGAATCCGGTCACCTGATGCATGACCCATACCATGACATCCAGCGGGTTGGTGACGACGATCACAAAAGCATTAGGCGCGTATTTTTTGATGTTCTCGGCCACGGTTTTGATGATTCCGGTGTTGATTCCGATCAGATCGTCGCGCTTCATGCCTGGCTTGCGTGGAACGCCCGCCGTCACGACGATAACGTCTGCGTCCTTCATCAGCGCGTAATCCGTTCCGCCCACGAACGTGCAAGCGAAGCCGCCGACGGGGGCCGCATGGGTAAGATCAAGCGCTTTGCCTTCGGCCAAACCATCAGCAACGTCGATGAGGTATATATCGCCCAGTTCCTTTTGTCCGGACATATAGGCCAGAGTCCCGCCGATATGACCGGCGCCGACCAAAGCGATTTTTTTGCGTGCCATAATTTTGACTCCCTGAATGTTTAGTTTTTATGTTTGCAATCTTTAATGCTAACATGATTCAGGGGTTGTCTATCAATACGTCTAAATGCGAATGCATGGCTGTTGACCCTTAAATCCGGATTGTTTAGCTTGGCCATTGAAAAACGAAATCCAGAATGGAGATCCTCAATGAAAAAAATGAACCACGCGCTATTGATTGTGCTGACGGCGGTTGCGATGTCCGGTGCGGCTTTTGCGGTCGAAGGCAACAAAGGGCCGCAGAACGTCATGCAGATCATCGCCAATCATAAGGATTTGAGCAAGTTCGCCAGCATAGTCAACAAAGCGGGCTTGCAAAAGGCTCTTGAGGATAAAACGGATTCCTACACGGTTTTCGCACCGTCGAACGACGCGATGGGGAAAATTCCGGCCAACGTGGCCAGCCGCATCAATACGGACAAGGAGGCTATGCAAAACTTCGTCAAATACCACGTCATTAAAGGAAGCACGGTGTATTTCACGAACATCAGGGGACGTCGCGCAGGTCCTGCGGCGATGAACGGCGAAACGCTCGCTTTTCAAGGCGAGGTGGAACCCGTGAAAGTCAACACGGCCGTTTTCGCCGCGCCGGATTTGCCCGCGACAAACGGTGTGGTGCACGTGATGGCTGAAGCTTTGGTGCCGCCTTCATTTGCCGCGCCCGCCGCGCCTGCAGCGCCGATCATTTCACCGATGGTTCCCGGGGCGCAGAAACCGCACGAAGTTCAAACGCCTAACGCTGATGAACGGCCCCAAACGCCCGATGCCGAAGCTCTGGTGACTCCGCAACTGCCCGAAGGCTTGCCGGATATGCCGGACGCTCGGGCTCCTGAAGCTCCTTCCGTTCCTGCCGAAATCGCGCCGTATGCGCCTGAAGCCGTCGAACATCCGGCTCCTCCCGCGATCGAACAACCCGTCCAGCCCGAGGCCGCCAAAAAGCCGACTGTCGGCGGTTGGTTCAAAAAGCTTATGGGCAAGTAAGGTTAGCGCGGGGTATCATCCCCGCGCCGCCTATTTCCGCTCGGACTGCTTGCGCATAACGTAATTCAGCTTCGCCAGCGCGATGCGCTGGAGTTCGTGCTGCGACGATGCAGCCGGACCTTGAATGACCGCTTCGGTGCCGGTAGCCGCATGAACGGCGGTGACGCGTACGATGTTCCCGATGCGCGTATGTTCGAAAATCACGTCGTTTGCGGGCGGGTTTGGCCTGTTCATGACAAGAAAGAGCTAAAAACGGGAATGCGTATACATAACCCATTTAGGCGTTATTGCCAAAACGGTTTTTGGCGCGTTTAATCGCTGTACGAATCTGTCCTGATTGGAGCTTGTTATGCCCGCGAATGAAGTTTTATCCGTCCGCAACGGTTCGGCCTTGATCGTGACGTTCAACCGTCCCGACCACAAGAACGCGTTGACGATGGATATGGCGTCTCAAACGTTCACCATCCTGAAAAACGCCACGACCGACCGGTCCGTGCGCGCGGTTATGCTGAACGGCGCGGGGCGCAACTTCATGTGCGGCCTCGATATGGGCCTTTTTAAGGGCGATATGGGGCGCGCGTTGGAACAGGCCAATATGCTCGTTGGGCCTTACCACAACATCATCCGCGAGCTTCAAGCGATGGACAAACCGGTTCTGGCGTGCGTCGAAGGCGATGTGACGGCGCAGGGGCTCAGCATCATGCTCGCGTGCGATCTCGTCATCGCGTCCCGCAGCGCAAAGTTTGCGGCTACATTTACGGACAAGGGGCTTTCGCCCGATGGCGCGTGTTCTTATTTTCTGACGCGCAAGGCCGGCATGGGGCGCGCCATAGAACTGATGATATCGTGCCGCGCGTTCGACTCGGCGGAAGCGCAGGCTCTTGGGCTTGTGAACAGGGTTGTGGACGACGACAAGATCACGCCGGAATCGATGGATTGGCTTTCGCAACTCGCCGAGGGGCCGACAAAATCCTACGGCGCGGTGAAAAAACTTGCGCTTCGCGCGTTCGAGCAAGACCTTCACGGCCAGCTTGGCCTTGAACACTCGTTTCTCGGCGCGGCCATGCGCGGCTTTGACTTCCGCGACTATCTTCGCGCGCAAGCCTCTAACGGTACGGTCAAGTTTTTGGGCAATTAGGGCCTTGCGCTTTTACGTTTTGGGCGCTTTGGATTCCTCTCCGTCCATTCGGTTCGATTCCATGCTTTCATTTCCGCTCAAAGGGCTATCCGGAAAGTCTTTTTTTGACGTTTGCGGCTCCGCTCTCGTCGCGGCCAGCTTTTCCTGATGCTTCTTTTCCGCCAACGCGTCAATAAGCTCGTCGATATCCTCAAGGCTCGGAGTTTGCCCGTCCTCGGCATTCCCGTCATCCACAAAGCAAACGCCGCCGCATTCGCGGCTTTTCTTTTTTTCCGCGTTTTCCTTGGCGGTCTTTGGTTGCTTGGCTTCGTCCTTCAGAATTTTCGCTCCGATAGCTTCGCTGTTTTCGGCCAGACGGGCCAATTCGTCCGTCGGCGTGATGATGTCCCATACTTCGCTCGGCTTTAGTTTCGCGGCCGCCCTATAGACGGAGCCTTTCGTGGGCCCGTCTGCTTTTCCTTTTTTTTCCGATTCCGCCTTAGCCTTTAACTGGGCGACGAAACGCCTTCTTTTTTGATATATTTTTTCCAATCCGTCGCGCGTGGGCGCAAAGGCGTAAACCAAACGGCATTGCATGGCTTCCGCCGCTCGGTGCAATGTTCCCAATTGAATTTCGCCGAGTCTTTCGGCCCGTTCGTTCTTGATCACACCGCTTTCCGTCAGGTTTAACAAGATGCCCAGCTGTGCGGCGCTCATGTTCAGGGCGACCCGCGTGCTGCGTATGCAGCCGTCTTTCGGAATTTCATAAAATCTGACCGCCTTTTTCAAATCGTCATCAAGGTTTTTCCGCATTACGGTGCGAATAAGATATCTCTTCATAGGTGAATGTCCGTGTTGCGCGCCGCTTCGCCATCTACCACCTTGTGGATGCGCGAATTTCTTTCGGCCTTCCACGGCTTTAGCGGCTGGGAGGCGGAAAATAAAACCGGACGCGTTGTGGAAAATAAGGGCCGTGCGCCGCATGCGGACACAACAAACCGTGAAAGGTCAATACCACGAACCGTGCGCGCAGTAAAGGAAAATAATCCTATGGTGGCGTTGTTGAATCGGGGGATTTAAAAGGGCCGTCCAAAAACGCTATCATACGTCAACGTTCGGCCTTCATGAACAGGGCGTTTTTCTGAATGAACGGAATGCGCGGACACGCCTTGCTGCAATATTGGCAAATGACAGGCGTGGATATTCATACCCCTAAAACTGCGTTTTAAACCAACGCACCAGTGTGTAGGGTCGTGTGAATTGGAAATATTTTTTTTAACGATGCGTGCAATGCGTAGGAAGCTTCCTCCAACATACTTTCCCACGTAGCGGCCGCATGCCCATCTGCGCCATCGGTTATATACTTGAGGCATGCAAACGGAATCTTTTCGATAAAGCATGTCTTGGCGAGAGCATAGGCTTCCATATCCACAACGTTCCATGACGGCGTAACTTCGCCGCTTGTCATAAAGTTGTCGCCTGTGCCACAGACTCCCTCAGGAAAATCCGTAAAACGGATTCCACTGTTTAAAAATGCCGGCACGAGATCAAATGGCGTCGCGAAGGGCTCACATCCGACAGCCGTTGCATCAAAATCGCGTTGAACGAAGCCCGTGCAATTGACGACGGTACCTGTTGCGAAGGTACTGGAGCCCGCGCTTCCCAAATTAAGGACGCATTGTGGAGGCTCCTTGGATTCCGTACGCCATTCCGCGATGCGGCGCGTCAGGCTATAGGTGGCGTTGATCTTGCCGACCCCGGTATAGAGCGGTGAGAAAGTGTCAAAGCGAGAACGCGCCTCCACATCGAGAGCGAAGACGACAAGCGTTGTTTCAGGATTTGATGTTAGCATAATAAGACCTTTGTTATAATCAAACTTGCCTGCAAGAGTGGCGTAATATGGAGGAGAATTCCGGCCATGTACAAGGGGTTTACTGACCGCCGCGATGCCGGACATCAACTGGCCCAAGCTCTCAGTGGGTACAGGGGCAAAAAAAACGTTATTATTTTGGCATTGCCGCGTGGTGGCGTGGCCGTCGGGGTCGAATTGGCCAAGGCGTTGGCCGTACCTTTGGACCTTATGCTGGTGCGGAAGCTCGGCGTTCCAGGTGACGAAGAGTTTGCTATGGGCGCGATTGCCATGGGCGGCGTAGTTTTCGTGAACGAGGACACGATAAGTAGCATCGGCATCCCCCAAAGCAGTTTAGAGTTGATCATCAGACGCGAGAAGGAAGAGCTTAAGCGGCGAAATGAGGTTTACAGAGGCGGTAGGTTGCCTCCTGATCTGAAGGGTAAACATGTCATTCTTGTCGATGACGGCATGGCGACAGGCGCAGATATGTTTGTGGCGGCGCAAGCCGCGCGCAAGCTTGGAGCATCGCGCGTTATGGTGGCTGTGCCGGTTTCGTCGGATTCCGCTTATGAGTTGTTGCAAGGATGCGCTGATGAAATTGTGTGTTTGCAAACACCTTCATTTTTCCCGGGTGTGGGGTATTTCTACGCGTCTTTCGATCAGATGGAGGATGCCGAGGTTCTCGCGCTCATGAACGAAGCGCGCTAACGCGCACTGCTCAAAAGGCTAGGGGTGAGATCCCATTGATTAATTGAATTCAAGGAGTTGCTCTTTCGCTGTTTCTGATCAGTGAGTGGAGCAATTGCTCATGTTTATAAAGGGGGAGGAGAAAGCTTTATGCGGGGTGAGTTCGAATCCAGTTGGTATCTGATTGAAATTGCCTCGCAAGAAATTGGCTCCCTGGGACGGGCTCGAACCGCCGACCCGGTGATTAACAGTCACCTGCTCTACCTGCTGAGCTACCAGGGAATAGGTGGGCAATGTAGTCAAGCCAGGCCGCGAGTGCAACCATGGATTTTTTGGCCCTTTTCAAGGGGTAAAAGCCCTATTGTATGGCCAAAAATCCGGCTATAAGGTCTCCTTGCGTCGCGGGCATGGCGGAATTGGTAGACGCATCGGACTTAAAATCCGAAGCCGGAAACGGCGTGCCGGTTCAAGTCCGGCTGCCCGCACCACCCTTCGCCTTCGGCTTCGGGTGGCTTCGCCATCCGAAGGCGATTTAGGCGAAGGAGTGTCCCCCGAAGCTTTAGCGTAGGGGGGCTGGTTGAATTCAGATCATCCTGCTAAAGAAAATTAATGAACAAAATCCTCATCCTCGATTTCGGCTCACAAGTCACCCAGCTCATAGCGCGGCGCGTGCGCGAGGCGGGCGTGTACTGCGAAATTCATCCTTTCAACCGCACGGATGAGCAGGTTAAAGAATTCAATCCAAAAGGCATCATCCTTTCCGGTGGACCGGCTTCGACAACGGAAACAGGAAGCCCGCGCGCGCCGGAAATCGTCTGGAATCTGGGTGTTCCGGTGCTGGGCATCTGCTATGGCCAGCAAACGATGTGCATGCAGCTCGGCGGCCATGTCGAAAGCGGGCACACCCGCGAGTTTGGCCGCGCCGATCTGGAAATCGTGGACGATTGCGCGTTGTTTGCGGGACTCTGGCCCCGTGGTTCCAAACACCAAGTTTGGATGAGCCATGGCGACCGCGTTACGAAAATCCCCGATGGCTTTAAGGTTGTCGCCACGAGCGCGGGCGCGCCGTTCGCGTTCATCGCCGACGAAATGCGCCAGTTTTACGCGACGCAGTTTCACCCTGAAGTTGTGCACACGCCCGATGGGGCTAAGTTGCTCGCCAATTTCGTGTATAAAATCTGCGGTTGTGGCAATGACTGGAGCATGAAGGCTTTCCGCGAGACGGAAATCGCCAAAATCCGCGCGCAAGTCGGCAAGGGCAAGGTTATCTGCGGCTTGTCCGGCGGCGTTGACAGCGCCGTTGCTGCCGTCCTTATTCACGAAGCCATCGGCGACCAACTCACCTGCATTTTCGTCGATACGGGCCTGATGCGGCAGGACGAAGGCGACGAAGTCGTCAACCTGTTCCGCAAGCACTACAACATTCCGCTTGTCGCCGTGGACGCGGGGCCGATGTTTCTCGAAGCCCTTAAGGGCGTTACAGACCCCGAAATCAAACGCAAAACTATCGGCAAGCTGTTCATCGATGTGTTCGAGGCCGAAGCGCACAAGATCAGCGGTGTCGAATTTCTTGCGCAAGGAACTCTTTATCCTGATGTGATCGAAAGCGTTTCGTTCACGGGCGGGCCGAGCGTCACGATCAAATCGCACCACAACGTCGGCGGCTTGCCGGAGCGCATGAACCTCAAGCTGATCGAACCGTTGCGCGAATTGTTCAAGGACGAAGTCCGTGCGCTGGGCCGCGAGCTTGGCTTGCCGGAAACTTTTGTGGGCCGCCATCCGTTCCCTGGGCCGGGCCTCGCCATCCGCATTCTGGACGACATCAACGAGAAAAATCTCGAAGTGCTGCGCAAAGCGGACGTGATTTACCTCGACGAAATTCGCAAGGCGTGCCTCTATGACAAAATCTGGCAGGCGTTCGCCGTGTTGCTCCCCGTGAAATCGGTGGGGGTGATGGGCGATGGCCGTTCCTACGACAACGTGCTTGCGCTACGCGCCGTAACCTCGGTGGATGGCATGACGGCGGAGTCGTTCGCCTTCGATCATGCCTTTTTGGCCCGCGTGGCCACGCGCATCATCAACGAAGTGCGCGGCATCAACCGCGTCGTCTACGACGTGACCAGCAAGCCGCCCGGCACGATCGAGTGGGAATAGAGCCGTTCTTTTATGGTCACACGTGGTCGGCATTAAATCGACAACCTAGGCCAAAAATAAACTTTCCGATTTTACCACAAAGCGGCAGCCAAGAGGCGGCGTTGATTATATCGTCAACGTATACACACAAACACTATTACCGTATATACATGAGGGAATCATCCCGCCTCAGGAGGAATCGTGGCCTCGAAATCCAAATCCAGAAAACCCGCCCGTAAATCCGCAAAAGCCAAGCCCTCGCGCAGTCGCGTGCGCAAGGGCGAGAAAAAGAAAAAAGCGGTCTCGATTCGCTTGTCGGACAGCGTTCTTTCTTTCTTCAAATCCAAAGGCCCCGGCTGGCAGACGCGTATCGACAAGGCGCTGAAGGCCTTTGCCGACGCGTTCAAGTAGGCTCTGTAGGCGTGACGATCGAAAAGTCGATATAGATCTCTTTGCCGAACGTGGCTTCGTCCAGCATCTTGCCGCCCGTTATGGCGAATTCGAAAAAGCGGTCTTCAAGATGGTTAAAAAGAGTTTGGATGTCGTCTGTCCAGCGGAGAAGCTTGGGGAAGCGCTTGGTGAAAACGGCGAAGGCATGCACCGACTCGGTCAGCGATAGCTGCCGCACGCCGCCGTAAAGCTGAACTCCGCAAATCTCGCCGCCGAATTTCTGGTTCGTGTCGAACAGGCTCAAGGCACCCGCAGGGTTCCTCACAAGGTTCTTGGCGTGGGCGGATCGGGGACTGGATAAAAAGTACAAATTCCAGTTTTTGTCGGGGGCCAGATAGAGCGCGCAGACATGAGGGGAAGTGACGTTCTCCCCATCTTCGGGGCAATTTGATTTAGAGTCTTTGGGTTAAAA
>CAZYPX010000010.1:5335-31903 GCA_964649675.1 uncultured Rhodospirillaceae bacterium | reverse complement strand
ATTTTAACCCAAAGACTCTAAATCAAATTGCCCCGAAGATGGGGAGAACGTCACGAACGTTAAAGAAAAACATCTTCCTGCATTTGTTTGAAATTCATGAGGTGTTTTGGTTAACGCACAAATTGTGATCTCTAACCCGAGCTTTGGCTTATGATCTTCCATGAAGTCCAATTCCCACCCGATATTGCTTATGGGGCATCGGGCGGGCCGGAATATCTGACCTCGGTCGTCTCGATGGCCTCCGGCTACGAGCAGCGCAACGCCAACTGGTCGGCGGCGCGGCTTGCCAAGCTCGGCCATAATGCCGTAGTTCAAGCCCATGGGCTGTTTGTTGCTATCTTTCAGATCGACGAAATAATACGGCTGCCTGTACCGCAGGTCGTCACAAACAACCCGCTAATAAGAATAGCCGCAAACAAGGCCGCCAGAACGAAAAGAGGCTTTTTCATGGGGTACCTCAGAAAGTTAGCTTAAAATTTCGTACCGCATCTTTGCTGCATGCGGTTTTTGCGGAACTCGTCGAAGCTGATCTGGCCGTCCTTATTCAGATCGAGAGCGTTGATGTATTTCACCCTGCTTTCCATCGGAACTTTCATTAGGCCGTTGGAACCCTCCCTCCGGTCAAGCGGGCCATAATATTCCTCGAGCGTCAGGTAACCGCTGTTGTCGGTGTCGGCGGCCGCGAACTCGCCTCGAATTTGTTCAGGCGAGTTGGCGCAAGCGTACGCGCCCGATGGCAGCGACAAGAGGACAAACAAAACGATGGCAAGGGATTTCATGACAATCTTTTCATTGTGCGAGGCAGTAGAGAAACATCCGTTACAATAGGTTATTTGTCCTTTTTATCAAAGTCCTTCTTGAGCGACCAATGCAGCGCCAGCGCAGGAACAAGAAGAATGTATAGCAGGAAGAACCGTACGGCCACAAAGAACTGCAGCACGATCGGCGTCAGCGTCGCAGCGTCGGTACGGAACCAAACCGTGGCAACATCCATCCATGTATTCCAGAAGCTCATAGTGACAAGGGCCAAAACAAGCGTAATACCCAAACCGGCAACAAAGCCGCGTAACAAAAGATTGCGAACGAGGCGAAGGGTTTCGTAGGTCATGGAAGGCCTCCTTGGTGAGAGGTGAAAGTCGGAGCTAAAATTTTACCGAAGACAAAATTTAGCGAAGGCGGATGGCGGAGAGGGGGGGATTCGAACCCCCGGTACGTTTACACGCACAACGGTTTTCGAGACCGCCGCATTCAACCGCTCTGCCACCTCTCCACGCTCGTTCAGCACCTTAGCGGTCGAATGCTGAATGTCTTTTTTCGCTCCTTCGCACGAGGGCAACCGCTTCCGCCTTCGCTTCATCGGAGCTACGGCGGACAGGCTGCCATCTCTCCATTTTGGGAACATATGAACCAGCCCGACTTCGCTAAAGCTTCGGCGGGCATAAGATTGGCTAATATCGCATCGCTCAATAAGCCAATCTAATGGTGCCCCAGGAGGGACTTGAACCCCCACATCCTTGCGGATAGCAGATTTTGAGTCTGCCGCGTCTACCAATTCCACCACTGGGGCGAGCCTTAAAAACCGTCGGATCATAACGAGGCGAGCGGCATGGTCAATCGTTTAATGACGACCCTTGAAAAAATCACGTTAACCTTTGTCTTGATGGGCCTGACGCAGGAATTCCTGTGCCTGATCCTTCATCGTGTCCTCGATTCGGGCCGCAGCTTGCCATATCAGGCGGCTGACCGCCGGCAGGACTTCGTCCCCTTTGTCAAGGACAAGGCGGACGGCCCCTGTCCGCAAGGCCATAAAGACAACCGGATCGGCCCCGTACGTCGCGGTTTCCCGCGCGATGCCCGCCATGATATTGGCCATCTCGTCGCGCGCCGCGCTGTCGTCAGGCTGTTGCAAGAGTTTTTCCCGCTCCTCCACCAAAGCCCGCGCAAGAGGATGCGAAAACTCGCGGCGCGGCAACGTGACTCTTTTGATCTCGCTCAATGCGCTGTTGCCCGCGGCGTCCGCAACCTCGAGCTGGAGATCGACCGGCGACCCCGCCCACGGCAAAAACGTCAGGTCCTCGACCGTCGCCTCTTTGACGTGGCGCGTGCCCGGCGCGGACAGGACGACCTTCATGCCGATGTCCTTGGGTCCCTGCCCGCCCTCAACCGGACGAACGAGCAAGACGATTGATTTTATGCCGTAGTCGTCGGACGCTTCGTAGGAAAGGCGCGTAGCCTTGTGCTTGAAATTTATCGGCGCGTCGACGAAAGCCACGCGCGGCGGGGCATCCTTCAGAACGCGGACCTTCCACGAAGCCAGATCGTTCCACCCCTGCGCGAGGATGATCGAATCCCCGTTTTCCAGAGAAGCCGTGGCCGCCAGCCTGCCTCGTCCGTCCGGCTTTAACGAAACGGCTTTGCCTCCGACTTCGAGCGAGGGAGGGTTGTCCTGGTCAGGCAAATCAACCTTGAGCGTACTTCCCAAGGGAACATCGACGACGCTGCTGGTATGAAGCGGCCCCGCCTCCACGGCCAAAACCACAGGTGGAAGTTCCGTGTATTTGGGCGGTACGATCGTCGCGTTTACGTCAAGCGACTTTTTCTCCGCAAAGGGCCACGCATTCATAAAGGCAGGCTTGCCCCACAAGGCAATACCGGCCACGGACAACGCGCCCAGAAACAAAAACGCGCCGACAAACTTCCTAAGAGGTCGCGAACCGCGCACGGACGGCGACAGCCTCATCCCTCCGCCAAGAGCAAGGCTTTGGGAGGGATCAAAAGATGCCAAACGTTTTTCGCGGCGAAACTTCATGTTTTCAAAGAGTCTTGTTTGTCGGTTCATTCACTGGCGATTCCGAACGAATCGCCTGTGTTATTTTTAGCATAGATTTTCCGAAAATGGTCTTTTTCAATCATAGCAGCAAGCGTCTTGGCGCGACATGTCTTTTTTCTTTTTACAAAACCTTACGCGTTTTCCGTTTTTTCCATCCAGGGCGGCAGGCCTTCCCACGATATCTGCTCGGCCACCGCAACACGGCGGCGCACGACCGCGTACCGAGAGCCCGAAACCATGACTTCGGGTACCAAAGGGCGGCTGTAATAAGCCGACGCCATCGAACTGCCGTACGCACCGGCCTGCAGCAACGCGATCAAGTCGCCAGAAGCCATAGGGGGCAAAAAGTAATTTTCGCCAAAAACATCAGCCGGTTCGAAAAGAGGGCCACTGATCGTGATGGGCATGAGAGCAATCCCCTCGGTTTCCTTAACTGGCAACACGCCATGCCGCGCCCCGTGAAGCGCGGGACGCAACAGATCGTTCATGCCGGCGTCAACAATGAGATGATTTTTCAAGGACGTTTTTTTGGTGCAAATGACGCGCGCCACGAGAACGCCCGCATCACCCACCAATTTGCGCCCCGGCTCAAACGACAGGGCGCATCTCAAGGGCGCGATCAGCTCCTTGACGATGGTGGCATAATCCTTGAACGGCGCCACGTTTTGGCCATCGTAGGGTATGCCCATGCCGCCGCCAAGGTCGAGGCGCTCGACAGGCACGCCTTGCGCGCGGCATATGCGCGTCAAGTCCGCAAGCGTTTGGTACGCCTGACGAAAAGGTTCGTAATCGTAGCCGTGCGCTCCCACATGAACGGCGAGCCCCTTGAATTCGATTCCGGGCAACGAGGCCGCCAGCATCAGCGCTTCGGCCAACTGTTCGATATCGACGCCAAATTTGGAATCTTTGTAGTGAGGCACCGTTTTGCGAAGCGTGCGGGGATCAAACTCGGGGTTGACGCGCACAACGACTGGCGCACGGCGGTCGTTGTCAAGCGTAATCTGCCCGATCAGGCGAAGTTCGTCGATGGAATCCGCGTTAATCTGGTACACGCGGGCCAAAAGCGCCGAGACGATATCTTCACGGGTCTTTCCCGCCCCGTTGAAAATAATTTTCTCAGGCGGCACGCCAGCCTGAAGCACGCGCTCAAGCTCGCCGATCGAAGTGACTTCGGCGCCCGCGCCGCACAACGCCAAGGTTCTGATAACCGCCATGTTGGTGTTGGCCTTGACCGCGTAATGAACCTTGATGTCCAGACCTGCGAAAGGCTCAATGAACGACTCGTAATTCTGGCGAATGCGTTCCGCCGCATAGCAATAAAAGGGGGTCCCTACCTTCGCGGCAATGTCGGTCAACGGAACCGATTCCGCCGATAACACATTGTTCCGGTAGTCAAATATATACATGGTGGCCGTCTCAAGGCGGAGGATCGGTCGAGGGATCGGGATACGTCCGTGGAAACTCGGCCGTCGACCCCACGGGCGGATCAACCTGCGAAGGCTTTTTGCCGCAGCCCGCCAAAGCGCCCAAAGCCACAAACAGAGTTAGCGCCAGCATCAGCCCCGCTCCCCGCCCACGGCGGCAAGTCAAACGTTTGTTGACGATTTGTTGAGGATTAGGATCGATCATGGGAGAGCCAAAAGGAAACAGGGGCTTACTTTATGCCGATTAAACGGGCTTTCGCAACATTCGTTTTTCTTGTGATGTGTTGCGGAACATCCTTTGCCGAAACGATTCCTTCGCGCAGCCTCGCGACGAGCTTCAACAAGCTTGAAACGCCGTGGAAAGTGCCCGACCTGTTGTTACGCGAAGGCAACGGACGTGACCGCACGTTGCACGATCTTCTCGCCAACGAATTGAAAGGCCATTTCGTTTTGCTTACGATATGGGCCACGTGGTGTTCGACGTGCCTTCTTGAAATGCCTTCGCTCGACAACCTTCAGGGCTTCATGAAATCGAAAAATTTTACGGTGATCGCCCTCTCTCAGGATCGCGAAGGAGCTACGCTGGTTCCCGCCTATTACCGGCGGCATGGCTTAACAAACCTCAAAGTCTTCATCGATCCCGACGGGCGCGCGATTCGCCGCCTGCGGCTGCGCGGCATACCCGCCAACATCCTGATCGCGCCCGACGGTAATGAGATCGGTCGTGTCCAGCGACGCATCGAATGGGCGCGGTCCGATAACGTTGTCGCGCTGGAATCTATAATGTCCGCGCATTGAACGCGAGCTAAGCGCCTGCGGACGACGCTATGCCGCTATACACCGCCGTTATATCGGTGGGCTGAACGGATTTGGCCCCAAGCGAAAGCGTTGTCATGCCGTCGCTGTCGGTTTGCACGCTGCTGACGAGCGCAATGACGTTCACGCCCGATGTGCCGATCGCCTTGCCGGTCGCGTCCGTGGCGACAATTCTGAGCTTGTAAGCGCCGTCGGCTCTTTGCGCGCCGAAACTGTCGATGCCGTCCCATGACACCCGATTGACCCCTGCGGCTTTGGGCCCGCCCATCGTGGCGATGGCATTGCCGACGCTGTCCGTTACCGTGATCGTGACGTTTTGCGCCGCATAGGGCAGCGTATAGGTGAAATTCGCGACGCCGCCTTGCACCACGAGCTCGCCGTTCGCCGGAACCTCGACCGTCTTGCCGACATAGTTAAGGTACGGCGTAATGCCGTTTGAGTTAAAAGCCTTGATCAAAAGGTCGAGCTTCGCGTTCGTGTTGATCTGCTGCTCCACGCCCGAGAACTGAACAAGTTCCTGTGTGAACTGGTTCGTGTCCGTGGCGTTCAATGGATCCTGATTCTGAAGCTGGGTGGTCAATATCTTGAGAAAGGTGTTAAAATCGCCCGTCACTTTGCTCAACGATGTCGACGTGTTGTTGGCGGCATTGGCTTTGGCCTCCGCCGTCTGGGTTTTCAATTGATCGATGTAGCCCTGTAAAAGCACCGAGCTGTCGGAACCGGCGATGGCGGATGTTGTGCTCATGTTTATCTCCTTATACGCGCATATTGACGCGGCCAGGCGTCAAGTAATAGGTCTCGCCGTCGTTGTCCGAAAAGGCCTCGGCGTCTTCCGCGCCTGCGAAGGCGTGACCGAGTTTCGCGTGACGGCCGGAATCGCCGTTGCCGTCCGAGTTGAAGAAATTCGGCTGCCCGTCCCCGCGCAGGCTAAACTGCAGATTACCGGAATCAGCGCGCAAACCTGCCTCCTGCAGGGCTCGCTGAAGGCTCCCCACGTCCTTGAGGAGTAAATCAAGCGTCGCCTGATTGTCGGCAACGACGGTTCCTTGAACGGTTTTGTTTTCGCCAAAAGTCAGCCGGATGGCGATGCGCCCCAATTCGGCGGGCCGCAAATGCACCGTCATTTCGTTCTGCCCTTCCTTAACGCTTTTATGAAGCTGCAAGGCGATTTGCTCCACGGCGCTCGGCAAGCCCGTGGAACCGCCGCGTTGCGCCCGCACCGCCGACAATTGGCTGGCGAAGTCGTAGGATCCCGCGGGCTTCGCGCCCTCGCCGGTTAAAGAGTGGTGCGGGCCTTGCGCTTGCGATAAAGGGTTCCCCCGAGCTCCCGCCTCGCCCAAGCTCGCAGCCTCCGCTGTCACGCCCGCTCTTACCGCTGAGGGATCAACGGCTCCTTTGAGCGAGGCGTTGGCGGAAAACGCGTTGTTGGCGTTGAATAACGTAAGAAATTCCTCTTTAGCCCCTGTAGCCTGAACATCCTCGCGGCCTTTCGCGGCAGGTTTGTTTTTTATCGTCGCCAAAAACGGCGCAAGATTGTCCCGCGCACGGCTGTCGTCGAGGACTCCGCTTTTCGTTGACGTTGCGTCGCCGTCCATCCCGGACGCGGCCAAAAACGATGCCTGCTGGCGCTCTTTTCTCGCTGTCGCGCTTTCTTCCGGCGACCGTTCCTTAATAAGGCCGCGCGTCGTGTCGGCGGAAACATCAGCATCCTGAGCCTCTTCGGCTGCGATGCCTAAAGCATCAACATCCATGGCTTCGCCCTTATGCGGGCCTTGTTGCGCTTTTTCGGCTCTACCGCGCATCATCTTCGCAAGCAGGGCTAGCGCGGCCTGCTCGGCCGAAACGAGATCCTCAACGAGCGCGAGCGCCTCGCCCTCGTCCAGCAGATTTCTTTCGTCAACTGACGTTTTGCGCGAGGGTGTCTTGTCGATATCCGCGAGAAGTTGTTGAGCCAGCGCGACAACATCATCGTCGGTCATCGCGTCCACATCGATGGCGGCGCTGTCTGGAACGGAGCAAGCTGCATCATCAGTTCCGGTTTTCGGCGCTTCGGTTTCGTTGGTGGCGCTTTCGATGATCGATGCGGCGCTTTGCGTTCCGGCCACCATCGTTTCGTCTTGCGCCGTCTCTTTGGAAGGCGCGGCGTTTGCGGGGCGTTGCGCGTTTTCGGCCTGCGTTTCGGGGCGCTTTTCAAGGTGGCGAATGCGCTGACGGTTCTGGTACAGGGCTTTTGCGTCCTCGCGAATGCGCTGCATTAACGCGCGCAGAGCCGCCCGCGCGTCTTCGCCCGTGTCGCGCGACGCGTCGGTGTCGGCCTTTTTCGCGGAAGGCGCGTTTTGGGATCCCGCAACGACGTCCGCCGCTTTCTTGCCCGCGCCACGGTCTGGCGCAACCGTTGTCTGGCTTAAAATGTCGGCGAAAAGCTTGGCTTCCAAGCCGTCAACGCTAAGGCCCGAACGCAACGACGCCATGCTCAGGCCCGTTCCGCTTGCCTTGGACGCTTGAACGCCGGTGTTGAGGTTCGCTGTCATGATGCACCTTTCGTAGTAAATCTAGGCCGTTTGACTCACGGCGACGGGACGGCATGTAGGGCTGTAGGAACCGAGCATAAGGGCGGATTTGCGCGGATCGTCGTAACCTTGTTTCGGCAAGGCTTCGTCCTTGACCTGTTTGATGATGTGGTTCAGAAGCCTTTGCGAACATTCGGCCGCCGTCCGGATCGCGCGCGCGTTGCGCTCCGTCACCTCGGCGAGGCGCGCGCCTGAAGCTTTGAGCCTTTGAAGAAATTCCGGAGCGGCCTTTTCGAGAATCTCGGGCTGCGCCGCAAGAACTTTAAGCTTCGACTGGTAATCCATGACCAGCCGGTTCTTGCGCAAGCCGGTTTCCTTGATGCCGCTGACGTCATATTTGGTCACAAGCTCTATCTCGTCGCTCATGACCTTGGCCAGCTCGTCCATGAGTCCCAAGGTCTCCGCAACAATAGGCGCCATCATACGGTTTTGCGCTGTTTTCATACGGGACCTCCTGCGCCCACGTTATCGGTTTGGCTTTGCAGCCTGATGATCTCGCTCTTCACGGCGTCGGCCAGCATGCCGCCCGAACCTTTAGCGACGGCTTTGCCGTATTCCTGAACCAGAAAAACGCGCATCATCTCCTCGCCGTGACCGCCACCGAAAAGCGCATTGGCTTCGACGCCTTCGAACATAGGTTGCAACATCTGCGCCATGAACATCTGCACGAATTCCTCGGCCGCCGCAGCGGCATGAGCCTCGGTGCGCGGCCCGCCGACGCGAAACGACGTCCGCGCCGCCATGACATCATGCGCCCCATAGAAGTTGATCGCCGGAACCGCTTCGGACATCAGATCACCTCCAAATCGGCTTGCAACGCGCCCGCCGCCTTAATCGATTGAAGGATCGTGATCATGTCGCGGGGGCCTATGCCAAGCGCGTTGAGGCTTTGCACCATCTCGTGCAGACTGACACCCGACCTGAACAAGGCCATTTTATTACCCTCGCCCTCGTTCACGTTGATCTCGGTGCGGGGAACGACCTGCGTCGTTCCTCCTTCGGACAACGGCGTAGGCTGCGACACCTGCGGCGTCTCGTTGATGCGAATGGTCAGGCTTCCTTGCGCGATGGCGACCGTGTTGATGCGAACGTTTTCGCCCATCACGATCACGCCCGACTGTTCGTCGATGACCACGCGCGCGACCTGATCGGGCACGACGCGAAGCTGTTCGATTTCGGTCATGAGTCCGACGATGTCGTGGCGGCGAGCGTCCGGAACCAAAAGCCTGACGGTGGCGGAGTCCACGGCTTCCGCCGCTTGAATCTTGAGATGCTGGTTGATCGCCGTGGCGATACGGCGCGATGTCGTGAAATCGGGATTGCGCAGCGACAAACGCATGGAGCCGAGATCGGCTAGACGGAATTTGATCTCGCGCTCGACGATCGCGCCGTTGGCGATCCGTCCGGCTGTCGGCACGCCTTTCGTAACCGTTGATCCCTGCCCTTGCGCGCTGAAACCGCCCACCGCAAGCGAGCCTTGGGCCACGGCGTAAACCTCGCCATCGGCGCCGAGCAACGGAGTCACCAGAAGCGTGCCCCCGACAAGGCTTTTGGCGTCGCCAAGCGTGGACACCGCGACATCGACACGCGAGCCTTGGGCCGAAAAGGCCGGAAGCGTCGCCGTCACCATTACGGCGGCAACGTTCTTGGTCTTCATACTGGAACCGCGCGTGTTGATGCCCAGACGCTCAAGCATGCCGACAAGACTCGCCTCGGTAAACGGAGAGTTTGTCAGGCTGTCGCCCGTTCCGTTCAAGCCGACAACAAGACCATAGCCAACCAGCATGTTGTCACGCACGCCTTCAAAGTCGACCACGTCCTTGAGACGCGAAGACGCGCGCGCGTTTTGAATGGGTTGGAAGATCAGGAGCGCAAGGCCTATGGCCGCAAGCAAGGTGTACTGGCGCGCGCGGCTCCACCTCAACGCCAGTCGGGGGACCAAGGGAGAACTAAGACCTTGCTTATGAATGACAGACATGACGGCTCCTGATCTTCTGCCAAACCTTTATGCGAACGGCGTGCCAGAATCACGGCCACCCCCTTCACTGCATGAAATTTCGATCAATTGTTTGATATATATGATTATTTACGACCAGCTTTGCCGCGCGTCTTGGCTTGGGCTATATCCGCGCTGGGCCTCAGGTCCGTTTTTTACGCCATAAGAAAGCGCGAATCGGGGGAAGAAATTGCCGGGCTTTTCCGGAAAAACCGGAGAGCGCACCAATTAAGGTCTGGAACATCGCAGGAAAATGATGTGAAATAACTCTATGATTAACAAGATCGATGGTTCCGGCCCCATTCGTACGCCTCCGGCAGTGCGGCGCGTTGCCAAAACCAACAAGGCAAGCAGCACAAGCTTTTCAAGTCATCTTGAAGGCGTGGATGAAAGCGAAGGCGTTGCGGCCACCTCCGGCGCGCAGGCCCTTGGAGCCGTTTCCGGCGTTCTTGGCGTTCAGGAAGTCGACGACGCCCTGGCCCGCGCCGCAAAAGGCAAGCTAAGAGCGACGGATCTCCTTGATCGCCTTGAAAATTTACGTCTAGACATTCTGGATGGCGCTCTTTCGGTTGCCAAATTGCGCCAACTATCCCATATCGTGAACACGCGGCGGCCCGAGGTTACGGACCCTCATTTAGCCGAAATACTCGACGAAATCGACTTGCGCGCCCAGGTGGAATTGGCCAAATTCACGCCTCACGCGAAAGAAGGTTAGACCTTTCCGCACAAGCTTATTCATAATGAACAGGAGCATCAATGAACAACGTGACCTTGCCCAGCAATTACAAGCCGACCGAAAAAGAGCCCTATATGAATCCGGTCATGCTTGAGTATTTCAGGCAAAAGCTTGTGAACTGGAAGGACGAGATCATCAAGGAAGCCGACGCGACCCTGCAGGAGCTTCAGGAAGAAGGCGGCCTTCAGGAACCAGATGTGGCCGACCGCGCCTCGGTCGAAACCGAGGTGGCCCTTGAACTTCGCGCCCGCGACCGTCAGCGTAAGCTTATCAGCAAGATCAACGAAGCCTTGGACCGCATCAAGAACGGCGATTACGGTTATTGCGAGGAAACGGGCGATCCCATCGGCATCAAGCGTTTGGAAGCGCGTCCCATCGCCACGCTTTCGATCGAGGCTCAAGAACGTCATGAACGCCGCGAGCGCACGCAACGCGACGAAAGGGAGTAGGCTTATGATCGGCGGATTGCGAACCCGAACGCTAGCGGCGGCCTTTTGCCTGATGTGCCTCGCCCCCGCGACATCGACCGCGCAGCCAATGGCAGGTTCGATGCCAGCCTTGTCCGGCGTCAAGGAAATGCTGGTGCAGGACATACGTTTTGGCGGCGACACGAACAAAGCTTCGTGCGGCATGAGGCACGACATGCTGGCGGCTCATATTCTGAAAACGCTCAAGGACTTTAGCCTTCCGGCCGTATCCGTGCTTGAGGCCAAGCCCGCCCGTATCGGCGTGCCGCGCATCGACATCGTTCCGGAGATCCTGGCGTCCCATCACCAGAACATGGAATGCACGACATGGGTGTCGCTGACGGCCCAGACCCATAACACCTTGCGCGTGCCGCCGATCGAAACGGCCCGCAACGTCATCGTCACGTACTGGCGGGCCAACTTGCTTGTGAACAGCCTGGAAACCATACACCAAAAAGCCGTGTTCGAAGCCTATATCAAACTGATCCGCAATCTTTCCCAGCAATACCTTATGGATCAGCCGCCCCCACTGCCGGTCATCAAGGAAAAGGAATTCTGAACCGGCGAACGGTCTTACTTGCGGCCACGGCCAATAGAAACATACGTGAATCCGGCGGACTCCATGTCCTCGGGCCTGTAAATGTTCCGCAGATCGATGAAAACTGGCTGGCGGAGCGAAGAGCGCACGCGCGCGAGATCCAGCGCGCGGAATTCGTTCCATTCCGTCAAGATCGCCACCGCGTCGGCATCTTTCAGGGCATCATAAGGCCCTTCGCACCACACGACTCCATCGAGCAGCTTTTTGGCTTCTTTCATGCCCTCGGGATCGTATGCACGAACCGTCGCGCCCGCTTCCTGAAGCAAAGGAACCACATCCAGACTCACGCTGTCGCGCATGTCGTCGGTGTTTGGCTTAAACGTCAGGCCCAGAAGAGCAATCGTCTTGCCTTTCACCGAGCCGCCGCACGCGTTAACGATGCGCATCGCCATATCCTTTTTGCGCTTGGCGTTAACTTCCACCGTCGTCTCGACCAAGCGAAGCGGCGCGTCGGCGTCCTTGGCCGTGTGAATGAGCGCAAGCGTATCCTTGGGGAAGCATGAACCGCCGTAACCGGGACCTGCGTGCAGGAATTTACGACCAATGCGGCCATCGAGGCCGATGCCTTTCGAGACCGTTTGCACATCCGCGCCGACCTTTTCGCACAAATCGGCGATTTCGTTGATGAACGTGATCTTCGTCGCCAAAAACGCGTTGGCCGCGTATTTGATCAGCTCCGACGTCTCAAGCGTTGTGACGACCATCGGAGTCTCGATCAGATAGAGCGGACGGTAAAGCTCGCGCATCACATTGGCCGCGCGTTCGGTCTTACAGCCTATCACGACGCGGTCGGGACGCATGAAGTCGCCTAGCGCAGCTCCTTCGCGCAAGAACTCGGGGTTCGATGCCACGTCAAAATCGGCTTTGGGGTTGGTCTCGCGCACGATGCGTTCGATCTCGCGGCCCGTGCCGACCGGCACCGTCGATTTCGTGACGATCACGGTGTAGCGCGACAGATGCTTCGCGATGTCTTTCGCAGCCTGATAAACATAACTTAAATCGGCATAACCGTCGCCTCGGCGCGTGGGCGTGCCGACGGCAATGAACACCGCGTCGGCCTCGGCCACAGCAGGCCCAAGTTCCATCGTGAACGTCAAGTTGCCGTTCTTCATGCCCTTGAGCACCAGCTCGTCAAGGCCTGGCTCAAAGATTGGGATGACGCCCTTCTTCAGGTTCTCGACGCGCGTTGCATCCGTATCGACGTTCGTGACCTTGACGCCGAATTCGGCAAAACACGCGGCCGACACAAGGCCGACATAACCCGCACCGACAACAACGATCTGCATGGCATGCTCTCCTAGTTAACAATCTTCTTCAAAACATTACGGATCTGTGCGCCCATTTCGGGGTGAGCAAGGGCAAAAGCCACGTTGGCCGCAATAAAACCTATCTTGTCGCCACAGTCGTAGCGCGTACCTTCGTAACGCAAGCCGTGAAACGGTTGACGGCCTATAAGACGCGCCATGCTGTCCGTCAACTGGATTTCGCCCCCCGAACCTGCGCGCTGGTTTTCCAGTTCGGTAAAAACTTCCGGTTGCAAGATGTAACGTCCGATAATGGACAGCGTTGAAGGCGCCTTCTCCGGCGCGGGCTTTTCGACCAACCCTTTGATGCTCGCCAAACGGCCGTCATCCTTTTCGATATCAAGGATTCCGTAACGGTTCGTCTGTTCGCGCGGCACGTCAACGACGGCGACCATGTTGCCGCCCGTCTCGTTGTAGGCTTCGATCATCTGCTTCAGGCACGGCTTTTCAGAAAGCACGACATCGTCGGCCAGCAGGATCGCAAACGGCTCGTCACCCACCAAATGGCGCGCGCACCACACGGCATGACCAAGACCAAGCGGTTCGCGCTGGCGCGTGAACAGCAGCTGGCCTGAATCGATATCCGTCGTTTTCAGAAGATCGAGCTCGCGCGTTTTGTTGCGGGCCTCGAGCGTGCGCTTCAGATCCTCATTACGGTCGAAATGATCTTCGAGAGCGCCCTTGCCGCGGCTTGTCACGAAAATGAACTGCTCGATGCCGGCCGCCCGGGCCTCGTCAACGGCGTGCTGGATAAGAGGCTTGTCGACCAAGGTCAGCATTTCTTTCGGCATGGCCTTTGTCGCGGGCAAAAAGCGCGTGCCCAGACCGGCAACAGGAAATACGGCCTTGCGTACAGGTTTTTTCATCAACAGCTCCTTCTGGATTTAAGCGGGTAATCCGGGTTCCGCGAGCGCGTCCCTAACGGCCTGGCAAATCTCTTCAAGCGAAAACGGTTTCGCTATGATGCGGTGTGCCAAAGCATCCATATTATGCGCGCGCATGCGTTCCTGCGCGTAGCCGGAAATCATGACAATTTTGAGATCGGGATGCACCCTTACGGCCTTCAGCGCCAAAGCTATCCCATCAACATTCGGCATAACGATATCCGTCACCAATACGTCAAACTTCTCGCGCGCCAGCACATCCAGCGCCTGTTGGCCGTCCGTCACGCCCACAACATGACAGCCCATGGTTTGCACCGAGCGCACAATAAACTCACGTACGGCCGGGTTGTCCTCCGCCACCAGTATCTTGACGTCGGCCCCCAGAGAAGCATCAGGGTTTGCTGTCATGACGTGGCTCGGCAAAACTTAAATTGACCTCCATAACCGCGCCAGTAGGGGCGACGATCGATGAACGGAAAGGCGTCGAGGCGCCTGCCGGCAATGTAGCCTTTGGCGCTTCGATACGCCAGCTTTGTATTATTTTTTTATCAGGGCCAAGAGCGTTAACGTTAATGTCAGGAACCGGATGTCTTTGGCTTGTCTGATTAAGTATAAGCCCCTCGATCACAAGCTGCATGCCGCCGTTTTCAAAGCGCCGCTCCGAACGCACGTTCTGAAGCACCAAACCATCGCCGGACGGCGCATTGGTTAATCCCACAGCATAAAAAAGTCTTTGCGTCTTGTGCGCAAGGGATTCCGCGAAAGGGCCGGTGACGAAGAAATAAACAAGCGCAGCTAAAACCAAGGCGCCTGAAAGGATTTCCGCGCCCACGCGAATTCTGGCCCAAGGCACGCGACGGCGAACGGCTGGAAGGTTTTTGACCGGCGTGGTCTTTTTCGAAGGAGTCTTGGATGACTCCAGGGCCGCCCCGACGCCTTCCGATTGCTTTTCAAGGCCTCCGGCAACGGCGATTTCCTGAGGAAGGCTAGCGCTCGCATGCAGCGCTTCCATAGGCATCACCGACATGCGCGGCGGCAAATCGGCCATCCATGAGTGGGTACAACGAGCGCAGCGCACCATCCGCTGGCCCGAAGCGAAAACAGCGGCCGGAACAAGATAGTTCGCTTTGCAGCTCTTGCACGTGAGAATCATCCTTTTCGTTTATAAGGGAATTCGCATAGGAAGCAACGGGCGTCTGGCCCCCTGCGCGCACCGTCCTTCGGGAACGGTTACCTTAAATCCTTCTTCCTCTTGCGGGCCCATAAGGTTAAAGTTTTACCCAAAAGCGAATCACCCACCTTAACCTTTTTGACGTTCATGCTTGTCACCTTTGAACATGTCCATTTGAGCTATGGCCCGCATAAGCCCGTCTTGTCCGACGTGAGCTTTGATCTGGAACCCGCATCGTTTCATTTCCTGACGGGGCCGAGCGGCGCGGGCAAATCGTCGCTTTTGCGTCTTATCTATATGGCCGGCCATCCGACCCAGGGGACGATCACGCTCTTCGGAAAAAACGTCGCGCGCATCCCCCGCGAGAGCATCCCCTCGATGCGTCGGCGTATGGGCTTCGTTTTTCAGGACTTCCGCCTCATTCCGCATCTTACGGCGCTTGAAAACGTGGCTCTGCCTTTGCGCCTTGCCGGCGCGAAAGACTCGCAGATACGCGACCACGTCACCGAACTTTTGCATTGGGTCGGCCTGAACGACCGCATCGACGCGCTGCCGGCAGACCTTTCAGGCGGGGAGCAACAGCGCGTGGCCATAGCACGCGCCGTCGTCAACAAGCCGAGGCTTCTTCTTGCCGACGAGCCCACCGGAAACGTGGATTACGATTCAGCCATAAAGCTTCTTCACCTCTTCGTTGAGCTGAACAAAATGGGCACCACCGTCCTTTTGGCAACCCACCAGCAGTCTCTGGTGGATTTTCTCGGTTTTCCGGCCTTGCGCCTGGCTGGCGGCCGCCTCTTTACCCCTTTAGCGCAAGCGGCGTAATCTCTTTCGCATGTCCGTGCCCCCAAACCTTTTTTTAAACGCGTTCCGCGAACAGCACCTAGGGGTCATGTTTGCGGTTCTGATAGCGGCCCTCGTATATCTGGCGACGCTTGGCATGGCCGCGCAAGGCGCCCTCGCGACTTTTTCCGAACGGTGGAGCCAAGGCGTTCAGGGACGGCTGACCGTCGAGGTCCCCCAACCCGACGGCGGCATCGCGGATGATCAAGCCGCGAATGTCGAGAAAATCACATCCGCCTTGCGCGGCATGCCAGAAATAGGGCGCGTTACGCCATGGCCCGAAACGGAAATCGCGCGCCTGCTTAGCCCTTGGTTCACGGAAGGTAACGTTCTGGCCTCCCTTCCCCTTCCAGCCATGATCGACATCGACCTGAAGGACGCAACAGCCCAATCGGCGCGGACCGTGAAAGAAAAAATAACGGCGCTGGACATCAATTTACGCGCGACAAGTCAGGCCGATGGCCTTGGCCAGTTGATGTTCTTTGTCCACGGGTTGCGCCTTATCGCGGCGATCGTCATTTTGTTGATCGCGATAACGCTCGTGATCGCGATCAGCCTTATCATACGCACGGCCATGGCTCTTCAAAAAGACACTATCGAGCTGCTTCACTTCATGGGCGCAACCGACTTCGACATCGCCCGCCAATTCCTGCGCCATACCCGCAGACTGACTTTCGCATCAACGCTCACAGGCTTTTCCATAGCCTTGGCCACATGCCTGGCCTTGCTTTACATGATGCGGCATTTTATAGTCGTTCCTGTGACGATGCCCGTTTGGGGACCTCCTCTTGCCGTCATGACGCTCGTTCCCTTGGCCGCTTTCGTGATCGCTTTGGTCGTGACGCGCTTTTCCGTTCTCATGCTCTTGCGACGGATGCCATAATGTTGAGACTTTTACGACGTCTGTTTTTTTTCGTCTCGGGACTGGCCCTTGGGGCATGGAGCGCCGGTTTTCTGATTTATATCGCGCTCATCACCACCTACGTCGAACCGGTCATCGACGAGCACCTGTCGACGACCAACGCCATCGTCGTCTTGACCGGAGGCAGCGAACGCATTCCGACGGCGCTGGCCCTTCTGGAAGCCAGGAAAGCCGACAAACTTTTGATTTCGGGCGTGCCGCCCGGCGTCACGGTCGCGCAGGTGTTGAACAACCAAACCCTTTCGCCCGACCTGAAAAACTGTTGCGTCACCTTGGGACATGCCGCCGCCGACACTTTTGGCAACGCGGAAGAAACCAGGGCATGGGTCAGGGCCGAAAACATTCGCACACTGCGTCTTGTGACGGCGCACTACCATATGCCCCGCAGCCTCCTTCTGTTCCGGCGGAGTCTGCCCGATATCGTCATTACGCCGCACGCCGTCGCGCCCAGCAACGTTCCGCTTGACAAATGGTGGAAGCGGTACGGCACGATGAACCTGCTTGTCATGGAATATAACAAATACGTCGTGGCCATGCTGCGTGAATGGTGGGAAACGCGTCATGTCAAAACCTGAAATCGTCGTCCGCTCGATAATATTTAATGTTTTTCTCTATTTCTGGATGTTTGTCCCGACATTCGCGATGATTTGGATCATCGCATTGCCCGACC
Organism: uncultured Rhodospirillaceae bacterium; assembly: GCA_964649675.1. GTDB lineage: Bacteria > Pseudomonadota > Alphaproteobacteria > UBA9219 > UBA9219 > CAZVCG01. The sequence goes on along the minus strand of CAZYPX010000010.1, from coordinate 14,675 downwards.
GCCAGTTCTTCGCATGCGTGAGGTGGTGGCAGGAGCAAGTGTGCAGGGCGGAACGCCTGATCCTCGGCCTGCGCTATGAAATCGTCGGGCGCGAGAATATTCCCGACGAACCCTGCATCATCGCCGCCAAGCACCAATCGGCATGGGAAACACTCAGGCTCAACGTGCTCTTTGACGCGCCTGCTATCGTTCTTAAACAGGAATTGGTGAAAGTGCCGATCTGGGGCTGGTACGGCTGGCGGTGCGGCATGATCCCCGTCGACCGGAGCGCCAACGTGAAGGCGCTTACCAAAATGATGAAGGCCGCCAACAAGGCTATCGCCAAGGGCCGCAAGATATTCATTTTCCCGCAAGGCACGCGCGTTCTGCCCGGCGTGAAGTCGCCCTATAAATCCGGCACGGCCGCGCTTTATTCGCAACTCAAGCTGCCCGTGGTGCCGATGGCGGTGAACTCGGGCCTCTTTTGGCCGAAGGGCGCTTTCATCAAAAAGCCGGGGACGATCACGATTGAATTCCTTCCGCCCATTCCGGCAGGATTGCCGCGCGGGCAGTTCATGAGGGAGATGGAAGAAAAAATCGAGGCCGCGAGCGACAGGCTGGCGCAAAGCGTTTCATAAAGCGAGGCGGACTGTCCGCAATTACGGTTCCGGTTTACAGCCGGAAGCCGCACGGAATGTAAAGATGCGCGGCTCATCAAGATAATAATAATAATCCTCAAACATATCGCTCAGCGATGCAGAGAGCGGACGACCGATGGTTGCTTTGATCTTGGCGAATGCAGCCACGATTACAGGCCCTGCGCCCTTGACGCCCTTTGCATCTTTAGCTGCGGGCTTAGGCGCTTTGCCATCATCAACAACCGTTGGCTTTCTATCCTTTTTGGCTTTGTCTTGAACAACGTTATGGTAAGCCTCGGCGGGCGGCGCAGGAATGTTGACCTGAAGATGCCTATCTAAATCCGGCGCTTCCTTGATCGCAACCGCCGTCGCCCAATCGCGCACGCGCCTACCATAATCATCAGCGGACACAGCGCGACTACCCGAAACATTCAACAGTTCGGCAACGGAGGCGTGCGTTCGATTGAGCGGATCGTAGCGGCCAGGCAAACGCTGAAGTTTTTCTTCTTCAAGACGGGCAAACGCAACGCTCATGGCACGCACCCCATTAGGACATTAAATATAGCCTGATGATACAGCAAAGCGGGCAGGTTGAGAAGACCGGCTTTTAGCAGATTCAAGCTTTCTTGGTTAACCCCGTCGAGCCGAAGCCACCTGCGCCGCGTTCAGTTTCGGGAAGCCTGTCAACGGCTTGCCACGCAATCCTCGTGTAAGCTGCGACAACCATCTGGGCGATGCGCATCCCGCGCGTAATGGTGAAAGGCTCGCTGCCGAGGTTTGCCAAAATCACCTGCACTTCGCCGCGATAATCGGCATCGATCGTGCCGGGCGAGTTCAGTACCGACAAACCGTTTTTCAGCGCGAGGCCGGAACGCGGGCGCACTTGCGCTTCATAGCCTTCGGGCAGCGCAATCGCCAATCCTGTCGGAATGAGTTTGCGTTCGCCCGGAGCAAGAACAACGTCTTCACGCACCGCCGCGCACAGATCCATCCCCGCCGCGTGTTCGGTGGCGTACGTGGGCAACTCCAGCCCCTCGGCATGAGGCATTTTTGTGATGGAGACGTTGATGGTGGGCATGCTGTTTCCTCTTACGTAATGCGTTATCCCCGTGTAAACGGGGATCCAGCGGCGAGCGTCCGCGAGCCGTTTGACTCATATATCGCGTGGACACGCGATGCTGGATTCCCGCTTTCGCGGGAATGACGCCAAAAATGATCAAGCTCAATCCCGAACTTCTTAATCGAGCTTACTAAGCTTGTCCAACAACATCGAAAACGCGGTAAACGCGCCGTGAACGATGAGGAAGTGGGTTTTATGAATCATTATTTTCGGCTCATGGATTTGATTATTTCCCCCACCAATTGCTTGGCGATGGAGTTTTTGGTTTGGCTTGGCCAGTGGGCGGTGGTGATTTTGCCCTTTTTGTCCGCGCGCATCAGCGCGACTTCGTTATGGTCGTTGCCGAACGCCTTGCCGTTGCCGACCTCGTTCGCCACGATCCAGTCGCAGCCCTTGCGTTTAAATTTGACGGTTGCGTTTTCATGTACCGAATGGGTTTCCGCCGCAAAGCCGATGACCAGCATGGGCCGCTTGGTTCCCTCTTTCGATAACGTTGCCAGAATGTCGGGGTTTTCGGTCAGGTGCACCACGGGCTTGGCCGAACCCTTTTTCAGTTTTTCTTTCGCTTCGTCCTGAGGCCGCCAATCGGCGACCGCCGCCGCGCATATGGCAATGTCGAGCTTGCCCGCTTTCTGGCAAGCCGCCAGCATTTCGCGCGCCGTGCCGACATGCACCGTCGTCACGCCATCGGGATCGGGTAGTTGCGTCGGCCCCGTCACCAAGATCGTTTCCGCGCCTTGCCGCGCCAGTTCCACCGCTATCGCGTGGCCTTGCTTGCCGGATGAACGGTTGCCGATGAAACGCACAGGGTCGAGCGGCTCATAAGTGGGGCCACTCGTAACCAACGCTCGCTTGCCCTTCAAAGGGCCGGATGATTCAAAATGCGCTTCGATGGCCGCCAGAATATCGGCGACCTCGGCCATGCGGCCCTCGCCCTCTTCGGCGCACGCCATCATGCCCTTGCCCGGACCGACGAACGCAATGCCGCGCTCGCGCAATGTTTTTATGTTGGCCTTCGTCGCCGCGTGCCGCCACATCATCACGTTCATGGCGGGGGCGGCCATCACGGGCTTGTTCGACGCGAGCAAAACCGTGCTGGCCAGATCGTCGGCCAAGCCATGCGCCATCTTGGCCATCAGGTTCGCGCTGGCTGGCGCGACGACGATCAAATCGGATTCGCGCGAGAGGTTGATGTGCCCGATTTTCTGCTCGTCGGTAACGGAAAACAAATCGGTGAACACGGGCTCGCCCGACAACGCCGTGACGGACAAGGGCGTGATAAACTCGGCCCCGCCTTTCGTGAGAATGCAACGCACCGTCGCGCCGCGTTCCTTGAGCCTGCGGATCAAATCGAGACTTTTATACGCCGCGATGCCGCCCGAGATAACGAGGAGGATGGAGCGGTTGTAAAGGTTGTTTGTCATCAAGCTTTCTTTCAACGTCTTTCCGGACAATTTTCTTTTCGGCCATGAAATGGACGAAAAGAAAATTGATCCGGAACCCAGTCGTTGTGAACGCAATCCTTAACGAGCAATCTTAAGGTATAAATCGTCCCAATGCGGGTTCGTTTCTTCAATCAAGGCGATCTTCCACGCCCTCCGCCACTTTTTCAACTTCTTTTCCCAAGCTATGGCTTCCTCAATATTGCCAAATTCTCTATAATAAACAAGCTTATGCACCTTATACTGCTGAGTAAAGCCGGGATGGATTTCATCTTTATGCTCGTCGCCCCTTTTAACCAAATCCGACATCACGCCAATATAAAGCGTTCCTGCCGTCTTGCTGGCAAGAATGTAAACGTAACCGATTGTCTGAAAATTTATGTAAGGGCGGTTTTGCGTCATGAGCAACTGGGTTCCGGATCAGTTTTCTTTCGCCTCCTGCGGAGTCGAACAGAAAATTGTCCGGAAAGACGTTAGATATTGCGCTAATTAAAAACTTCTTCCTTATATGCGCCCCAGAACTCGGTTTTGCGCAAGAAGCCCCTAACATCGCCAAACTTCACGCGGCACCATTCGATCTTGCAGGAAAGAATTTGCCCCACCGCTTCAGGTTCCAAATGCGCCAAAACGGGTGACTTCGGGTCGTCTTTCTGGCGAAGATCGCGCATTGTCTTTATCACGACAGCCGAGCGTTTGCCCGTTAGCGCCGCCTTGTGCACCCAGCCTTCGGCCCCCTCCCAGTCGCGAATGCGGCGCCAATGTTCATACTCCGCGATAATTTCGACAGGCATCCCTCTGGAAACCAAGACCCAATCAATGGGATAACGGGTTCCAGGCCCCGTGCGCATGTTGACTTCGCCGCTGCGCATCGACGCAAAACGCGGCAACGGCAACCCCGACGGCCCCTTGTCCTGACCGACTTGGGCATGAGCGGCAAGCGACAAACCGCAAAACAACGCCAAAAAAATGATCAGACCAATGCGCAACGTCATCCCGCCACCTTATCACGCGCCGCCGTTGGGAAAAACAGGCAGTATGTCGCCCATGGACTGCTCTTGTGAAAAGACTTCAGCGAAAGTCTTGAGTCTTTTTTCTTCAATGGCTTCGCGCAAGGCCTTCATCAAGTTTTGGTAGTAATGCAGGTTGTGCTGCGTCAAAAGAATCAACCCCAACACTTCATCCGCTCTGAAAAGATGATGGAGGTAGGCGCGGGAATACCCTTTGCATGTTGGGCATGTACACTTTTCATCCAAAGGCCGCGTATCCCGCGCGTGGCGGGAGTTGCGGATATTGATCGTGCCACGGTGAGTGAACCCCTGCCCCGTGCGGCCTGAACGCGTGGGCATGACACAATCGAACATATCGACGCCGCGAAGAACCGCGCCCACGATGTCATCGGGCCGTCCGACACCCATCAGATAGCGCGGTTTATCGCTTGGCAGTTGAGGAACCGTGTGTTCCAGAACCCGGAACATCGTTTCCTGCCCTTCGCCGACCGCTAAACCTCCTATACCATACCCATCAAAGCCGATCTGAGTGAGCGAAGCGACGGATTCCGATCTTAAATCGTCATAAACGCTGCCCTGAACGATTCCGAAGAGCGCGTAACCTTCGCGCGACTGGAAAGACGCCTTGCACCTCTCGGCCCACCGCATCGACAGGCGCATGGAGTTCGCGGCTTCGTCGTGCGTAGCTGGATGAGGCGTACATTCGTCGAAACACATCGTGATGTCGCTATCGAGGCAATTTTGGATCTGCATCGACCGTTCGGGCGTCAGTTCGTAGGCCGTTCCGTCGATATGCGAGCGGAAAGTCACGCCGTTTTCGGTCAGCTTGCGGAGCGCCGCGAGCGACATCACCTGAAAGCCGCCGGAGTCCGTCACAATCGGCCCGGGCCAGTTCATGAACGCGTGCAAACCGCCCATCTCGGCCACGCGTTCCGCCCCCGGGCGCAGCATAAGATGATATGTGTTGCAAATCGCCAGTTCCGCCCCCGTGGCCTTCACCATCTCGGGAGTCATGGCCTTGACCGTCGCGGCCGTTGCCGTCGCCATAAAAGCTGGCGTCTCGAACGAGCCATGCGCCGTCGTCACCCGCCCGCGACGAGCGTGGTCGTTGGTAGCGAGGATGTCGAAAGAAAATGCGGTCATAAGGCTTTTTCCAATAGTGTCGCGTCACCGTACGAATAAAATCTGTACTTGTTCTTAATGGCGTGCGCATAGGCGGCTTTCATGCGGTCGACGCTCGCAAATGCGCTCACGAGCATGAAAAGGGTCGATTTCGGCAGGTGAAAGTTCGTCAACAGCGCATCCACGGCCTTAAAGCGGTAGCCGGGCTTGATGAAAATCGACGTTTCCCCAATAAAGGGACGCACCACGCCATCTTCCCCCGCCGCGCTTTCGAGAAGCCGCAGGGAAGTCGTTCCGACCGCAACGATACGACGGCCTTTCCGACGGGCTTCATTGATGATTTGGGCCGCTTCGGGGGTCAATTCGCCCCATTCGGCATGCATGACATGGTCTTTGATATAGTCCGCCTTGACCGGTAAAAAGGTGCCCGCGCCCACGTGAAGGGTCAACAACACGCGGTCCATGCCTCTTTTATCCAACTTGGCGAGAAGTTCCGGCGTAAAGTGCAAGCCAGCCGTCGGCGCGGCCACAGCCCCCTCTTTTTGGGCGTAAACCGTCTGATAACGGGCTTTATCGGCCTCATAAGGGCCGTTTGGACGTTTGATGTAGGGGGGAAGAGGAACCTGTCCGTGCTCTTCAAGCGACTTAAACAAATCCTTTAAGTCAGGGCCGAAATCAACAAGAACTTCACCGTCTTGGCGCTTTTCCTTAATGTCGATTTTGAGATTGTTGGCGATGGTGATTCGGTCGCCTGTCTTGAGCCTTTTAAACGGTTTCGCGAACGCAAGCCACTCATTATTTCGCTGCCGCTTGTGGAGGAAAATTTCCACCCTTCGCTCCCCCCGCGCGCCGATCAGGCGCGCCGGAATGACCTTGGTATCGTTCACAACCAAAAGGTCGCCCTTGCAGAGCAAATCAGGAAGATCGAAAACGTGGTGTTCGCCCAGACCGTCTGGTCTCACGTGCAACAACCGCGCCGCATCGCGCGGCTCGACGGGTTGCGCGGCGATACGCTCAAGCGGCAGCTCAAAGTCAAAATCGTCCGTACGCCAATTGCGGGGGAGTGCTTTCATGAAGATTTAAGGGTTAACGCTCAATGCGCCAGCTGCCGTCAGGCTGCAGGCAGGCCGTGCCATAGGTTTCTTTGATCTGGCCGCCGATCCGGACCTGTTGGGTGAACTCACGGCAATAGGACGAAGGCAGCGGCATCGAACCAGCCCCCACATAACCGCCTTCGACATAGGCAGGCCCGCGCATCCTGTATTCCACAACCTCCGGCTGCACATAGATGATACGCGGCTGCGGAGGCGCAGGGGGTGCGACGTATTGAGGATAATAATGGTACGCTGAATAATAATCTGGGCCATAGCCGCCGTAATAACCGCCGCCGTAGCCGCCGTAATAATAGCCCCTGTTCGCGCGATCGATGGAGCGCCCGAAATGGCTGCCGACAACCGCGCCCGTAACGGCTCCCAAGCCTGTCGCCGCCACGCGTCCTGATCCCCGCCCGAACTGGTTGCCGACAAAGCCACCCAACGCGGCCCCGCCCAGCATGCTGAAAAACTCGGCATCGGACGCGCGCGCAGGAGCCGCTCCGGCTCCCGAAAGAGCCGCGATCAAAACCGCTATGACAAGTATCCTGCCCATGGCACTCTCCCCGGCTTTTCCCCAAAAGCCCACGAAACCGTCCCACTTGGTTTCATAGAAGGCTAGCCTTTTCGTATGGCAAAACTGGGGCGTATTAAAGCGCGTCTAGCACGTCCGAAAGCATCGCGGAAGGGATTAACCCTAAGCAAAACGCTTGACAGTTCTTGAGCCCAAAATGTCTCCAACATGCCCTGCAGGCCGCGCAGGACGAACGTTAAGCTTTCTTTTTGAAAGGCCTTAAGGTTCGCAGCCCCGACCTTGGCCCACGCACGACTTTCGCGCGCGTAATGGGGGTTTTTCAAACCCAAAGCTGAAAAATTACCCCCTGCTCTTCCGCTCGTCCCTGAGCAGAACGATATGATTCTTGTAGACGGCAAGCGCCAATTCGCCGCGTTTCAGAGCCAGCGCGTCGTTCCCGAAAAGTTCGCGCCTCCATCCTTGCAGAACCTTCACGTCGGGTTCATCCTCAACCGCAATGGCTTCGAGATCGTCGGCCGACGCGACCAGCTTCGACGCCACACCCTTTTCCTCGCTCACTTGTTTCAACAAAACGCGCAAGAGATCCAAAACGGCGCCCGCGCCGTTGGGCACGGTGCGGCGCGTTTCAGCCGAAGGGTAAGAGTCAGGCGGCATGTCTTTCACACGTCGGACGGCGGCCAAAATTTCCTCGCCCTGACGACTGTCGGCATAGCCTTGCGAAAGGCCGCGCGTGCGCGACAACTCGTCGGCCGACAAAGGCATGTGGTGCGCGACCTCCATCAGCGTCTCGTCTTTCATAACGCGCCCGCGCGGCACGTCGAGGCGCTGCGCCTCCAGCTCGCGCCATGCGACAAGTTCCCGCGCCATGGCGCGTACGATTGGCTTGTTGGCGCGAAGCTTAAGGCGCTTCCACAGTTCATAGGGATCGACCGCGTACGTCGCCGGATCAGTCAGGACAGCCATATCTTCGCGCACCCAATCGCTGCGGCCCGATTTTTCAAGAAGTTTTTTAAGGGCCTCGTAAACCTTGCGCAAATGCGTGACATCGCCGAGAGCGTAGGCCACCTGCTTGTCGGTCAGCGGGCGGCGCGCCCAATCCGTAAAACGGCTTGACTTATCGATCTTGGCCTTGGCGAGCTGGCTAGCCAGCGTTTCGTAACTCGCCGCCTCGCCAAAGCCGCAGACCATCGCCGCGACTTGCGTATCGAACATCGGCGCAGGCACCTTGCCCGTGGCGTTGAAGAAAATTTCGATGTCTTGACGCGCGGCGTGAAAAACTTTCAGGATTTTAGGGTCGGCCAAAAGATCGTAAAGAGGCCTGAGATCGATCCCTTCGGCCAGAGCGTCCACGGCAACAGCTTCCTTGGGCCCGCCAAGCTGGACAAGGCAAAGCTTTGGCCAATAGGTGCGCTCGCGCATGAACTCGGTATCGACCGTGACGTATTCCACGCCTTTGAGCGACTTGCAAAACTGGGAAAGTTGGAAAGTGGTGGTAATAAGCATGAAAACAAGGAGTTTATTGCAAGAACCGACCTTAGCATCTTGCCCGCTCAAGGCACAAGCGAATGAAAAAACGGCAAGGCCCTGGGGCCTTGCCGTAACCTGTTCACGAAAAACAATCTATCAGCCCAACGTCAAGACATAGGCATGGCCGCCCAATTTAACGACGTTTGGAGACGATTGCGTCTTGTTCGGCTTCGTTGGCGCCGTTTTGTTGTGCGCCCTGCTGGTCTTGTTATCCTTGCTGCCGCCTCGCTTGGCATGGGCCTTCTTACCGGCTTTCTTCCGCGCGGTTTGCTTTGGCGCATTCGGATCGGTCTTTTTCAAAAAGGCGTGCAACGGCCCATCGGCTTTTTCCCAATGCCTGAAGTCCATCGCCAATTCCCGGGCGTTTTCCCTGTCCTCCGCAGGCATCACGTTGACATATCTGGACAAAAGCTTGTGAAGAAGCGGGCGGTTCGTCGTGTCGCCGGCATCGGCAAGCTGAGACGACTCTTCCGCGTATTCCAGCGTCGCCGAAAGTATGCGTAACGCGGCCCGTTCCTGACCTTGTTTCAACAGGTCGCGGGAAGCGACGTCCGCAAACCTGAAAATATCCGAGTCCTTGCCCGTATCCAAAGCCTTAAAGCCCGCATGCCGCGCTTCACGCGTCAGATAACGAAAATCCTCGGGCTTGGTGTAATCGTGGACAAGGCGCTGCGCCGGCGTCCGCTCAATAACGACAGACTCCGAAACCTCGTCCTCAACCGCAGCGCCAAACTCAACAGACGGAACAGAAGCAGACGAAACAGGGGCGGACATTGCCAAACCGGAATCGGTCTTTTCGGAAACGGTTCCCTTCCGCGCGGTTAGCTTTGGCGCATTCGGATCGGTCTTTTTCAAAAAGGCGTGCAACGGCCCATCGGC
>CAZYPX010000010.1:1629-5235 GCA_964649675.1 uncultured Rhodospirillaceae bacterium | reverse complement strand
ACCGCAGCGCCAAACTCAACAGACGGAACAGAAGCAGACGAAACAGGGGCGGACACAAATGGCATAGGCGGCGCTTTTTTGGATTTAAACGGCCATGAGAACCCATGAGCGGCCGAAGCGCTGCCTGCTACGAACATGGCCACGCCCACGACAACGCCCGCCGCAGCGCGAAACAGCCTCTGAAGGCCTTTGCGCTTTTCCGTAGCGGTCGGCAAAATCGCGACAGCCTCCGCCAGCGGCGCACCGATCCCCGAATATTTCCCTTCGCGGCGCATGGCGCGGACAAGGGTTCTTCCATAATTGCTCATCGAATGTCCTCCCTGATGGGGGTTAATGCTTATTTAAAAAACGTTATAAAAGCGAAAAAAAATGGCATGGCGGGCAACCTCTCCCGCCATGCCAAACAGCGCCAAATACTAGCGGTGATAGCCAAAGGAAGCTTTTTGGCCATGAGGCTTTGGCCTACTTACCTTACCACCTGTTTGATTCAATTCGCTGCTGTTCTTGTTAGCGTTACTATTCATATTTTTGTTGTCGTTCTTATTTCTGTTCTGGTTGATGTTCTGGTTGGTGTTACTATTAGTGTTGTTGACCTTATTGTTGATATCAATGAGTGTGGTGTTTTCGGCACCAGCATAAGACGTGGATCCGGACGTAGCTTTCGCATTGCCACCTTCGGCATGTGCTTTGCCACCTTCGGCATGTGCGTTGCCACCTTCACCGCCGGCACCGCCCTGGGCTTCCTGCTGCTGTTGCTGGCCCTGCTGGTTTGTGAACTGATAATTGTTCTTGTCGGCCGTCATGCCCCTCAGGATTCCGTAGCCCGTCATTGCAGAGCCAACCCCAACACCAGCATCGCGCGCGAACTCACCAACGACACCGACTACGGATGTGCCGGCAACCTCTGAAACACCACCTCTCCTGACTGTTCTCGTCTCTGTCGATTGAACGGCAGTGCCGCCCGGAACCGTTTTCTTGACTGGAACCTCAACCGTCACATCTTTCTCGCCGGTTTTGATTCTTTTCGAGACACAGTTTCCATCCTTATCTTCAACGCAATCCCACTTATAAGTTGGCCTGCGCTCCGTCTTTTTCTCCATAACAACGGTTTCGTGGGGCGGAGTGGGAACGACCTGATCCATCGAAGCTTCCTCGACCAAATCCGGCTGATGAATCATAAAGTATTGAGGTGCAAAAGGACCTGCTTTTAACGCAAGACCTCCATTCGGGTTGACTATGTTGCCCTCGACATCCTTGACAGGCATGACCTGAAGGTACGGCGTTTTCATAGCGCATCCCGGCAAAACCACAGCGCCTGCGGCACCAACGGTCGCGGCCAGCCTTCCTTTCGGGGCTTCGTCAAGCGCCACGCTCGCCGCCAGTATTCTGTATTGCATTTCACGTTTGGCTGCCGTGATTTTTTGCCGCAAAGTCATGCTAATTCCTCCTGAAATGAAGTTGTAAAAAATGCACTACTTTTATAAACCTTTTCGCGGAAAGGACAAGCGAAAACAATAAAAAACAAGGCGTTTTCGCATTTTTTCATCATCACGCATTAACCTAAACGGCATCAAACACGCCGCACAAAAATATGACGTTCCACATATAGTATATATCCGCCGCGAACGGTCGGCATATTTGGCGCAAGACGCATATCGCGCACACATAATATGGTTAAGACCGCTGACGATAGCCGATCCGCCTTTCTTTTTCGTGCGCAAAGCTGGCCAATCCGACAAACCCTTTGATCTTACCCGCAACCCGCTTTAATAACCCTTTGGTTCACTGCTTTGGTCCTTTGGAGTTCGCTGGATGCACCCCTATCGCACGCACACTTGTGGAGAATTACGGTTAACGCATGTCGGGCAGACGGTCCGCCTGTCCGGATGGGCGCATCGCAAGCGCGACCACGGCAGCCTGCTGTTCCTCGACTTGCGCGATCATTACGGCATTACGCAGTGCGTGATCGACATGTCGTCACCGCTGATGCCCAAGCTGGAAGCGCTGAAGAACGAAAGCGTCGTCACCGTCACGGGTAAGGTCGTGAAGCGGCCCGATGAGACACTGAACGACAAACTGCCCACCGGCGAAATTGAAATCGACATCGAGCAGTTCGACGTCATCAGCGCGGCCGAGCCGCTGCCGATGCAAGTCAACGCCGAGCCCGACACTGGCGAGGAAGTCCGCCTGAAATACCGTTTTCTCGATCTGCGCCGCATCAGCTTGCAGGAAAACATCAAGCTGCGCTCGGACGTGATCGCCTCGCTGCGCCGCCGCATGTGGGCCGCCGGTTTCCGCGAATACCAGACGCCGATCCTCACGGCCTCAAGTCCCGAAGGCGCGCGCGACTTTTTGGTTCCAAGCCGCATTCATCCCGGCAAGTTTTACGCCCTGCCTCAGGCGCCGCAACAGTTTAAGCAGCTTTTGATGATCGCGGGCTATGACCGTTATTTCCAGATCGCGCCGTGCTTCCGCGACGAAGACAGCCGCGCCGACCGCAGCCCCGGCGAGTTTTACCAGCTCGACTTCGAGATGAGCTATGTCACGCAAGATGACGTGTTCAACACGATCGAACCCGTGCTTCATGGCGTGTTCGACGAGTTCGGCGGCTTCCGCCGCGAGATCAAACCGGCGATCACACCCTATCCATTCCCGCGCATTGCGTTCGACGATGCCATGCTGAAATACGGCTCAGACAAGCCGGACTTGCGCATCACGTTGCCGGAGATTACGGACGTGACATCCGTTTTCACGCGTCCCGACGTCGAGTTCCGCGCCTTCCGCCAGATCATCGATCAAGGCGGCGTGGTACGCGCCATTCGCGCGCCATCGGTTTCGGACAAGCCGCGCAGCTTTTTCGACAAGCTGAACGCATGGGCGCAAGAAAGCGGCGCGCCGGGCCTCGGCTACATCTCTTTCGAAGCGAGCGCGGGCAAAGGCCCCATCGCGCGTTTCGTCGGGCCGGAAGCTCAGAAGGAACTTCGCGCCATAACCGGATGCGTCGACACGGACGCCGTGTTCTTCGTTTGCGACAAAAAAGACAAGGCCGCCAAGATGGCCGGACAGGCGCGCAACAAGATCGCGCAGGAGATGGACGCCATCGAAAAGAATGCGTTCCGTTTCTGCTGGATCGTCGATTACCCGATGTTCGAATACGACGAAGAACGCAAGAAGATCGACTTCAGCCACAACCCGTTCTCGATGCCGCAAGGCGGCCTGAAAGCACTCAATGAACAAGACCCGTTGACCATCAAGGCGTACCAGTACGACATCGTCTGCAACGGCATCGAATTGTCATCGGGCGCCATCCGCAACCATTTGCCCGAAGTCATGTACAAGGCGTTCGGCATTGCCGGTTATTCGCCGGAAGAATTGGAAAGCCGTTTCGGCGGCATGCTTTCGGCGTTCAAGCTCGGCGCGCCCCCGCACGGCGGATCGGCCCCCGGCATCGACCGTATCGTGATGATGCTGGCCGACCAGCCGAACATCCGCGAGGTCATCGCCTTCCCGCTCAACCAGCAGGCGCAGGACCTGCTCATGGGCGCGCCCGGCGAAGTGACGAAGAAGCAGTTGGACGAGTTGTCGCTGCGCATTGTCCCGCCGCGC
>CAZYPX010000010.1:0-1619 GCA_964649675.1 uncultured Rhodospirillaceae bacterium | reverse complement strand
TCGCCTTCCCGCTCAACCAGCAGGCGCAAGACATGATGATGCAGGCGCCCAACACCGTGAGCGACATGCAACTCAAAGAACTGCATATCAAGCTCAATTTACCACCGGAGAAAAAAACGTAAGGAGATACGGATGAAAAGCTACCGTAAGGAAATCCCCGTCCACACCAAAACGCGCGTAGCTTTCGTTAACATCACCGGCGACGTTCAGGATTGCATCGACGACAGCGGGATTCAGGAAGGGCTTGTGCTCGTCAATTCGATGCACATCACCTCAAGCGTGTTCATCAACGACAACGAACGCGGCCTGCATCACGATTATGCCCAGTGGCTCGAAAAGCTCGCCCCACACGCGCCCATCGACCAGTACCGCCACAACGACACGGGCGAAGACAACGCCGACTCGCACATGAAGCGGCAAATCATGGGGCGCGAGGTCGTCTGCGCCATTACGGATGGCCGGCTCGATTTCGGCACGTGGGAACAGATTTTCTATGGCGAGTTCGACGGCCAGCGCCGCAAACGCGTTCTGGTCAAGATTATCGGGGAGTAGCTTTCTGCCCCCTCCCCTTGAGGGAGGGGTTGGGGGAAGTGTATATAAGCCTCATGCGATTCGACCTCTCACTTCACCATCGCCGATTTATTCCCTATGCCCTTCTCCTTATCGCCGTGTTTGCAGCGTATGGGAACGTTTACGGCAATGCGTTTTTGTTGGATGACGAATTCCTCATTTTGAAAAACGAATATTTGAGGTTTTGGGGCGCGTTGCCGAAACTCCTGACATCGAGCAGCACGGCCGGATTCGGCGCGCAGGATTCGTTTTACAGGCCGCTGCAGGGGCTTTTGTATTTCATTATCTACCAAACGGCGGGGCTATCCCTTGTCGGGTTTCACCTTCTCAATGTCAGCTTGCACGCCGCAAACGCATGCCTTCTCTACAAACTTGGCCGCAAACTGAACTTTGCGCCGCTCGCCGCGTTAGGCGGTGCGCTGGTATGGGCCGTTCACCCCGTTCATACGGAAGCTGTCGCCTACATGAGCGCCACGGCCGATCCGCTTTACACGCTTTTTTGCTTGGCTAGCCTGTGCGCCTTGCTCCCGTCTCTCTCGCATCGGCGGATGGCGGCAGGATGCTTTTTGTTCGCGCTGGCTTTGCTCGCGAAAGAAACCGCCATTGTGCTGCCCGCCTTGGCCATGATCTGCCTCTTTGCGGCGCAGAAAGACAGGTTAAACGGGCGATTGCACCTCAAGACGTGGCCTTTGTGGACGGTGGCGGCGCTTTATCTCGTTTTACGTTTTCATGTTCTGGGATTGAGCGATGTTACTTTTTACAAGGAGGAAAATGTTTACAGCGCAAGCCTCATCAACCGTTTCCTGACCTTTCTAGCCACGCTGCCAACCTACCTGCGAATATATCTGTGGCCCACCGATCTGCACATGATGCGCGGCTTTCCGGTTTACACATCAACTCTGAACGCGCCTGTCCTAACAGGTCTGGCGATGACACTGGGCTCTCTGGCCGTCATAGGGCACGCCTTGGCGACGCGAGGCAAAAAGTTTTTGGCCTTAGGCTGGGGTCTTGCATGGTTCGCCGCAGCCCACGCCCTGCATACGGGCGTT
>CAZYPX010000009.1:0-32751 GCA_964649675.1 uncultured Rhodospirillaceae bacterium | reverse complement strand
TTCTGGTCAAGCCGGACGACACACTTTCGAACGCCGATGATAAAACCAGCGCGGAGCCGCTTGCCGAACTTCGTTTACGCAAGGTGAAACCATGAAGCGCCTCCACCCCCACTGGCGCTGGCTGGCCGTCCTTGCGGGAGGGATCGCCCTGCTTCTTGCAGGCGATCCCTTAATGCGCATGGCGCACGCATCCTTGACCGCGCGGCTCAACAAGCTTGAAACCGAGACACGCGAACTCGTCCACGCGCTGGACCAACTTCATAAGGATGCCGAAACGGCCGAAAGCCTCAGCCGCGCCATGAAAGCCGACGATATTGAAACCTATCTGGCGCCCGTCAACCGTCTGAGCGTAGCTGCGGGTCTGGAGCCTTTGGCTCGGGCCGCCCGTCTGAGCTCGTTCACCTACAAACTTTCGCCTGGACGCGCGCCCGAGAACGATTACGCTCTGGCGGACGCCGATGGCCTTGTCGAAAGCGCAATAATGTTTGAAGCGGAAGCCCCCCACGATCTTGCCGTTTACCGGTTCGTCACCCACATGGCGCGACAATTGCCCGGACGCACGCGTCTGCGCGCGCTTACCCTTGAACGCATGAATCTGAACGAAAAAGAGACGCTCTCCGCGTTGAACGTTCGCGCCATAGCCACGATCGACTGGCTGGCCAACAAACCCGGCGTAACGGAGAGGCCATGACGAAACGCTTCGCCTTTGTTTTATGCATCGCCGTCCTCGGCCTGACTCTCGCGGCGCGCGCAAAGAGCGCTCCCCTGAACGAATCCCTGTTTTTCTCCGTCGCGGATATGGAAAAAATAGGTCAGGCGGTCGACAGCTCGCACCATTTTTTTCAGGACAAAAACGTCATTGCCCTGGGAGCCATCCTGTATTTTGGCCCAAAGCAATGGACCGTGTGGTTGAAGGGCGAGAAGTGGACGCCGGACACTCGAAAAACGGACTTGCTCATTAAGGACGTGCAGGAAGACCGCGTCACGCTTGTCTTTTCCCCGCCAGAGGGAGGCGAAACCGTAGAAATCACGCTGCACCCACACCAGTCCTACCATATCGCCTCGGGAGAAATATCGGCCGGAGGGAGCTGAGTCCCCTTTTTCCGCCAAGAACCTTGACAAGAACGGCGCACGCGGCCATAAGCAGTACCAATTAAATACTGATTGTGGCGGGGTCTCCATGATACGCATGAGCAAACTGGCCGACTATTCGTTCATCATCCTTCTTCAAATGGTTAGCGAAGATCGTTCTTGGGCCGCATCAGAACTCACTGAAAAAACAACCCTGCCAGCGCCTACCGTCGCTAAACTTATGAAAGTATTGGCCAAAGCCGGTATTGTGCATGCGCAACGCGGTGCGGCCGGGGGATACCGGCTTGCGCTCGCATCCCAGGAAATCACCATCGCACGGATCATCGAGGCAATCGATGGGCCTATCGCGCTGACGGATTGCGTCAACGAGGGCGAACCCAATTGCGCCGTACAGGCACTGTGCCCGATGCATGGCGGTTGGGACAAGATCAATAAGGCCGTCCGGCTCGCTCTGGAGACCGTGTTTTTGTCCGATCTTGTGACCGATCCGGCTTGGCTGATGAAAGCCCCATCGGCCAAATCCGCCATAACGCGCACGACCACATGATGCGGGCCTATGATGAACAAACACAACGCCGACGCAAAGCCACGGACGGAAGCCTTAACGCCTTCCGCCTATAAGCACGGCTTTGTCACGGTGATCGAGACCGAGACCGCGCCTAAAGGCCTTTCTGAAGACACGATCCGTTTCATCTCGGCGAAAAAGAACGAACCCGCGTGGCTATTAGCGTGGCGGTTGAAAGCGTTCAAACATTGGCAAACGATGAAAGAACCCGACTGGGCGCGCGTCAAGTATCCGCCTATCGACTATCAGGACATCAGCTATTACGCCGCGCCAAAACGGAAAGCCGCGCCGAAAAGTCTGGACGACGTCGATCCCGAACTCTTGAGAACGTATGAAAAGCTCGGCATCCCCCTGCGCGAACAGGAGATGCTGGCGGGTATAGAGAAACAAGTGGCGGTTGACGCCGTGTTCGACAGCGTGTCGGTCGCCACGACGTACAAAGCCAAGCTTGAAGAGATGGGCATCATCTTTTGCCCGATCTCCGAAGCCGTGCAAAAGCATCCTGAGCTAGTGCAAAAGTATCTCGGCACTGTCGTTCCTATCACGGATAACTTTTTCGCGACGCTCAATTCCGCCGTATTCACCGATGGTTCATTTGTCTATGTACCGAAGGGCACGCGCTGCCCGATGGAGCTATCAACCTACTTCCGCATCAATACGGCGAACACGGGGCAGTTCGAACGCACGCTGATTGTGGCTGACGATGATGCCTACGTCAGCTATCTCGAAGGCTGCACAGCGCCCAAGCGCGACGAAAACCAGCTTCACGCCGCCGTGGTGGAACTCATCGCGCACGATAACGCGCAAATCAAATACGCCACGGTGCAAAACTGGTATCCGGGCGACGAAAACGGCAAAGGCGGCATCTACAACTTCGTCACCAAGCGCGGCGCGTGCCGGGGACATCATTCCCGCATTTCATGGACACAGGTCGAAACCGGATCGGCCATTACGTGGAAGTATCCCAGCTTCATCTTGCAAGGCGATCATGCTGTCGGCGAGTTTTACTCCGTCGCGATCACGAACAATCACCAGCAAGCCGACACGGGCACGAAGATGATCCACATCGGCAAGAATACGCGCTCGACCATCGTCTCCAAGGGCATCAGCGCGGGCCGCGCCCAGCAAACCTATAGGGGCCTCGTGAAAATCCTGCGCTCGGCCAAAGGCGCGCGCAACAAAACGCAATGCGACAGCCTTTTGATCGGCGACACCTGCGGGGCTCACACCGTGCCGTATATCGAATCCCGCCTGCCCTCCGCGCGCGTCGAACACGAGGCCACGACGTCGAAGATCAGCGACGATCAATTGTTCTATTGCCAGCAACGCGGCCTGAACGCCGAAGAAGCCACCGCGCTCATCGTCAACGGTTTCTGCAAGGACGTGATGCAGGAACTGCCCATGGAATTCGCCGTCGAAGCCCAAAAGCTCATCGGCATTAGTTTGGAAGGAAGCGTGGGGTGAAACGTTTGCCTATAGATGCTCGGAATCAAAGGGTTCGCAGTGTTATTCCCCTCCCCTCGCGGGAGGGGTTAGGGGTGGGGGCCATCCGCTTGACTCTGCATGCAAGGATTACAGGTGTGCCATGCGTCTAAACGATCACAAAAACACATCTACTGATTATCGCATAGCCAAAAAGCTCAGAAACGAAGCGTCCTCGGTTGAGAAAAAGCTGTGGGTTGCCTTACGTGAAAATGCCGCCGCAAAGGGCTTCAAATTCAGGCGTCAACATGTAGTTCATCCGTATATTGCCGATTTTGCTTGCTTGAAAGCGCGGTTACTCATCGAGCTGGACGGTTCGTCTCATGACGCGCGTCAGATATACGATATGGTTAGGGATCAATTTCTTAGCAATGAAAGCTACACCATTTTGCGATTCAGTAATGATGACATTATGAAAAACACTCTAGGAGTTGTTGAAGTTATTTTGACACAAACAGAACGCCTGTTGAACAACAATCGGCTCTGCGCCAAGCGGAACGCCCCCCTCCCTTGCCCTCCCCGCGTGGGGGAGGGAACTAGACCTGTCCAGGCGGAAAGTTAGCGCGCCATGCTCCACATTAAAAACCTCCACGCCGCCATTGACGGCGAAGACATTTTGAAGGGCATCGACCTCGACGTACCCGCGGGCGAAGTGCACGCGATCATGGGGCCGAACGGCGCGGGCAAAAGCACGCTGGCCTACGTTCTGGCCGGACGCGCGGGTTATAACGTGACCAAAGGCAGCGTCACCTATAAAGGCCAAGACCTATTGGCCATGAAACCCGAAGAACGCGCCGCTGCAGGCGTTTTTCTCGGCTTTCAGTATCCCGTGGAAATCCCCGGTGTGACGAACATGCTGTTCCTGAAAACGGCGCTGAACGCCGTGCGCAAGGCGCGCGGGGAAAGCGAACTCGACGCTGTTCAGGTGCTCAAGCTTCTCAAGAAAAAAGCCGCCGCGCTCAGCATGACCGAAGATATGCTCAAACGCGCCGTGAACGTCGGCTTTTCGGGCGGCGAGAAAAAGCGCAACGAAGTCTTGCAAATGGCTTTGCTCGAACCTTCGCTCTGCGTGCTCGACGAAACCGACAGCGGCCTCGACATCGATGCGCTACGCATTGTCGCCGACGGCGTGAACGCCATGCGCGCGCCAACGCGCTCGATGCTCGTCATCACGCACTACCAGCGCTTGCTCGACTACATCAATCCCGACCGCGTGCATGTGCTGGCGAACGGGCGTATCCAGAAATCCGGCGGGCCGGAACTTGCCCTCAAACTCGAGGCCGAAGGCTACGCGGGCGTATGCGATCCGGCGACGTGCCCCGAACGCAAAAAATGCTGCCAAAAGACGGGGCGTAAATGACCAAGACCCGCCCCACCATCTTCTTCGATTGGAACGGCACGCTTTTCGCCGACACGCGCCATTGCTGGCATTCGACGAACCATTCGCTGAAGATGTTCAACGTCGGCCCCGTGTCGCTTGAGCGTTATATCGACTGCTGGGCTTTTCCCATCGCCGACCTTTATCTTGCCCTTGGTTGCGAGACGAATGAACTCCACGCGCGGGAAAAGTAGCTTTACGAGACGTGGGGCCGCATTTATGAAACCCGCTGCAAATGTGCCCGCCTACGCCGTGGCGCGCGTAGCGTGCTTCAAACGCTGGCCAAACAAAATAACGATCTCTTGATACTCAGCAACCATACGACCGAAAAAATAGCCCTTCACACGAAACGTCTCGGCATTCATGATTATTTCTCGACAATTCTGGCCAATGGCGAAGATCGCCGCAATTTCAAGCACCGCCTGAAAAGCGACAGGATGGGCGACTATTTGAAGAAAAAGGACGCCGACAAGGCCATCGTTATCGGCGATACGCCGGAAGAAATTGAAATCGCCCAGCATCATGGCGTCGTTTCCGTCGCCATTACGAACGGCCAGTGTTCGACAAAACGGCTTCGCGCCGCCAAACCGGATTTCCTGATCAACAATCTCAACGAAGTCCCCGCCATCGCCCACCGCGTGTTTGGCACAAAGCTCAGAGGCCGCCGATGAACCTCGCCGCCGTCATCCAGCGCAGCAAGACCGATCGCGAAGCGTGGCATTACACGAGTCTGGCGGAAGTGGAGAATATTTTTGACAAGCAGCGCAACCCAATCCCCCTCCCCTCGCGGGGAGGGATAGGGGTGGGGGCCATAAGCCTGTCAGAGTTGTTCGACAATCTTGCGCCGTTGCCTAGTCGTTCGCCCCCCTCCCTATCCCTCCCCGCGAGGGGGAGGGAAAAACAGACGGAAGCAGCCGTTCTTAACGCCCGTCTCGTCTTCCTCAACGGCTTGTATCAAAGCGAACATTCCCACCTCAACGGCATTCCCGCCGATATATTGCAAGGCAATGTGCAGGAAGGTTACAGCCTCACGCTAGCCGAGCACACGTGTTTGATCACCTCGCCGCTTGAGTTGGTGTTCCTCTCTCTGCCCGCCGCGACGCCGACGGAAACGAACGTCAAACTCGCCATCACGCTCGGCGCGAATGGCCGCCTCACGCTCATCGAGCGCCATGAAACGATTAACGCACAAATGGTGGCGCGGGATTGCATCCCCGCATCGTCGACGCAACAAAGCATTGCCGCCGCCGTCATCGAAACATCCATAAACCTCCACGACCAAGCCAAACTCGTCCACGGCAAGATCATCAAGGGAACCGCCACAACCGCGCATCTGGCCCAAACAAATGTAACCGTCGCCGAAGGCGCGTATTACGATCATTTCGCCTTGCTTGGCGGCGGCAAGCTTACGCGCCACGAAACCGAAGTCTCGCTAAATGGCAAACTGGCGCAATGCCGGTTGCACGGCGCGATGACGCTACGCGGCGATGAACATGCCGACATCACTTCGCACGTCATCCACGCTGTGCCGCACACCTCCAGCCGGCAGCATGTGAAATCCGTACTGGATGGCAAATCTCGAGGCGTGTTCCAAGGCAAGATCACCGTCGCCGAAGGCGCGCAAAAAACCGACGGTTATCAACTCAGCCGCGCCCTTCTCCTTTCCGATCAGGCCGAGATGGACGCCAAACCGGAACTCGAAATCTTCGCCGACGACGTAAAATGCAGCCACGGCTGCTCGGTCGGCGACTTGGACGACGACATGATGTTCTACCTGCGCTCGCGCGGCCTCAGCGAACACGAAGCCCGCGCGCTGCTCATCGAAGCGTTTTTGGGTGAAGTTATCGATGACATTCAGGCCAAGGAATTAAAAGAGAGTGTGAACGAAGAGGTTACTTTATGGCTGCAAACGTGAACCATTACGATGTGAACCGCCTCCGCGCCGATTTTCCCATTTTAGCGGAAAAGGTCCATGGCAAGCCGCTTGTGTACTTTGACAACGGCGCGAGCGCGCAAAAGCCGCGCGCCGTCCTCTATGCCATGCAACGGTTCTATGAACACGATTACGCCAACATCCATCGCGGCGTACATGAGTTGAGCCAACGCGCCACAGCCACCTATGAAGCCGTGCGCGGCAAGGTGCAAAGGTTTATCAATGCTGCCCATGAGGATGAAATCGTCTTCACGCGCGGCGCGACGGAATCCATCAACCTTGTCGCCGCCTCCTGGGGCCGCACGTTCCTGAAGGCGGGCGACGAAGTCCTCATCACGCAACTTGAGCATCACGCCAACATCGTGCCGTGGCAATTGCTGCGCGACCAGATTGGCATCGAACTGCGCATTGTCCCGATAACGCCCGAAGGCGACGTGCGCATCGAAGAGTTCCAGCGCCGGCTAACCCCGCGCACGAAACTTGTCTCCGTCGCGCATGTGTCGAACGCGCTCGGCACGATCTTGCCCGTCGCCGGCATAATCGAACGCGCGCACAAAAACGGCGCCTTGGCTCTTATCGACGGCTGTCAGGCCGTCAGCCACATGCCGATCGACATGCAGGCCTTGGGGGCCGATTTCTACGCCTTTTCAGGCCATAAACTCTATGGCCCCACGGGCATCGGCGTCCTTTATGGCCGCCGCGATGTGCTGGAGAAAATGCCGCCTTATCAAGGCGGTGGCGACATGATTGAAAGCGTTACGTTCGACAAAACGACATTCCGCGAACCGCCTTTCCGCTTCGAAGCCGGCACCCCCCCGATTGCCGAGGTGATCGGCCTTGGCGCGGCCATCGATTACGTGTCAGGCCTCGGCATGGCGAATATCGCGAGCCATGAAGCCGGACTTCTCGCCTACGCCACCGAAAAACTGCGCAGCATTAACAGCCTCAGGCTGGTAGGCACCGCGCCGAACAAAGCCGCGATCATTTCATTTGTGCTAAACGGAATCCACGCGCACGACATCGGCACGATCCTCGACAACGAAGGCGTCGCCATCCGCGCCGGCCATCACTGCGCTCAACCTGCCGTGGAATCCTTCGGCCTTGCCGCCACCGCCCGCGCCTCGCTCGGCCTTTATAACACGACAGAAGAAATCGACGTATTGGTGAATGCCATCCACAAAGCGCAGGAGTTGTTGGGATGACCGACGACCTTCGCGAACTTTATCAGGATTTGATCCTCGATCACGGCAAGCACCCGCGCAATTTCCGGGCGCAGGATCATGCCGATTGCGAAGCCGTCGGACACAATCCCCTGTGCGGCGACAAGCTGGTCTTATACCTCACGGTCGGCGATAATGGCAAAATAGTCGACGCGTCGTTTCAAGGCGAAGGCTGCGCCATTTCAACGGCTTCGGCATCGATGATGACCGAAATTCTCAAAGGCAAAACGGCGGCGCAGGCCAAGGCCCTGTTCGCCTATTTTCACCTGCTGTGCACCGAAGGCGCGCCGGAGCAGGTCGATCCCGCGCTGCTGAACGAGGAAGACAAAGCGCGGCTCGAAGCGCTGTCAGGCGTGCGGCATTACCCCATGCGCGTGAAATGCGCGACGCTCGCGTGGCGCACTTTGGAATCCGCCCTCGACCCCAAAAGCCCGAAGAACGTGAAGACGGAAGAATAGCCCCGTTGCAAAAGTAGCGACTTGAAACGCAAGACCCAATAAGGCCATAGCTCACAAGTTTTCAAAATCCCGCCATAATGTTAACGATACCTGCCACGATAGTCTCAATATCCCCAGCCTGATAACGCGGAGAGCGTTTAGCGTCGGCACGGACGGGACTATCGGCGACGTGATGTTTTGCGGCGCACAAACATGGCTCGTACCTTCTTTTCGGCTTCGATCACGGAAAAGACAAAGATCGCAATGAGAGCGATTATACCCCATTCGTTAAGCCCGATAGGCGCCGTTCCGAACCATTTGTTCATGAAAGGCGCATGGGTAAACAAAACTTGAAGGCCTATCATGATGGCCGACCCTAAGAGCGTCCATGGATTTGAGAGTATGCCGATAGCAAAGGGCGACTTTAAAAACGAACGCGTGTTGAAAAGATAAACCAGCTCCACCATGACAAAGACGTTTACGGCCGCCGAGCGCGCGGCTTCGATGGGTGCGCCGGACACAAGCATCCATTCAAACATCCCGAAACCCGCGACCAAAAGCAGAAACGAGACTAAAAGAATTCGCTGGATGATGAGGGGGCTCAAAATAGGGATGTCGGACGAGCGCGGAGGCTGATTCATGAGGCCTTTTTCTTGAGGTTCAAAGACCAGCATGAGGCCAAGGCAAACAGCCGTTGTCATGTTGATCCAGAGGAGCTGGACGGGCGCGATGGGAAGGGCCGTGCCCAAAAAGAAAGCGGAAAGAATGACCAGGCCTTCGCCGAGGTTGGTCGGTATCGTCCATGCGATAAATTTTACAAGATTGTTGTAAACGCCGCGGCCTTCTTCAACGGCAGCCTCAATGGTGGCGAAGTTGTCATCCGCCAGAACCATGTCCGAAGCTTCTTTGGCTGTTTCCGTCCCGTTTTTACCCATGGCCACGCCGATGTAAGCCTGGCGCAGCGCGGGGGCATCGTTGACGCCGTCGCCGGTCATGGCGACAATATGTCCTCGCGACTGAAGCGCTTGAACAAGGCGCAGCTTTTGCTCGGGCGTCACCCGCGCAAAAACGGTCGTTTTGATTGCGGCGTCAACAAGCTCTTCGCCTTCAAGGGTTTCGAGCTGCGCTCCGGTAAGAGCCTTGAAATCTTCCGGTCCTTTTCCGGCGCTTCCACGCATGCCCAGCATTTTTCCGATTGCAACGGCCGTGCCGATGTGGTCGCCCGTGATCATCTTAACGTCGATGCCCGCGCGATAACAGGCCGCTATGGCGCGTCCCGCTTCTTCGCGAGGCGGATCCATCATTCCCTGAAGCCCAAGAAACACCATATCGTGCAAGTGCTCGTGCCTGAGCGGCATTTCCATAAGGCCCGTTTTTTGCGCCATGGCGAGGACACGCAAACCTTTCGAGGACATGGCTTCAGTAGCGGTTTGTATGGAGGACGTGTCGAGAGGCAAAAGCCTTCCATCCGCCCCCATCATATGGGTGCAACGCTTCGATATGGCTTCAACGGATCCCTTGACAAAAACAACATCGCCTTCCGGTCTTTTGTGCTGGGTCGCCATGTACTGATACTCAGACTCAAAGGGGATTTCGTCTTTGCGCGGCCATGCGGTTTTTTCGGTCTCAGGGACAAGACCTGCTTTTATGGCCGAGGTCAAAAGGGCGGCTTCGGTGGGGTCGCCCTCCATTTTAGGTTCTGCACCATTCCCGTCAAAAAACAATTGGGAGTCGTTGCATAGCAATCCGGCTCGCAAACATCCTTGAAGGGCTGGGCTGTTTTTATTGGCGTCGCCAACGGGCGTGAAATCCCCATGGTAGGGGTCATATCCTGAGCCCGACGCGTTGAACCACATGCCGCTCGCCCAAACGTTTTGGACGGTCATCTTGTTGACGGTAAGCGTTCCGGTTTTGTCGGTACAAATGATCGTTACGCTGCCCAAGGTTTCGACGGCCGGAAGACGGCGGATAATCGCCTTGCGCTTGGCCATGCGAGAGACCCCGATGGCTAGAATAATCGTGACGGCAGCGGGCAGGCCTTCGGGAATGGCTCCGACGGCGAGCGCAACGGCGGCCATGAAAACGTCTATTAACGGCTCGCCGCGCGACATGCCGATCAAGAAAGTCACGAGCGCAAGGCCCAAAATGACGAACAAAAGAACTTTGCTGAATCCGGTCAGCTTGCGCGTGAGAGGTGTCTCAAGCATATCGGCCTCGTCAAGAAGCTCCGAAACACGGCCGATTTCGGTATGAATGCCTGTGGCGGTTACAATGCCCTTGGCCTGCCCGTAAGTAACGAGCGAGCCCGCGTAAGCCATGTTGACCCGTTCCGCAAGCGTTGTTTCAGGGGGGAGTTCTTCCGTGTTTTTTTGAACGGGGACGGATTCGCCGGTTAAGGAGGATTCGTCAATCCGCGCTTCTTTCACCTGAAAGAGCCGCATATCGGCGGGCACCTTATCGCCGGAACGCAAAATGACGATATCTCCGCGCACCACATTTGCGGCTTCGATCCGGTGAACATGTCCTTCGCGCACGACGTTGGCTTCGGTTTTAAGGGCTGAAGATAAGGCATTAATCGCATCAATCGCGCGGGCTTCCTGAATGGTGCCGACGATGGCGTTGATGACAACGACGCCAAGGATAACCCATGTATCGACCCACTCTCCCAGAAAGCCTGTAACTGTGGCCGCAATAAGCAACACATAAACAAGAGGCTGGTGAAACTGGGACAGAAAAAGTTCCGCAAGGGTCTTTCGGCGCTTGGCCTTAAGCTGGTTCGGACCGTCAGCCTTAAGGCGGGCATCCGCTTCGTTTTCGCTCAGACCGCGCTCGGCATCGGATCTCAGCGTTTCCAGAACTCGAATCGCAGGCTCATGATGCCAAAGGGTTAGGGGGGACGATGGAGTAGGTTTATGCATGCAAACCCTTCGGGCTGAGGTGAAACTGCAAGAAACGTAAACACCTATGCGTAAAGGTCAATAGAAAACAAACAGAAACCGACCAGCAACAAGCCGCGCGCTTTAAGCGGAAAAGATTCGTTTATGAAAGTGAAAGATGGACCTAAAGATCGAAAGTTGTTAGTCAACTAAGGTCGTTTTTCTTGCGCGGTGTTTCTATGGCCTTCCTCAAAGAACTTTTCAGGTTTTTGGTTGTGAAGAAAAAAATCTGGTTATGGCCGGTGATTATCATCATGGTTCTTATGGGCGGTTTGCTGGTCATTAGCCAAGGCTCGGCCGTTGCGCCATTCATCTACACCATGTTTTAGGGTGCGCCATGTTTGCAGCGCTTGGCCGTTTTTATGGTTTCAAAAAGCCTTATAAGTTTGATCGCGCCGCAGCGGCTCTTTTTGCGCTGACGGGGCTTGTTGTTGTTGGGGCGATAGGCCTTTACGCGATCCTGCTGCAGGACTTTGTGACGTGGAACAAAACGGCCAAGTTCTACACATATCTTACGGGGCTTTATGCTCTTGCGGCGGTGGTGGCGGTAAGACCCAAGATTTCTTACCTTTTGTTGACGTTTGCGACATTCGAGGTTGTGCTTTCTCTTGGACTTTATGGAGTTTCGCGAGCCACGGGGATAAGGATAACAGATATGATGCCCCACCTCGAAAGCTATCATCGTTTCGACTATCATCCGCTTTTGGTCGGAATACCGAGGCCGAATTACCATTCCCACATACCATATCTCAAGCATGACTCGATGGGGCGTCGCGAAGTCGTTGGCGCGGAAGAATTTTATGGCAGGGATGTTCCGGCCATTAATGTTTATGGCGGTTCATCTACATACGATGTCAAGGTCATTAACGGCTATACATGGATCGACAA
Organism: uncultured Rhodospirillaceae bacterium; assembly: GCA_964649675.1. GTDB lineage: Bacteria > Pseudomonadota > Alphaproteobacteria > UBA9219 > UBA9219 > CAZVCG01. The sequence goes on along the minus strand of CAZYPX010000009.1, from coordinate 20,820 downwards.
TTTGCAAAGGGCCTTTGGCAACAAGGTGCGTTTTTATAACTATGGCGTTCAGGGCTACAGCAGCGCAGAAAGCCTCGTGCAAACAGCTTTCTATGCCCGCCACGGCGACAAATTTCCGGTTTGCGCGGTGTACTACATTGGATGGAACGACATCCGCAATCTGCACATACCAAACCTTGATCCAGGCTATGCAAACTTTCACCTGTTAGAGCAGCCGACGAACCTGTCGTTGCGCAACAACCGTCCGACGGTTTCGCCTTTGCTTAATATGCTGATTTCGCTTGTTCTGTATCATTATGAGAAGGCGACGCCGCCGCCCAGTTATATTCCCGACGGGGTGGACACGGCGGGCGTTGACGAAGACCTTGAGCGGATATTCACGCAAAACGTGCAGACCATCATTGCGATCAACAAGACGCGGGGCACCAAGACTTTTTTCATCGGCCAGCTTCTTAACCTGACGCGACTTGGGCAGATGAGGCCCATGGGCGTGTTTCCCAACGCTTGGCTCCCTAAAGTACGCAACAAGGACGTTTGGGCGGTTCAGGAGCATTACAACGCGTTGATGAAGGAAGTTGCCGAAAAGGAAGGCGCAACATTCATTAATGTGCCGGTGGAAAAATTTGTCGATGCGGATTTCGCGGACGAGGGGCATTTTTCGCCACAAGGATCCTTGAAATTCAGCGGCTACGTTGCGCCAGAGATAGATGCTTGCGCGAAATAAGGAGCAAATGGCCGACGACACGGCAAAAGCTTGTTATTACCTATAAAGACCAAAGCTCTGGCCGTGTTTCTTTGCAAAGGACTCTGGTAGAAAAAACACGTCGTATCACGCGCGAAGAAGGCAGTTGCGAGGTCATCTTGTCACGTCAGAAAAAGGGACTGACTCCCGCGGATAAAAAGCGTCAAAATCGCCGCAACACAATCAAGCCGATCATCGGCCATTGCGAAAACGACCGCACCGCGGAGCCCCGAAACTGGCTAAAAGGCAAACAGGAGGACGAGATCAACGTTCTTGCTTGGGCCATCGGCTTCAACCTGTGCAAAGCCCTGCGACGACTGACACAACACCTGCTATCCAAAACAACGGGGTTCCATAGGGGACCCTAAATACGGGAAGAACCCACGCAATCGGTTACCCCTTCCTGAACATCTCCTTGATTCCTCGGATAGCCTGACGCGTGCGCTCCTCGTTTTCGATCATCGCGAAGCGCACATAGCCTTCGCCGTATTCGCCGAAGCCGACGCCGGGCGCCACGGATACCTTGGCCTCGGCCATCAGTTTCTTCGTGAATTCGAGCGAACCCATGGATTCGTAGCGTTCCGGAATCTTGGCCCAGACATACATGGTGGATTTCGGGTTATCGACCATCCAGCCCGCTTCATGCAAGCCCTTCACAAGAACGTCGCGGCGCTTTTGGTACTTGGCGCAAACCTCGGCCACGCAATCCTGAGGTCCTTCGAGCGCGGCTATGGACGCCACCTGAATAGGCGTGAACGTACCGTAGTCGTTGTATCCCTTGATACGCGTAAGAGCCTGAACAAGCGTCTTATTGCCCACCATGAAGCCGACGCGCCAACCCGCCATGTTGTAGCTTTTGCTCATGGTGAAAAATTCGACGGCGACATCCTTTGCACCTTTCACCTGCAAGATGCTGGGACATTGCCAACCATCAAAACAAATATCGGCATAGGCCAGATCCTGAACGACCCAAATGCCGTATTCCCGCGCCAGATCGACAATCTTTTCAAAGAAGTCCAGCTCGACGCATTGCGCGGTCGGGTTCGCCGGAAAGTTGATGATGAGCATCTTGGGTTTCGGGATGCGCGAACGGATCGCCTTTTCAAGCTCGGCGAAAAAGTCAACGCCGGGCACAAGCGGAACTTGCTGGATGTCCGCGCCTGCGATAACGGGGCCGTAAATGTGAATGGGGTAGCTGGGGCACGGCACAAGAACGCAATCGCCACGATCCAAGGTCGCGAGCGTCAAATGCGCGATGCCTTCCTTGGAGCCTATGGTGACAATGGCCTCGGTTTCCGGATCAAGATCGACATCGAAGCGATTCTTGTACCAATGGCAGATAGCGCGGCGCAGGCGCGGAATACCTTTCGACACCGAATAACCGTGCGTGTTGTCGCGGCTTACGGTTTCGATCAGCTTGTCCACGATGTGTTTCGGCGTGGGGCCGTCGGGATTACCCATGCCGAAATCGATGATGTCCTCGCCGCGTCGGCGGGCCGCCATTTTGAGTTCGCCGGTGATGCTGAAAACGTAAGGGGGTAAGCGATTGACGCGGGGAAAATCCGCCGGCATCGGCGGAAGGGGTAGTTTGCCGTGCATGGCAATATCCTTTCACGTAAGCGCCTGGAACCGTCCAAGCGACGTGCCGCCTAATATACTGACAGCCTATTAGGGCTAGCCTAAGTCGGTAAGAATATCAAGAAATCTTATCAATACCCCGTCGTGATCCGCTCGACGAGTTGCTTCACCGTCGGTATGAAGCCGTTGGCGTAGAACGGATCTTCGCCAAATCTATAAGCAATAGTGCCCGCGAACATGAGTTCGCCGTCGGCATCCGCGCCGTGGGCGATGTTCTGCAATGTTTTCTGGATACAAAACGAGCGCGGATCGGCCATGCGGCCCGTCGAGCCGTCGCCGTGCTGGGACCAGTTCGAGAACAGGCACGCCGAAAGGCAACCCATGCACGCGACCTGATCGGCCTGTATTTGCTGGCCGCTTTCGGGCGTAACGAAAATGAGCGTGCTGTCGGGTGTGCGCATCGCGCGCGAAAAGCCCGCGTCGATCCATGCCTGCGCCTTTTTGCGATCGTCAGGCGCGAGATAAACGGGCTTGCCCACCGCGCCCGTTTTGAAAGCTTCGGTCATCGTTTCGGTGGCTTCCGTTGCGTAAGGGGTTTGACGTTCCCCACGTTCTTCCAGCTCGCGCAAAAACGCGTTGTGCACCTGCGACGAGTAAAAACCGGTCGGCGAAACGCGATTGAGCGATACGTCGCCTTTTTTGAGCGTCAGTAATTTCTTTTTCCACGATTCCGGAATCGGGCTTTCCTGCGTGAGCAAGGGCCGCGTACCGAACTGGAACGCGATAGGGCCAAGATCAGGATTGTCGATCCAGTCCTGCCATTCGCTGAGCCACCAGACGCCGCCCGCCATGATGATCGGCACGTCGCCGAGGCCGTGTTCGCGCATCAACTGGCGGATCGCCAGCACGCGCGGAAACGGGTCTTCGGGTTTCAACGGGTCTTCGCTGTTCGACAGGCCATTATGCCCGCCCGCGCGCCAAGGGTCTTCGTACACCACCCCGCCCAGCAAATCGCGTTGTTTGTGGAACGAGCGCAGCCACAACGCGCGGAACGCGCGCGCCGACGACACGATGGGATAGTAAAAAACGTTATACTTCGCAGCGATTTCAGCCACCTTATAAGGTATGCCCGCGCCGCAGGTGATCCCGTGGATGAGTCCCTTCGCGCCCTCCAGCACGCCCACCAGAACGCGTTCGGCACCGCCCATTTCCCACAAGACGTTCATATGCAGACGGCCCTGGCCGCCGGTTAGGTCATGAGCTTTTTGGGCTTGGACGATGCCGCCTTTGATGCCATAGGCGACAAGTTCTTCATGGCGCTCCTGCCGCGTTTTACCGTTATAGGTTTGCGGAATGGGTTTGCCTTGCTCGTCATAACTGTCGGCGTTCACGGCCGAAAAAGTTCCAACGCCGCCTGCTGCGGCCCATGAGCCAGAACTCGTACCGTTAGATACCGAAACGCCCTTGCCGCCTTCTATGATGGGCAAAACTTCCTTGCCCGAGATACGCAACGCATTTAATGGTTTCACTCTTATACCGTCCTCTCTCCACAGGCTCTGCCATAATCCCGCAAAACTGCCATCACTTTCAGCATTTTTTAGCCGAAATGCCAACTTTTTTACAGACAACCGCCATTTTCACAAGGGTTTCCTCAATAAAGGGGGGGAGGTGAAAAAGGCTTTAACTCCTCATTAAGAAAAATTCTTTCAGGCAGGGGTCCGAGGATCTTCCCCGGTTTCCTGACGGCGCGCACCGCGCGCACGGATGCGCTTAATACGGTTCTGGTCGGTGGCAAGAACTTCAAACATCAGACGGTCAGGACCATAGACGATTTCCCCGATGCGAGGAACATGTCCGGCCAAATGCAAGACATACCCGCCCAGCGTATCAATCGTTTCGCGCTCTTCAGGCGTCAAAATCTGCCCGACCTTTTCCTCGAAAACATCGATTGATAAACGGCCATCAAGCAAAAGCGTGCCATCGGAACGCGCAATCATGTTCGGCTCTGCAGGTTCATCATGTTCATCCTCGATTTCTCCCACAACCTCTTCGACAAGGTCCTCGATCGTAACAAGACCATCCACACCCCCGAATTCGTCGACCACCATGGCCATGTGCTGACGCGTCTGGCGCATTTGCAAAAGCAGTTTCGAGGCCATCATGGACGGTGCGATAAAAAGAACAGGCCGGAGCAAATCGGCAATTCGCGCCGCGCCGCCTTTCACGAGAGAAGGCAAAACATCCTTCATGTGAACCATGCCCACGGTTTCATCCAGCGTTCCGCGATAGGCCGGCACGCGGCTGTGCGCATGTTCAGCCATGCATTCGACAAGTTCCTTGAAGTCGGCATCCACATCCATTGCCACAATATCGGCGCGTGGCACCATACAGTCGCCCACCGTTCTTTCCCGCAACTTGAGGATATTGGAGAGCAGCATGCCTTCTGCGGTAGGCGCGTTACCCGTGCCCGACGCCGTCTCTTCAAAAAGGTCCTCGAGAACCTCTCGTAACGATTCCTCGCCGGAACGAGCTTGGTGTTTTTGGCTAATGCGTTGCCAAAGGCTACCCCACCATGTTTCGTTTTTTCCGTCCACCTTATCCGCCTCGTCGCTCATCCCTTTACCTGTTCTTTTTTACCTTCGGCTTTTTTCGCACAGGCGGCACATAGGGATCGGCAAGGCCCATCGCCGCCATTAGCTTTTTTTCCAAACGCTCCATACGTGCTGCCTTTGCCAACGTTATATGATCATAGCCCAAGAGATGCAAAAGGCCATGGATCATCAAATGGCTGACGTGGTCGAGAAACTCTTTGCCGTCTCGCCGCGCCTCCTCCTTGGTATACGCATAGGCTATGGCTATGTCGCCAAGATGAAGGGGTTGGGAAGACGGGAGCGACTGCCTCAACTCGGACCCCGTGTACTGCGGGAACGACAATACGTTCGTAGGTTTGTCAAGTCCACGGAAGTTATGATTGAGCCGACGCACTTCCGCGTTTGTCGTAAGCAACAGCGCCATTTCCGGCTCAACCTGCAAAAAATGGTTTTGTTTTAAAAGGGTTGCCAGAACAAGTTCGGACACCGCCTCAAGCCGCGGCTTCAAGCCGCGAACCGCCTCCCAGCGGGCATCGCGTATGATGACCGTAAGACAATGCCCTCTTTTTATCGGTTTTTTGGCTTTCATAAAGACCTAGGTTTTTCCTGTTTTAAGGACTGACACGACAGCCTCCTCGTCTTCAAACACAAATTCAACGGGCAATACGCTGACCTTCGGACGAAACGACATCGGAAGGCGCACATAGTCCTTTGCCGTCGTAATCATGCGAAGCCCCCGTTTACAAGCGTGCTCCTCCAAAGTATTCAGCTCTTTTTCCGAAAACATGTGGTGATCGGGAAAACTGTGCGACCCGCTCACTTCAAGCCCCGCCAAACGGCATGCGGCGAAAAACTTGTCCGGACAACCTATTCCGGCAAAGGGAAAATAAACCACGTCCTTTGCGAAATCATCCGGCAAAAGCTCCCTGATATCGCCGCGCAAAACCGGTTTGCCCAGATTGAAGGCAAGATTGCGGAGATCGTCCCCGATCATCACCACGACATCCACGCGCGGCAAAGCGTCTTCCAACCTTTCGCGCAAAGGACCGGCGGGAATAATCTTGCCGTTTCCTACCCCCCTTTCGCCGTCAATCACCAAAAAGCTCACATTCGGAGCAACGGACGGATTCTGCAGCCCGTCATCCAGAATGATGTGCGTCGCCTTCTTTTCAGCGGCCCGAACCGCCGCCGCACGGTTACGCCCTATCCAGCAAGGCGCAACGCGCGCCAAAAGGAGGGCTTCATCGCCCACTTCCCGCGCCGTATGCCGTTCCGGATCGACGCGCAAAGGCCCATGCTTGCTGCCTCCGTAACCCCGCGACACAAAGACAGGGCTCGCTCCAAGACCTTTCAGGATATTTCCCAAGGCAAGCGCAACCGGTGTCTTGCCCGCGCCTCCGGCAACAACGTTGCCAACGCATATAACCGGCACGCGCGCGACATAAGGCTTAACCATGGCTCGCCGAACGAGGCCCGCCATGCGATAGAAAAAACCAAAAGGCGTCAACACGCGCGAAGCCCATGTATCGGCTCCGCACCAGAAATCAGGGGCTTTCATGAGCCGCCCTCCCGCCGGACTCCAATAACGGGGTTACAAGTCGCAAAACGGCATCCAGAACGCCGCGCTTTTCTGCAACCAGCTCCCGCGCTGCGGTCGCTAACGCAAGCATGGCCCGCGGTTCTCCAAGAAGCCTTTCCACTTCTTGAACCAACTCCTTCACATCACGCACCTGAACGGCAGCTTTGCGCTCCAGAAAATCCTGGGACATTTGGGCAAAATTCGTCATCTTTGGCCCGAACAGCATTGCGCACCCCAGTTGGGCCGGCTCAATAGGATTGTGGCCGCCCCAAAAAAACGATCCCGCCAAAAACGTTAACGGGGCCAATCTGTAGAAAAGCCCCATTTCGCCCATCGTATCGGCTACGTATATCTGCGTCAAAGGCGTAATAGGCTCCTGAATCGCGCGACGCGCGCCTGTGAGCCCTCTTTTTTGAACAATCTCTAGTATTTGCCCGCCGCGCGCTGCGTGCCGCGGCACGATAATCGTCAATAAATTGGGCCATCGCGCCTGTATCCGCGCATGCACATCAAGCGCGATCTCGTCCTCGCCTTGATGCGTGGATGCCGCAAGCCACACCGGACGGCCGCTTATGGTTTCCTTAAGATCGTGTGTTTTTTTGACATCGCACATCAGCGGATCGGCCGCATATTTAAGGTTTCCGGCGCACACAACATTTGAGCCGCCGAGCGAAGCGAAACGTCCGGCATCTTCCTGCGTCTGCGCACATATCAGGCTAAAGGCTTCGAGCAACGACCGCGCCCAAGGCCTCAACAACCTCCATCGCGCGAAAGACTTTGCCGACATGCGCCCGTTCAACAAAACAACAGGCACACCCCGCTTTTTCAAAACGCACAGCATGTTAGGCCACAATTCGGATTCCACCCAAAACGCCAGGTCCGGCCGCCAATGGTCGCAAAAGCGATTGACGCAAGCCCACCTGTCGATCGGAACATATTGATGCACAATGTTCTTAGGTAATCGTGCCGCCAAAACGGCAGCGGACGTGGTCGTGCCGGAGGTCACAAGAATGCGCCAGTCTTTGAAGACACGATCGACGGTCTCCAGCAGGCTCAAAACCGACAAAGCCTCGCCAACGCTGGCTGCATGACACCACAAAAGCGGACCCTTGGGTTTTTCAACAGACGCATGCCCAAGCCTTTCGCGAAACCGCATAACATCTTCTTTGCCGCGCCAACGGCGCCAACAAAGATAAACATAAAGAATGGGGGCAGCGAGATCCGTTAAGGCCCGATACAACAACATGTTCAATAAACCCGGCGCGCACCATCTTGAGCGCCATAAATACAACGATCAGCCTTTGTTGGGTGGAGAGGCTTTCGCCGGATCTTCCACGCGTTTGCGCATAAGGTCAAGCAATCCTTCAATGTTTCCCCCGCTCCGTTCAATAACGGAAGCATATTCCTGCCTTTGCGTCACGCTCATGCTTACGCCCTCAACGACAACGTCAATGACGCCAAGCTTGCCGTCCTTTTGCCTTACACGCCAGTCAACGCTTGTCGACGAGGAGCCGTCGGGCCGAATTATAGCGCTGTTCACGATAACGTCGCGCTCACCTTCAGGCCGCACAGCACGCACTCTGAACCCCTCCCCTGTATAGAGCGCAAAGCGCTCCGAATACGTTTTAACCACGAGTTGTTCGAAAAGCTGTATATATTCTTTTTGTTGTTCAGGCGTCGCCGCAAGCCATGTTCGCCCAAGCACAAAACGCCCAATCGTATTCAAATCGAATGACTCTTTTAACATCTGGCGAAACGTGGCATCACGTTCGCGAGACAGAGAGTTTTTGTCAGCTAACAGGCTTATCGCTTTATCGCCCAAGTCCTGAATAAAACGCCCCTGGGCCGTGCTGAGGGCAGAAACAGCGAAGGCCGGACTCTCACGATCATACATCGCCTGACCGGAAGCGTTATGCCCCCCCAAGGCCAACACCAATAAAAATGCAGCAAAAAATCCAGCACGTAATGCGATGCGCGCGACGTTCAGCATACCTCTCTCCAAGAAACAAGACGGCACATGGCCAAAGGCAAGAATCAACCGATTCATATAATTTATAACGACCAATTAAGACAAAACAATGCCCGAATAGATAAATGGCTTTTTAACGAGGAATGGTTTTATTTAAAGTCAACGAGTGTGTCTTTCAGGAAAGACTTTAAAATAAACAAAGAAAAATCAATGACTCACACAACGTCTTCCTTTGCAGATTCTTACAGCGTCATCGTCACGCCGTTTGTTACGCTTTGCAATCATTAAGCCGGAGAACATGGCCAGCAAGATATAAGGATCCGCAAATCAAAACCCGTGCAAAATTTTCGCCTTTTTGGGCCGCCGCCGCAAGGCTTGACAGGGCTTCGCCCACTCCACACGACACAATCACGTCATTAATGTTCAACGATGCGGCCGACTCAGCCAAAGATTGGGGTTCGGCGGCAAGAGATTCATCGGGAATCGGGACAACGACGAGTTTATCGATATAAGGCGCCAAAGGCGCCAGAAATTCGCGAGGAGACTTCGTCTTAAGCATCCCAAAGATCACAAAAAACGGCCTTCGCTTTCCGCCGTCCTGCCTCTCCCAAGCCGCACACTGCGCCGCCAAGGCCTCACCTGCCGAGTCGTTATGTCCCCCGTCAAGCCAAAGCTCCCACCCCTGGGGCAACTTGTCAGGCAAAGAACCTTTGGACACAAGCTGCAGGCGGGCCGGCCAATCCACTGACATCATCGCTTCGCGTCTGGCATCATCGCTCAAATCTAAAGGAACGGATTCCAGAGCGGTCATCGCCAATCCGGCGTTTTCCATTTGGTGGCGGCCTGTCAACTTTGGCATCGGCAACGCCAACGATGTGTTGCCCCTGACGATGCGGAATACGCGTTCATTAACAGGGCGGACGTCCCAATCCCTTCCCCCCAAAACAAAAGGCGCATGAAGGCTCGCCGCGCGCTCTCCAAGAACGACCGTGGCTTCCGGCGAAGGCTGAAAGGCCGCGTAACACGGAACTTGCGCGCGCATAATGCCCGCCTTCTCGCGCGCGATTTCCGCCATGGTCGTTCCAAGATATTCGCGATGGTCGTACGACAGGCGCGTAATAACCGTTGCCGCAGGACGGGGCACTACATTCGTTGCGTCCAGCCGCCCACCCAGACCCACTTCCAGAATGCACAAGTCGGCTGGATAGCGTGCAAAGGCGACGAAAGCCGCCGCCGTCACCGCCTCGAAAAAGGTGATCGCTCCAGGCTCAGCCAGCCGTTCACATTCATGCAAGATACCGGCAAGATCTTCCTCGGAAATGAGCTTTCCCGCTATGCGGATGCGTTCATGAAGCGAAACGAGATGAGGCGACGTGTAAACATGTGCTTTGTAACCAGCCGCCTCGACCGCCGCCCGCATAAAGGCGCAGGTCGAGCCCTTGCCGTTCGTGCCCGCCACATGCACGACTGGCGGCAGCTTCAAATGCGGATCACCCAGTCTGGCCAATAAATCGCGGTAAGGCTGCCGCAACGTCAGATCAATGTCCTTGCCGTGACCGCGACGAAACCTGTCAAGAATGTCCGATGCTTTTATACTCAAGAAAAAATCCCGTCACTTGCGCTTTTGAGCGACGGAGCCATGCGGCACAGGTCCTGAAATGGTTCCGATCTTCGCCACGGGAGCTTTAAGCAACAAGCCCATGACGCGGATAATCGTCTCGCGCAGTTCCTTGCGCGTGACGACAATGTCCACCATGCCATGATCGCGCAGGTATTCCGAGCGCTGGAATCCGGCGGGCAGCGTCTCACGTATCGTGTTCTCGATCACGCGCGCACCGGCGAAGCCGATCATGGCGCCCTTCTCGGCAATATGAATGTCGCCAACCATCGCAAACGAAGCCGTCACGCCGCCCGTCGTCGGATCGGTAAAAACGACTATATAGGGCAAACCTGCAGTTTTGACTTCCTTGGCCGCAATGATGGAACGCGGCATTTGCATAAGCGAGAGCATGCCTTCCTGCATCCGCGCGCCGCCAGAGGCAGGAACGACTATCAACGGAGATTTCTTTTCGACGGCACGGCGTGATGCCGTTACAAGGCCTTCGCCGACCGCCATGCCCATGGAACCGCCCATGAAAGCGAAATCGAACACCGCCACCAAGGTATGACGCCCGCCCATCATGCCTTCCGCAACGATGATAGCGTCTTGATGTCCGGTTTTCGTCTGAGCCTCTTTCAAGCGATCCGCATAACGTTTCTGGTCGCGAAATTTCAGAGGGTCGCTGACGACCTTAGGAACTTCGATTCGCGCGTACGCTCCATCGTCGAAAAGCATTTCAAGCCGCTTGGCCGGGCCAAGCTTGAGATGAAAACCGCAATGACGACACACATTCATCTGCTCTTCAAGCTCTCGCTTGAAAAGCATGGCGCTACACCCCGGGCATTTTTCCCAAAGGTTATCCGGGATTTCCTTTTGCCGCCCGACCAGAGCCCGAATTTTTGGACGGACGAAGTTGTTTATCCAGTTCATAAGCGCATCGTAGGGGGAGATAAAGGAATAAACAAGAGAAGATGGATCGCGCCAACTGTTTGTAATATATTGATTTATTCATGAAACGCTTTTAAAACCAGCGCATCCGGCCCCGATACAAAAAAGGCGGGCTTTTGTTCGGCATGAAAACAGCTTTCCATGGTTTTGAGCCTTTCAGGATCGTTTAGGCCTTCGAAGGAAATACGCCGCGAGTATGTTTTCAGCGCTTTGGGCGCCCCGTTGCTCATGAAGGCAACGCCCCACAGATCACCGCGCATAAATGGCTCGCAGGCTTGAGGGCCCAACTCGCCCCCGCCCAGTGAGCAATAAGGAGAAACAAGGCAGACGCGGTCCCATCCGGTTTCAATCTCGGCGGCATCTACCTTGCCTTGCGCAACGGCAAGATCATACAGAGCAACGACATCATCGGTCTCCGGCGAAGAAGTTAACAAGGAAGATAGGAAGGGAAAGACAACGGCCAGAACCGCAAGAATCAACAGAAGTTTCGACGCTCGGTTTACGAAAGAAGCTTTAGCCATCGCCTACCTTTCTTTGTCACTGATCGCTGCGGCGCGCGCGCCGTCCTGAAGTTCGATGCGAATCTTATCGCCTTGCTTGAGCGACGCCGCCCGGGTAACGAGACGGCCGCCTGCATCGTACACAAGCCCATAACCTCGTCCCAACACCGCGCGTGGCGACAAGGCTTCAAGCAATGTAGCCAAACGTTCCAGCCGTTTTTCTGTTTTCAGCAGATGTTCGCGGCACATGGTCTGCAAACGGTGGGCTTGGTGCTGTAGCCTCTGCGCCGCCAGAACCAACACGTCTCGAGGATGACGCAGCTTTCCGCTGGCTTCAGCTAAACGGCTGCGTGCGCGCATAAGCAGGTTTTGTTTAGCAAGCTCAAGACGTTCCGACTTTTCATCGAGCCTCTGAGCCAATGGCTCAATAGCCCGGGCAGGGTCGCCTAAAGCGCGGTTGACAAGCTCCAACCTCTCTTTGCGTTCGTGCAATAACCGCATCAGCACCTTATCAAGCCGTAATCCGTCGTCTTTCACTTGAAACAACAGGTTGTCGCGCACGGGCACCGCCTTTTCGGCGGCGGCCGTCGGCGTTGGTGCGCGCAGGTCAGCCGCATAATCGATGAGCGTTGTGTCCGTCTCATGACCCACGGCGGATATGAGAGGAATAAGGCTTTCCGCCACCGCGCGGACAACGATTTCTTCGTTGAACGGCATCAAGTCTTCCAGCGAACCGCCGCCCCTCGCGACAATAAGGACATCAGGACGGGGTATCGCCCCTTTTTCGGGCAGAGCGTTAAAGCCTTTGATCGCTGCCGCGATTTTTTCAGCGGCCCCTTCTCCCTGCACCGGCACGGGCCATACGATCACGCGGCGGGGAAAACGGTCTTCGAGACGATGCAAAATATCGCGGATCACCGCGCCCGTCGGCGAAGTCACGACGCCAATCACTTCAGGCAAATAGGGAAGGAGCTGCTTGCGTGAGGGGTCGAACAACCCTTCGGCCTGAAGTTTTTTGCGGCGGTCCTCAAGCAATTTCAAAAGGGCGCCCACACCCGCCAGCTCCATGTTTTCGATAACAAGCTGGTATTTCGACTGGCCGGGATATGTCGTCAGGCGTCCCGTGCAAACGACCTCCATCCCCGTTTCGGGGCGCAGTCCCAGCTTACCCACCTGCCCGCGCCAGCACACGGCGGCCAGCACAGCTGTCCCGTCTTTCAGGCTCAGGTAGAGATGGCCGCTTGAGTGCAACTTGCATTCGCCGATTTCCCCGCGCACCCGCACGAGTCCATAGGTTTCCTCGATGGTCTTTTTAACCTTTTGCGACAGCTCGCTAACCGTATATTCGGGCAAGTTGCTGCCGGGTTTTGGACTGCCCGTTTGTGTTTTTTTCTTTATCGCTTCGGATGCCTTCGTCGCCTTAGGTTTATTTTCGCTTATCGGCGGCCCTTCCAACACCTTTTCTTCCTTGTGCTCGTAAAAAGTGAGCAAGGAATAGTCTTTAGGGGGTTGCGAAGGGTTTCGAGGCATGGTTGAAAAGATTCCAAGATTTTCCGGAGGTCATTGTATCCATAGAGTCATTCCTGTGAAAGCAGGAATATCACGAGCTTAAAGGGAGGCAGCCATGAACATTCTCGTCGTCGGATCCGGAGCCCGCGAACACGCGCTGTGCTGGTCGTTCCACAAATCGCCCTTGTGCCAAAAGCTCTATTGCGCGCCGGGCAACGCGGGCATCACCGAGTTTGCCGAATGCCTGCCCATCGCCGCCGACAAGGTGGACGACATGGTTGCCGCGTGCAAACAGCTCAAGATCGACTTTGTGATGATCGGGCCAGAAGTGCCTCTAGTGCTTGGCCTCGCCGATAAACTGCGCGCGGAAAACATTTTGTGCTTTGGCCCCTCGGCCGCCGCAGCGCAACTCGAAGGCTCCAAGGGTTTCCTGAAAGACATGTGCGCGCGTGCGAACATTCCCACCGCCGCGTACAAGCGTTTCAACAACGCCGATGCCGCCAAAACGTATGTTAAAGAGCAAGACGCGCCCATCGTCATCAAAGCCGATGGCCTCGCGGCGGGCAAAGGCGTGACGGTCGCGCAAACGGTCGATGAAGCGTTGAAAGCCATCGACGACGCGATGATCAACAAGGTGTTCGGCGACAGCGGCAACGAAGTCGTCATTGAGGAATGCATGGTCGGCGAGGAAGCCAGCTTTTTCGCGCTATGCGACGGCACGAACGCCATTCCGTTCACCACCGCGCAGGATCACAAGCCCGTTTTCGACGGCGACAAGGGCCCGAACACAGGCGGCATGGGCGCGTATTCGCCAGCTCCCGTCGTCGACCAAAACATTCACGACCGCGTGATGAACGAGATCATCATGCCGACGATGAAGGAAATGAAGGCGTCGGGGACGCCGTTTACCGGCGTTCTGTTCGCAGGTCTGATGATCGGCAAGGATGGACCGAAGCTGATCGAATACAACGTGCGCTTTGGCGATCCCGAAACGCAATGCATGTTGCCCCGCGTGAAATCGGATTTGCTCAAGACGCTAATCGCCGCAGCCAAGGGCGATTTATCGTCGGCGCCTCTCGATTGGCACGACAACGCTTGCCTGTGCGTCGTTATGGCGGCGGAAGGCTATCCCGGCACGTACAAGAAGGGCTCGGTCATCAAGGGATTGGATCAAGCCGCGAACGTCGACGATTGCATCGTCTTTCATGCGGGCACGGCGATGAACGACAAGGGCGAAATCACCGCCAACGGCGGGCGCGTGCTGGGCGTAACCGGCTGGGCGCCGACGATCAGCGCGGCCAAGGACAAAGCCTACGAAGCCGTGGACATGATCGACTGGGCCGACGGCTTCTGCCGCCGCGACATCGGCTGGCGCGCCGTGGAGCGGGAAAAAGCGGCGTAACAAGGTTAAAACGCGTTAACCTTTAACGTCTATGAAAGCATTACAGACGAACAATTAACAGTGTTCGTGTAGTATATTTGGCATTATGTAAGTTGGTTTGTTGACTGACATATTTCATTTCTTGAGGCGCGTTGTGAAATATTCCAACAAGAAAATTGCCGCGCTTTTTCTTCTGGCCGCTGGAAGCCTCACTTACTGGCAATACGGAAGAAAAACCGATGATATTCCCGTCTCTCACACCGTCGTAAAACAAGAAACCTCGACGCCTGCAATAAACAGGCAGTCAGGCCACGCCTTTTCATATCAGGAAGCCTCAAACCTCGACGAGGAATATCAGACACAAATAGAGGATGAATATCCTCTTACCGAAGAAGAAAAGACCTTTGATGACTTACCGGACGACCAAAAAGCGCAAATCCTTCATGAAAAAATGATGGATGAAAATGCCGACACAGATATGCGGCGCGATGCAAGGAAAAATCTTCAGCATCTATTAAGCCAAAATGCAGGGGAGGATGCCGAAAAGCTGGGTTTCGATGGAGAGACCTTAAGAGCCGATATCGCCTCAAGCGCACTAAAAGACGCTCTCAGCGTCTTGGAAAAAGTGAGCAAAGATCCAAGCGACAAATTTGCCTATCATGAAATTCCTCAGGCATCGTTTGACATAGGCTCAGCAAAAATAGCTATGCAATTCGACTATAAAGATTCGGAAGGCATTCATATCCGCGACCCTCTCCAATCGCCAGTAGGAGAAGAAATTAGAAAACTTGAAGAGGCGTTGAATAAGCAGGAACGCCAAGTGGCGCAGATCAAGGTCAATGAGCTCTTTCGACAAGCCGAAGATAATCTCGCGCAGGGCAATATGTATGACTATCTGGATAAACTCGCAGAGGCAATACACGCTTCCCGCGACAACAGACAGCTTGGAAACCATGAACAATTAAACGAAACAATTCGTGAAAATAGCATTATCCTATATGAACAATTACTGGATGAAGCCTTGAGCCTTCCGAAAGACGATCCACACAGATTGGAAATCCTAAGCAAGGCAAATAGAATAAGCACAATCGGTCAAAGAGCCGGTTCGGAAGAGTTCGGGAAAATTTGGACGGAAAAGCTGAACGAATATAAATCGTTGAACAACCGCGGTGCATACAATGAAACGCCAACACGAGGCGTCATAAACCGGTTTGCCTCTTGGGCAAAAACATTGATTACCTGACTATCACCGCTTCCCCTCAAAAAACGCCTTCAGCAATGCGCCGCAGCGTTTCTCCTCCACCCCCCCGATGACTTCCGGCGCGTGGTGGCATGTGGGCTGGTTGAAAAAGCGCGGACCATGGTCGACCGCGCCGCCTTTGGGATCGTACGCGCCGAAAACGACTTTCCGCAAACGCGCGAAGCTGATCGCCGCCGCGCACATCGCGCAAGGCTCAAGCGTCACGTAAAGATCGCAATCGGGTAGGCGCGGCTCGCCTCGTTGACGGGCCGCCTCGCGGATCACAAGGATTTCGGCATGCGCCGTGGGGTCGTTCATTTCCTCGGAGCGGTTGCCCGCTTGGGCCATGATAAACCCGCTTTTGTTAACCAACACCGCGCCCACGGGCACCTCGCCCCTTTGGGCGGCCGCATCGGCTTCTTGCAGAGCTAGAGCCATAAAATCGGTCATAGGCAAAACCTCTTTCCTCCCCTACATTCCCCCACCATGACGAAAAACACGGAAAAAAGCGAGACCTTCGAAGGCGAGCGGATCGCCAAGCGGCTTGCACGGGCGGGCGTGGCTTCGCGGCGCGAGGTCGAGCGCATGATCGAGCAAGGCCGCGTGAAGGTGGACGGGAAGAAGATCATCTCCCCCGCCCTGAACGTGACGGACAAAAACGTCATCACCGTGGACGGCAAGCCCGTGGGCGCGGCAGAAGAGCCGCGCGTGTGGCGGTATCACAAGAGCGCGGGTACGCTCACCACCAACCGCGACCCCAAGGGCCGCCCGACGATCTTCGAAAAACTACCGCCGGAGTTGCCGCGCGTCGTGACCATCGGACGACTCGACTTTAACACCGAAGGCTTGTTGCTGCTCACGAACGATGGCGAACTGGCGCGGCATCTGGAGTTGCCGCAAAACGCGTGGTCGCGCCATTACCGCGTACGCGTTTACGGGATTATCGATACGGCCAAGCTCAAAAAGTTGGAGAACGGCGTGACGATTGAGGGCGTTCGTTACGAACCGATCAAGGTCGTGGTCGAGACCGAAAAGCAGGAAGGCCACAACCAGTGGCTCATGGTCACATTGCGCGAAGGCAAGAACCGCGAAATCCGCAAGGTGATGGAACATCTGGGCCTGCAGGTGACGCGTTTGATGCGCGTGGCGTTCGGGCCGTTCCAGCTCGGCAAGCTCCCGCGCGGCGGGATCGAGGAAGTGCCACGCCGCGTGTTGAAGGATTCGCTGGGGAAGTTTTTTGAAAACAAAACGGTAGCGCGGCCTTCCTTGGCCGCGGCCTTACCGCAAAAAAAGAATGCGGGGATGGAACCCCGCGCTACCAAGCACTTACGGTAACCATGCGCATTATCGCCGGAACATTGTCGGGCAGAAAACTGAAAGCGCCAGAGGGAAGAACGACGCGACCCATGACCGACCGCGTGCGCGAAGGTTTGTTCAATATCCTCGCTCACCACGATTGGGGCGCGGCCATCGGCGATCCGCTTGGCGGCACGAACGTGCTCGATGCTTTTTGCGGAACGGGTGCCTTGTCGTTCGAATCCCTCTCGCGCGGCGCAAAGTTCGCCACGCTGTTCGACAAAGACCGGCAAGCCTTGCTCCAAGCCAAGGAAAACGCCGCCGCCTTGGGCGTTCAAAAACAGTGCGCCATCTTGCCGATGAACGCGCTCAGCCCCTCCAAAGCCACCGCGCCTTGCCAACTCATATTCCTCGCCCCGCCCTACCGCAAAGGACTTGTCGTCCCCGCGCTTGTGGCGCTGGAAAAAACGGGTTGGATCGACGACAACGCCCTCATCGTTATCGAAACCGCCAAAGGCGAGAAGCTGGAACTGCCGGAAAACTATGAAGTGCTGAAGGAACGGCTTTATGGGGATACAGCGCTTTTCTTCGTCAGCACTTAGGGTACATCTCTCTCTTTTCTTGGAAAAAGTTCAACGACTTTTCCGGGGCGTTTGCTGGTTTTTGCCTCTCCAAGGACGACACCTGTTGAATCGACGACGACAATAGGTTGCATACCAGGTTTAACCATTGAATCGCGAACAAGTTTTCTCGGATCGAACGGTCTTGTTCCTACTTCAGGTGTGGCATTTTTATAGGTTCCGTCTCTCATAACTTCCCTGAAAGCGGTAAACCGTTTACCTGCATCCATGCCACCAACAACAATGGTGACAGAAAGTCTTCCGTATCCTAATGCCCTTTTAAAATCCCCAAAATTAAAGATCGCATTTAGCTCACACAAAGCCGATTGCCTGTCTTCCAGCTCGCCGTCTGTTCCCGTTCCCAAGGTTGGCGTAGCGAGGGAATGTAGCCCTTCATGGCACGCCAGCAATAACGCATTCGCAACGGCTTTGTTGGTATTTTCAAAAGCATTGTCACGCCCGGACTTTACTGTCACGGCATGGAAAAACCATTTGGCCGACTCTTCATCATAATTTGCGATGACTTGACAAAATTCTACCTTGCCTCCGGCGGCTTTAAGGTAGCCCTGATACGGCTTGCAAATATCGCGGCCCAAAGCTTTATGAAAGGCAAGCGCTATGCCGCCATCGGAAACTTTGTCGGAAAACTGGGGAACGATCACAGCATCGACGGGGTGCTGCGTAATATCGCCGCGAATAAGTTCGACCGTTATGCCGTTAATGTCGGCTTGGAGCTTATTGAGATCATTTATTGTGTGTACTTTCATGATAAATCCTTTCAAATATCCAATCACGTTATTACTTGAATTGTTATTTATAATCAACTGGTTAATTAGACCTGTTGCGAAAGTTGCGTTGAATCTTTGTTAACTGACCTGTGATTCAAGGTTGGAGAGGCGTTGGAGGCCTCTCCGATGGCAAAGTTTAATAGTGCGGCGCTTTTACGCAAGAGACAATTTCAACGCCTGACGGGCGTTGAGGCCCGCCGTTGCCGGAAGGCTCGCACCTCTACGCCGACAGCGGCTATCAGGGAATCCAGAAAGACCACCCCGATGCCGAAATCCCTTATAAGAAAACAAAAAAGCACAAGCTGACAAAGGACGAACGCGCCTACAATCACGCCCTCAGCCGTTTCCGCGTCCGCGTCGAGCACACGTTCGCCAAAATCAAATCATTCAGGATGTTTTCCGAGCGGTTTCGCTATCCCAAAGCGACCTACGCCGCCAAGTTCTCCGCCATCGCGGGCATCGTCAATCTCATCGCCGGTTTCTGAAAACGGCTTGTCAGGCCGCGGATCCGCTGCGCCAAAATCCCGCCGACTTTCGCAACAAGTCTATTAACGCCGGTCAAACAACTTCTCCAAATCGCTGAGTTTCAGTTCCACATACGTCGGTCTGCCGTGGGAGCATTGGCCGCTGGCGGGGGTGGATTCCATCTGACGCAAGAGCGCGTTCATCTCGTCGATGGTGAGCGCGCGTCCTGCCCGCACCGAGCCGTGGCACGCCATAGTCGCGCAGATATGCTCAAGCCGTTCTTTCAGCGCGCGCGATGTGTCGTATTCCGCGAGTTCTTCCGCCACGTCCTTCAACAACGCCTTGATGTCGGCTCCCTGTAACAGCGCGGGAATCTCGCGCACCAGCACCGCACCGCCGCCGAACGCCTCGATCACCAAGCCCAGTTCCGCCAGCGCGTCCATTGCCGCCAGCAAACGCGCGGCGGCCTTGTCGTCCATCTCGACAACTTCGGGGATGAGCAATATCTGTCGCTTCAGGCCGCCGCTTTGCATCGCCTGTTTCATCTTTTCGAACGTCAGGCGTTCGTGCGCGGCGTGTTGATCGACGATGACGAGGCTGTGTTCCGTCTGCGCCAAAATAAACGTGCCGTGGATTTGCGCCACCGCCGCGCCGAGCCTGTAATTCCCTTGCTGTTCGCCGGATGGTTCCGTTGTCCTCGCCGCCAATGGCGCATCGCCCATGAACGACGGCGCATGAGCCCCCTGCCCCCGCGCTTGCGCTTGCGGCGCGTATTGCCGTTCGCCAAAACCGATGGGAGGCGCATTGGCATTGACTTGCAAATACTGCATCGCCTGCGGAGCCAGCGCGCTTGAGGTAAACTGCGATGCGCCGCCCAAAGCCTCGCGGATAGCCGTGACGATCAAGCCGCGCACTTTTTGCGCGTCGCGGAATCGCACCTCGGCTTTTGTCGGGTGCACGTTCACGTCCACCTCGCGTGCGGGCACCGTCAAGAACAACGCCACCGCCGGATGCCGCCCCGAAGGCAGCAAGTCGCCATAGGCGCCGCGCACGGCGGCCAACAGAACTTTGTCCCTCACAGGGCGATTATTGACGAATAAATATTGCTCGCGCGTTGTCGGACGGTTCCAAGTCGGCAGGCTGGCGAAGCCCGTCACGCCCATGTCCTCTCGCGCCATGTTCACAGGCGCGGCATTGGCCATGAAGTCGGCCCCCAAAACATCGGCGAGCCGAGCTCGCGCATCCTGTCCGACTACGTAACGGATTGGCCGCTTATCGTCCTCCTGCAGCGTGAAATCGACATGCGGATGGGCCATGGCGAGGCGCTCGACAACTTCGCGCACAGCCTCCGATTCCGTCCGTACCGACTTGAGAAACTTGAGCCTTGCGGGGGTGGCGAAGAAAAGGTCGCGCACATCAACCCGCGTGCCTTCGGCCAGCGAGGAGGGTTTTGGCGCACCGACTTCGCCCCCTTCCACATTGATTCCCCAAGCTTCTTGCCCACCCTGCTTACGGCTGGTTAGGGACACTCGAGCCACCGCGCCGATTGAAGGCAGCGCTTCACCGCGAAAGCCGAAGCTGTTGATATTCCAGAGATCGTCGTCCGGCAACTTGGATGTGGCGTGCCGCTCAATGGCCAGAACAAGCTCATCCCGCGTCATGCCGTGGCCGTTGTCCGTGACCTGAATAAGGGCCTGTCCCCCCTCGCGCCACGCAATCTCAATCCGCGTCGCCCCCGCGTCGAGCGCGTTTTCCGCCAGCTCCTTGACGGCAGCAGCAGGGCGCTCAATCACCTCGCCGGCGGCGATGCGGTTGACCAGCGATTCTGGGAGGCGGCGTATGGACATCAGCGAAGCATAAACAGGATGGGCAAAAAAACCAATCGCCCCTGTGCGCTTCAGGAACTTTGAAAACTATCGATTACGTGTGATCGTTTTCTGCGGCCACCTGCCGGAGACCTTGACCTGCCCCCCGTATTTTGATCCACGCTGAAGGTGAATCTGTTCTAACTTTG
>CAZYPX010000008.1:0-34341 GCA_964649675.1 uncultured Rhodospirillaceae bacterium | reverse complement strand
CTGGAGCGGGTGAAGGGAATCGAACCCTCGTCGTAAGCTTGGGAAGCTTCTGCTCTACCATTGAGCTACACCCGCATGCGGCCCATAAGCTAGCCGTTTGCGGGATTTGTTGCAACGCGCTTTTCCTCTCTCTTGCGGAAGAGGGATTAAGCCGCGCGCTTACGGAAACAGCGCCGTGTGGGCAAGGCCTGTCGTTTCTTCAAGCCCGTACATCACGTTCATGTTCTGCACGGCTTGGCCCGCCGCGCCTTTCACAAGGTTGTCGATGGCCGACAGGATGATCGCGCGTCCCGGTACCCGGTCGGCCACCACGTTCATCTGGCATATGTTCGTGCCGCGCACCTGATGCGTCGACGGCGGCTTCCCATCGAGCAACACCTGAACGAACGGCTCGTTCGCATAAGCCTTTTCCCACGCGCTGCGGATCGCGCCCACGTCCGTGCCTTTGGCCAGTTTCACATAAATGGTTTCGAAGATGCCGCGACTCATCGGAACAAGGTGCGGCGTGAAATTGACGATCACGCTTTTGCCGGAAGCCGCGCTCAAGCCTTGTTCGATTTCCGGCGCATGGCGGTGCGAGGCCACGCCATAGGCCATCAACCCTTCAGCCGCTTCGCAATACAAATTGCCTTGTTTCAGTTCGCGGCCCGCGCCGCTGACGCCCGACTTGGCGTCGATGATGATGTCGTCGGCTTCGATCAATCCGGCCTTAAGCAACGGGATAAGCGGCAATTGCGCTGCCGTCGGGTAACAGCCGGGGTTGGCAACGATGCGCGCCGTGCGCACCTTGTCGCGCGCAAGCTCCGTAAGCCCATAAACCGCGCCCGTTTGCAGTTGCAACGCACGGTGCGCGTGGCCATACCATTTTTCGTAAACGCTCGCATCCGCCAACCGGAAATCCGCCGATAGGTCGACGACGCGCACATTGTCCGGCAACGCAGCAATAACGTCTTGCGTCGTTCCGTGCGGCAACGCGCAAAACGCCAGATCGATTTTGCCAAAATCCACTTCGCCGATTTTGCATAAATCAGGCAAACCGCGCCCCGCCAGATGCGGCAGCACGGTGGCAACAGATTGTCCGGCGTTCTTTTCCGCCGTAAGGGCCATAAGTCTGGCGTTTGGATGCGCTAGCAACAGACGCAAAAGTTCCGCGCCGGTATAACCGCTGGCCCCGAGGATAGCGATATTCAAGGGTGCGGGATACGGGGCATGGGGTACGGGGCTAGTTTGCGACATGAATTATTTACTTTCTTATGGGGCTTCGGTTTTCTTGGATTTATACCCTATTGTGCAGTAAAAACCACCCATTACGAACCCGTGCCTCATACCCCAAACCAATGACTAACGCCAGCGCACAGACAATCGCCGAGTTTATGGACGAGCTTGCCTCCTATAAGGAGAAAACGCTCGTCGTTAAGATCGGCGGCAATTCCATCGACGAAGATCCCGCGTTTTTAGGCTCTCTAGCGGCTCAGTTAGCCTTTTTACAGAAACACGGCGTACGGATCGTCGTGGTTCACGGCGGCGGTCCGCAAATAGACCGCGCACTGACTGCAGCCAATCTCCAGATCGCCAAAAACCCCGATGGCCGCCGCCCCACTTCGCCCGCCATGATGATCGTCGTTGCGCGAACGATGGGCGAGATCAGCCGCGCCGTGGCCGAAGCCTTGACCAAGCAGAATTGCGCCGTGTACGTCGCTGCGGATGCGGCGGGCCACAAGGTGCAGGCCAAGCCTCTTTATGAAAACGTATCAATTGACGAAGACCGGACAGGCATGCCGACAACGGTGGATGTGCTGGCGTTGCGGCAACCGCTGGTTCAGGGCAAAATCGTCGTCATGAATTCCGTGTGTGGCGGACCGCAGGATTTGCCTTTCAATACCAATGCCGACGATTGCGCGATGGCCGTAGCGATGGCGCTGAACGCGCGGCGTCTGGTGATGGCGACCAACGTGCCCGGCGTTCTTGACGGCGATAAAAACATAATCGAGCGCCTTACGCCGGAAACGGCCTGCCGTTTGTTCGAGGACGGCACTATCACGGGCGGCATGATCCCCAAGGTCGAAAGCGCGCTTCGCGCGCTGGAATCCGGAGTCGGCGGCGTGGCCATCATCGACGCTCACAAGCCTTGGGCTTTGCTGGCGGAATTGTTGACTCACAAGGGGTTGGGCACCCTCATCGCGCCGGACAGCGACGCGGCTCTTAACCATTAACCACGCAAATATATTAACCGTTGAGGCCTGTCCGCCTCTGTTATAAATTATCCCCTGCGGCATGGCATGGGGCCATGGTTCGTTATTTTTTGAGGGCCCTGGGTTGTTAGCAACCTTATCTCTTCGACTCCGACGACTCCGATCCACACGGATCTGAGAACGTTGGCCTACGTTTTGATAGCTCTCCGTTTTCTTCAGATCGGCAATCCAATTTTTCCGTCGAATAGCCGGAACAGCCAACTTATTTCGAAGAAAGAAAACAAACCATGGACATGCCCCTCGCTTTCGAAAAACCGCCCTACCCCCTCTCTCCTTATGCCAACACATTGGCCTTCCCATCCTTTTCCGAGGAGGCGACACCCTCGCGCGGCGTGCAAGTGCTGCATGGCGACGGATGGCTCGCGGCAGTCGTCGCAACGCATGAACGCGTGCGCACCGGGATGTTGCCCCAACAAAAACATTTCCTGTTGCCCAAGCCCGCTTCGTATTTCCATGACTTATTGAACGGCATAGGCGGCGTTTTATTCGGCGTTTTTGCGGACGACGAACTTGTCGGCTTAATGGCTTTAACGTGGGCGGCTTCTTTTCTGAACGCCAAGGCCAAGGGACGCCTGACCGCGCCCGACCGGAGCGGACAGCTGAACAAGAAATATGGCAAGGGCCGCGTGGCGATCATTCAATCCATGGGGCTGATCAGCCCCTATATGGGCCGCGGCTTTTCGCGCGTTTTGTTGCAAGCCGCGATCGATAAAGCGCGGCAAAATGGCTGTGAACACCTCTTCGCGCAAGTGGCCGAGCAAAACTCGCTGAGCTGGCTGCGCTTCATGGATCAGGGTTTCGCCATCGTCGCGGCGTGGGTCGATGGCCACCGGCGTTATTTATTGCGCTGGCTCCCACCGGAAGATAAGGCCAAGCTGCTCAAACACGCCAAGCCAGCCGACCGCGTAAGTTACGGCAAAAACTTTGAGCAACTGCCTGCGCTTATGGCGCAATTGACGGCGCACGTCGAACAAGGGCGCGTCGCGTTTTTGGACAACCGTTTGGAACAGACTGGCGCGTTTAACGTCGTCTTCGGCCCTGCCCGCCGCAAGCTTTGGCCCATCTGAAAATCATGCGTCGATGTTCGTGACGTTCAGGGCGTTTTCGACGATGAAGTCGCGGCGCGGCTCGACGACGTCGCCCATAAGCGTGGAGAACACCTGTTCGGCCACGTCGGACTGATGCACCTTGACCTGCAAGAGCGAGCGGATTTCGGGGTTCAGCGTCGTTTCCCACAATTGGTCAGGGTTCATTTCGCCCAAGCCCTTGTAACGCTGGATGGTCAAGCCTTGCCGCCCGTGCTCCATGATCGCGTCGATCAATCCGGCGGGACCGTTAAGCGTAACGGGTTTTTTGTCCTTGATCGTCAGCGTGGCTGGCGCGCTGAACAGCTTTTGCAACTCGGCCGTCATGCCGTCGAGGCGACGCGCTTCGGCCGACCTCAGAGTGTCGGCATCAAGCGTAAAGCGGTTCGTGACGCCACGGCGCGTACGCGTGAACAGCAAGCCGCCATTCGTCGTCGCCTCGCCTTGCCAGCCGCGTTCGTTCGCAGGCAACAAGGCGTCGAGCCTCTTGGCAACATAAGCTGCTGCTTCTTGCGCCTGACTAGCGTCAACAGTAAGGCCCACGCCGAGCGCACCAGCAATCGCCGCTTGTTCAACTATCGATTGGTGGCCCACTTTGCGGTTAAGCGCTTGAATAGCGTTTTTCATGATGCGCGCCTGCTCAATGACCTTGAGCAGCGCCTCGCCTTGCAGCACCGAACCGTCGCGCAAGGCGACGGCCACGTCTTCAAGGCCCATCTTGATCAAATCGTTTTCCAGCGCACGGTCGTCTTTCAGGTAGCGTTCCTTGGCGTTGCCTTTCTTGACGCGGTAGAGCGGCGGCTGGGCTATATAGAGATACCCGCGCTCGATCAACTCGGGCATCTGGCGGAAGAAGAACGTGAGCAACAGCGTGCGGATGTGGCTGCCGTCGACATCGGCGTCCGTCATGATGATGATCTTGTGGTACCGCGCCTTGGCGGGATCGAATTCCTCGCGTCCCACGCCGCACCCAATGGCGGTGATGAGCGTGCCAATTTCAGCGCTTGAGAGCATCTTATCGAAGCGCGCGCGCTCGACGTTGAGGATCTTGCCGCGCAGAGGGAGAATGGCCTGAAACTGGCGCGAGCGACCTTGCTTGGCCGAACCGCCGGCCGAGTCACCCTCGACGATGAAGATTTCGGATTTCGCCGGATCGCGCTCCTGACAATCCGCCAGTTTGCCCGGCAGCGACGTCGGATCAAGCGCACCCTTGCGGCGGGTCAGCTCGCGCGCCCTGCGGGCGGCTTCGCGGGCGGCGGCGGCTTCCACCACCTTGCCAACAACTTTTTTCGCCTCGGCGGGATGCTCCTCGAACCACGTGTTGAGCATATCGCCGACGATGGATTCCACGATGGGCTTGACCTCGGACGAAACCAGCTTTTCCTTGGTTTGCGAGGAGAATTTTGGGTCGGGCACCTTGACCGACAACACGCACGTCAAGCCTTCGCGCGCGTCTTCGCCGGAAAGCGACACCTTTTCCTTTTTGGCGATGCCGCTCGATTCCGCGTATTGGTTGACGTTACGCGTCAACGCCGCGCGAAAGCCCGCCAAATGCGTACCGCCGTCCTTTTGCGGGATGTTGTTGGTGAAGCACAGCATCGTTTCGTGATAGCTGTCGTTCCATTGCATCGCGCATTCGATCGTGATGCCGTCTTGTTCCTTGCGCGAAAAAATCAGGGGCGCATGCAGAGCGACCTTGGAGCGATCGAGATACGACACGAATTCCTTTAAACCGCCTTCATAATTCAGCCGCACCGTTTTAGGCTCGACGCCGCGCGCGTCGGTCAACACGAGGTTAACGCCGGAGTTCAAGAACGCCAGTTCGCGCAGGCGGTGTTCCAGTTGCGCAAACTCGAATTCCGTTTTGCTGAAAATTTCCTTCGACGGCATGAACGTGACTTCCGTTCCGGTCTTGTCGGACTTGCCGACTTCTTTCAAAGGCGCTTCGGCCTCGCCGTTTTTGAATCGCATCCACCATTCCGAGCCTTGGCGGAAAACGCGCAGTTCCAGATAATCCGACAGCGCGTTCACCACCGACACGCCCACGCCGTGCAAACCTCCCGAGACTTTGTACGAGTTCTGGTTGAACTTGCCGCCTGCGTGAAGCTGCGTCATCACGACCTCGGCTGCCGACACGCCTTCTTCGGAATGGATGTCGACGGGAATGCCGCGCCCGTTGTCTTTAATCGTCGCCGAGCCATCGGCATTCAAAATAACGTCGATCTGCGTGCAAAAGCCCGCGAGAGATTCGTCGACAGCGTTGTCGACGACTTCGTACACCATGTGATGCAGGCCCGAACCGTCGTCGGTATCGCCGATGTACATGCCGGGGCGTTTGCGCACCGCTTCCAAACCGCGCAAAACGGTGATGGAATCGGCGCCGTAGTCGCCGCCGTTTGGGGGCGTTTCAAGAGCGTTATCAGACATAAAATTCGGGACCTGTTGGGATACTGGTTTCGACCCTGTTTGACTAGCACGTCCACGCCTCTTTAGCAAGGCGCCGACAAGGCCTCAACCAATTGAAAGGCTTGGGAAAACGGCCCCTAAAAAGGGCGTCTTCGCCTGTTGGCCGCACCCTTCTTAAATAAGGATGTGTAGATGTGTTTCCGCTAGGTTTCTTCGTGGGTCACAACCAAATTTCAGCGCGGGTCGTGGTACATTTTAAAAAGCGGAATATCAACAAGAGCTCTGGGCTGGTACGGGGAAGCCTCCTGAGGAAGATAGCCCCTATCAAAAGGAAACTCTTTCTGGATCACGTCCCTTATCGACAACAAGGCCTTAATTTGGTCGGACGATGGGTTGTTCCCTAAGCCGCTTATGCTTTCAACGCTTTCCGCGCCGCCAAGGTTCGCGATAACGAGGCGAACCCTCTGTCGTCTCCCCGCATCCGGCATCGTAAGCGATATTTCGTGAAAAATCCGATCGTCGTTTCTTCTTTGATAAATTAAGTATTCGCCGTCCGTGAAAGAACCGTCTTCTGGGGCATTATAATTGTTGCCGGAAAACTGAAAGCTCCAACCCAAACCGCGTCCCTGTAAAAAGCGTGGTTCGCCGACATGCTTGATCGCAGGCATAAAATAGACGTAAGGAGCCAATTCCTCAAAATCTTGCTGTTGGTAGCGTTGCAAGCGATCTTCTTGCGCATATTGCTGATACTGAACGGCTCTCCCATATTCCGCAGGGGAAAACGGCGACCGCGGCGAAGTGGCGCACCCGCCCCCGACAATCGCAACTCCAGCTCCTGCGAACAATTTTGCGATGCGCTTTATGGCCGAACGACGGTCAATGTTTTGTGACATTATTATTCCCCTGTCTAAAACTGCTTTTTCATGACAAATGGCTCCTTAAGGCATTTTACAGGACGTAGCTCCTGTAACACCATGGTTAATATTCTTTCTTTCAAGGGATTAATTTTCAACCCCGCAGTTTTCGATGAGCGGCTCATAGCCGAGGGACTTGATAAATTTCACCAAATCCACGGTTTTTATGGTGGTCGATGCGTCGTTTTTCAATGGATGAAAATTAACCATATCGGCCTTGAGCATATCGGAATCCAGAACCACCGTCACACGCCGCGCCGTGTCGTTGATGAGCGCGAATGGCGTGACGGCCCCCGGCGTCACACCCAAAACCTCCATCAGCACTTCCGGTTTACCGAAAGAAAAGCGCGCCGCTCCGACGCGTTTTTCAAGTTTCGACAAGTTCGCGCGTTTGTCACCCGGCATCACGACGTGCCAAATCTTTCCTTTCTTATCTTTCAGAAAAAGATTTTTGCAGTGAAGTCCCGGGATGCTGTCGTGCAGATCACGCCCGTCTTCCACCGTAAACAAAGGCCTGTGCGTCACCGTGCCGTGTACAATGCCGAGTTGATCGAAATAAGCGAAAAGCTGTTCGGGTGTTTTGTGCATATTTAGTCTGTCGCAACGGGAAGCCATAAAACATCTTCGATATTCTCGGTTCCAGCGCAGAGCATGACAAGCCTGTCTACGCCGAGCGCGATGCCTGCCGATGGCGGCATGCCGTAGCGCAACGCGTCGATGAAGTCCATATCGATGGGATGGCGTTCCCCGTACAGTTTTTCCTTGAGCGCCATATCGGCCTCGAACCGGCGTAGTTGTTCGTCGGCGTCCGTTAATTCATAAAATGCGTTCGCAATTTCATAGCCTGCGACGTACAGCTCGAAACGTTCGGCCAAGCGCGGATCGTCTGCTTTGGGTTTTGCAAGTGCCGCCATGCTGACAGGATAATCGCATAAGAATGTCGGGCGGTCTTTGCCCAAATATGGCTCGATTTTTTCAGCCATGACGCGGAAGAATATATTTTCCCAGCTATCGTCTTCCGCCATATGTAAGCCCAAAGGTTCCGCGGCTTTACGCAACAACGCGGCATCCGGTTTGGCGGGATCGGGCGCGGTCGCCAGCAAATTTATATCCGCATAACGCCGGAAAGCTTCCGGAACAGGGGTCGTCTCCCAATCGGCGAACGGGTCGCATGTCATGCCGTTTGCTTCAATCGTCTTTATATCTGCGGCTTGCGCGCAAGCGCGCACCAACGCTACGCAATCCCGCATGGTTGTCTGCGTATCCACGTGCGCGCGATACCATTCCAACATTGTAAATTCGGGATGATGGCGACCGGAGCGCTCGGCGTTGCGGAAAGCGTGCGCCAACTGGTATATTTTCAGTTCACCCGCCACCAGCAGCTTTTTCATCGCGAACTCGGGGCTGGTGTGCAGATAAAGCTTTTCTTCGGGGCCTCCGTGAGGATTCCGGAAAGCGGTCTGAAAGGCCTGTAGGTGCACCTCGTTGCCGGGCGACTTTTGCAGACATGGCGTATCGACTTCGGCAAAGCCTTCATTCGCGAAATACTCGCGGATCGCGTTGATCACGCGCTGCCGAACGTCAAGATTCGCTCGCCGTTTTGCATAAATCTCGGGAAACCAGGGCTTTTGCATGCATGTCTACGCAGAGCTTTAAAACTGAAGCTTAAGCTCCATGTTAAGGGACTGCAGGTCAACAGGTTGTTGACCGCGACCAGTAAAAATCTGATCGCCCGACAACGGCTGGCCGAAGACGCTCTTGGAGTAATCAAGCGACAAGTTCCACTGCTTGCCCAGTCGATAGGCCACACCGCCACCCATCCGTAACAACGGAAACGCCCCGCCGCCTGAAAACGGCAAAAGTGGTTGCCCGGCACGCGTCGCAATGCCGATCCCACCCCCAACGTAAGGCTTCCACGAAACTTTGTCCTCAACGTCATAGACAAAGTTATAACGACCATCGACAAGCAAGGCCGTATAACGTTGATCGCCGCCAAGATCGATGGTTCGATCAAGGCTAAACAACCCCTCCGTTTTGTCAAAATCGCCCCGTTCGACAAATCCGTTGGCATACGCCCCGCCCATGATCGTAAAGGTCGCGCTATCTCCGAAACTTAGCGCGCGGAACTTTTGTTCTGGCGCACCTTTAGGGTCTTTGGACAAGCGCATCGCCGATGCTTCAGACGACAAGCCCCCAAGCGCTCCGAATATCGCAAGCGCTACAAGCCAGTTTGATCGCACAAACGCCCTTTTTGGCATTCACAAAAATCTCCGAAGTGTCCGATCTATAAAATAGTGAAAAGAGCAGACCGCTGGCAATTATTTGCAGCGATGGTGTTTGTCCCAAACCGGACTCTAGGGTGTTCTTTTTGCTTGGGTTTTTTCAGCGCGTTAACCACATATTGTTCCGGAAGCGAAAAAATCGTGCTTTTCAGGCAACATGGGGGCGGCCCCTGTTCGAGAACGCGCCCCTAATTGCTGGCCATTTTTACGGCGACGGGGGCCAACTTTTGAAAAACAACCTGCGGCCAGCGGTCCTCAGCTACGCGCTCCAATGTGATGGTCTTCTCGTCAAAATAAATTTGATAGTCCCAATAATGGGCCATTACGCGCTTCACATAATGCCGTGTCTCACGGAATGGCATGCTTTCCACAAACAATAATGGATCGATTGTTTCGTTGTTGGCTCTTTGTTGCGCGGCTTCAATCCAGCGCGTTGTCTTGCCGGGGCCGGCGTTATACGCCGCAAGAATAAAAAACAGGTTGTCGCCAATTTGCGGATGGCGCGAGAGTTGGCGCACATATTTCTGACCCAGAGCAAGGTTGTTGGCCGGATCAAGAAGGCGATGGTCGTCGGGTTGAACCGTGTCATCGTCAAGAATGTGCTTGGCCGTGGCCGGCATAATTTGCATTAGCCCTCGGGCGCCGCGATGACTGACCGCCTCGGGATTAAAGCGAGATTCGTGGCGCACGAGAGCGAGAGTAAGCGAGCGATCAATTTCAAAGCCATTTTTTGGTTTCCACGGCAGCTCTGTAGTGTTTGCCAAGGTGTTTTTTGATGTGCCGACTCCTGGGCCCGTCGAATCCAATCGCGCAGACAGCCAGAATATCTTCGCTTGATCGGCAAGCGCCTTCATGGCGCGATGCAGCGCCACGTCCCCTTCAGGGTTTAAGCGGCGAAGCTCTTCTTCAGCCATCGCCTTTTCCCCGATTTGAAGAAGGGCCAAAGCCCGCCACCCGGCCTCACGAGATGACAAAACTTCACGATGGCGAGGGGACCAGCCAAATGGCTCTTCCGTTTTGGCGGACGCGTCGGGCCTGTGGGAAAGACCGAGTTGTTGGGCCGCCAAAAAGCCGTAAAATCCTCCGAAGTGTCTCGCAGCAACCTCAAGGTGCTTTTTGCTTTCTTTTGTCTTGCCCAGACGCGCCAAAGAGCGCGCAGACCAAAAATGAGCCGCTGAGCGCGTCCCTTGATCCAGCGCCGGATGCCTCGCCAATCCCGAAAAAAGCCGCGCCGACAAAACATAATCCGCTTTTTCCCAAGCAATGAGTCCGCCAATCCAAAGGCCCGAAGGATGGTTGGCCACCGCCGCCGCATAAGAAAGCGCGCGCGCTTGGTCGCGTTCGCCTTTATAAAACAAGCTGGCCGCTATGGCAGCTTGAGCGTCGGCCACGGCTGATCCGGCCAACGTTTTTTGGGCCTGTGCCTCGACGAGTATGTCGCGCGCCTTCTCAGGATCGTTGCGCCGTAGAGCTGTGCT
This sequence comes from uncultured Rhodospirillaceae bacterium, assembly GCA_964649675.1. Lineage (GTDB taxonomy): Bacteria > Pseudomonadota > Alphaproteobacteria > UBA9219 > UBA9219 > CAZVCG01. The sequence continues at coordinate 23,924 of CAZYPX010000008.1, read as the reverse complement.
TATACTTGCCATCTGTTTCGCAACGATCCCTGTGCGGGACACATGATCATATTTAAGGGCGACGTCAAAAATATAAGGCTTATCCGCTGCAACGCTGCTGTTCCAAGGTTTTGGCTTTATAGGACGCCGAAGCGTATCGGCAAGCTTGGGGTCTGCTTTTTTTGCGGCAACGTAGATTGTTTCAGCCTGAGGATGGTCGGGATAGGAGTTTAACCACGAAGCCATCTGCTCCGCCGTTGGCGGCACAAACTGGAAACGATCGGCCAAGACGTGGCCCATGAGACGCCTGTCGTTTAAGGACCTTATAGACCTCAAGGCCTCATCCCAATCGCCGCTTTTATGTGCGGCAAATATAGAACTGTAGAGATTTGCGTCCCCTAAACTTAAGACTTCGGTAATTGCATCGGCCTCTTCGAATTCTTTTGGCGTGCGCTCAGGCTGCGCTGATCGCGGAAGCAAAAGCGATGGAGTCTTCGCTCCCAAAACAGGGGACAAAGTATTCGCAGCGGTCATCTGAGTAGATATGGCAAAGAATAAGCTTAAAAGCGCTATCGCCACAAGTTTAGCGACAATGACGCGGCTTCTTTGCGAAGTCTTTCTTGTCTTCATATGCCCGCCCTACTAGCCTCTGGGCGGCGCCTAAGCAAGCAAAAATGTGTTTTTTATTTTCAACCCTGTGGTTAATTATATGATTATCAGAGCTTTAGAAACACAATTACCTATTTTATGTAGCTCTTATTTCACGCGCTAACGTTAACAAATCTTGCCACGCAAGCCTTTTGGCCCCCGGCTGTCGCAACAAAAATGCCGGATGGTACATGGGTAAGCACTTAATAGTCTGTGCGCTCTTCTGTTCAAAGGGCGGCGCATAGACCGTCCATCGGCCTCGCGTTTTTGTTATCCCGTCTTTCGTGCGTAAAAGCGTTTTCACCGCCACCCCCCCAAGTAAAACCAAAACTTTGGGTTGAACAAGCGCAATGTGGCGCTCGGCAAAGGGCAAACACGCCGCAAGTTCGGCGTCCGTGGGAGAGCGGTTTCCCGGCGGCCTCCAGAAAAGAACGTTGCTGATGTAAACGTTTGTTCGATTCAAGCCGATGGAAGACAGCATCCTGTCAAGCAACTTGCCGCTTGGTCCCACAAAAGGCAAGCCCCTGCGATCCTCATCTTCCCCTGGCGCTTCGCCAACAAGCATTATTGAGGCTTTTGGATTGCCGTCAGCGAAAACAAGGTTCATGGCCGTGTGTTTCAAGGGACAACCTTCAAAATTTTTCAGCTCTTCCCTTAATCCATCAATTGAGGTTGTGGTCATGGGCGTGGCGGTCAACGGCAAAGGCTGAAGAGCCGATATCGGCACCGCCTCAGGCGCAGTCTTGACTGACACCGATTGAGCTATCGTAGTTGCGTTGGCCGTCTTTGGGGAAAAGGGGTCGCTTACGACCCAGTGCGTCATGCCTGCGGTCAAACCGACTGCTTCATCAGCTCCGGCGTCGCTTTGCCAGACCAGTGCGTCCAGAAGATTAAGGGGTTCAGGCATAGGTTTACTATGCGTGAAATCGTGCGTGAACGGCAAGCCTCCTTATCAAAAGGCCAGGTAATGTAAGAACGTAAAGTTTCGAAAAGCCTAACAAATTCGTGAGGTTTTGTTGTCCTGAGCATGAAAAAGCCAAAAAGTCTTTTTGTTTCAATTGGTTGTTTATTAATTGGCTTTTAAGCAATTCGGCGTCTAATAGAGAGATAGTCAAAGAATTTTATCAGAGGTGTCCTATGCGTGGCAACCTGATGTCTAAACGAATTCAATCGGCATTTGGCGCCGTTAAAGAAGAAGTTGCGGCGCGCGGGGGCCTTATGGGTACGACCGAACACAGCGTGCGCGCCTTTAAGCACATCCTTGGAAAAAACCCTGAAGCCGTATTGTGGGGCGTATATTCTGGTTTTGGGCTTTTTGCTGCCGTTGCCCCTGTTGCTGGCGTCATCCCGGGGTTGGTTGCTGGCGCTACCCTTGGTTGCTTAACAAAGGGAATTATGGACATGAGCCGCCGCATGAGACGAGCGCCACAATTGGGGGCGACTTAACCCGGCTCCCCGCCACTACTTGCGCGCCAACATCGGCCCCAACGGCCTCCCGCCCAATACATGCACGTGATAGTGCGGCACTTCCTGTCCCGCGTTTGCGCCGCAGTTTGAAATGAGGCGGTATCCGGATTCCGTCACGCCCGCCATTTCGGCAACCTTGACGATAGCGCGATGCAAGCCCGCCACTTCGGCATCGCTTGCGTTCGCGGCAAAATCCTTGTGATCAGCGTAGGGGCCCTTGGGAATAACGAGGATGTGCGTCGGCGCTTGAGGATGCAGATCATTAAAAGCTATGGCGTGATCGTTTTCGTAAATTCTGGTGCAGGGAATTTCGCCGCGCAGAATACGCGCAAACACGTTGTTGGTGTCGTATGCCATGGCGTAGCCTCTTCTTTGGGTTTTTCGGCCTCAAGTTTACCATATTCGCGCGTAAAGACGAGGGGCTTGCCAAACGGTGTGACAGACCCCATTTGTAGTCGGAACATGTTATGGAAAGGCCCCAATAATGACGGAAGCTTCCAGCGACAATCATGGCAAAGTGTTGTGGTACGGGACGACCATTATAGCTGTGCGCAAGGGAAACAAAGTCGTCATCGCGGGCGATGGACAGGTATCGTTCGGACAAACCGTTCTCAAAAGTAACGCGCGCAAGGTGCGGCGGTTGAAATCAGGTTTGTCCGGCGTTGACGTAATCGCCGGATTTGCCGGCGCTACAGCTGACGCTTTCGCCTTGTTTGAGCGTCTTGAGGCCAAACTCGAAAAACACCCAGGGCAATTGATGCGCGCGTGCGTCGAGATGGCCAAGGATTGGCGCACCGATCGATATTTGCGCAAACTTGAGGCGATGATGGCCGTGGCCGACCCTAACACAAGCTTGATTTTGACAGGCATAGGCGACGTTCTCGAACCTGAAGACGGCCTGATCGGCATAGGCTCCGGCGGACCCTATGCCCTGGCTGCCGCGCGCGCTTTGATGGATATCGCCGATATGGACGCCGAAGCCATTGCCCGCAAGGCCATCGGCATCGCCGCTGAAATTTGCGTCTATACCAATACCAGCATAACCGTTGAATCCATTGATTTGGATCTAAAGTAATTTTTGCATAAGGAAAAAGCATGTCCCACCTGTCGCCTCGTGAAATCGTCGCGGAACTCGATCGCCACATCGTTGGCCAACACGACGCCAAGCGCGCTGTGGCCATCGCTTTGCGCAACCGCTGGAGGCGTCAACAGCTGGACGAAACGCTGCGCGAGGAAGTGCTGCCAAAGAATATTTTGATGATCGGTCCAACGGGCGTGGGCAAGACAGAAATCTCCCGACGCCTTGCCAAGCTTGCCGAAGCACCGTTTATCAAGGTGGAAGCGACGCGCTTTACCGAAGTTGGTTATGTGGGCCGTGATGTCGAGCAAATCGTGCGCGATCTTGTCGAAATATCGCTCACCATGACGCGCGAGCAGTTTCGCAAAAACGTGGCCGCAAAAGCCAGGGATAAAGCCGAGGAACGCTTGCTCGACGCGCTGGTCGGCGAAAGCGCGGCCCCCGAAACACGCGTAAAATTCCGCCACATGCTGCAAAATGGCGAGCTGGACGATCGCGAAGTCGATATTCAGGTTCAGGACAACGCCGTGCCCGGAATGCCCACGTTCGAGGTTCCGGGAATGCCCGGCGCGCAGATGGGGATGATCAATTTGGGCGATATCTTCGGCAAAGCTTTCGGCGGCCGCACCAAAACACGCAAAATGCATATCAAAGAGGCGCGTGAAGCGCTGGTCGCCGAAGAATCCGATAAACTTTTAGACCAGGATAAGGTTACCGCCGACGCCATCGACAACGTCGAGCAAAACGGCATCGTTTTTCTGGACGAAATCGACAAGATCGCGGGCCGCAGCGAAGCCTACCATGGCGGTGACGTAAGTCGTGAAGGCGTGCAACGCGACTTGCTGCCGCTCATCGAAGGCACGACCGTTTCCACAAAACACGGCACGGTGCGCACGGACCACATTCTGTTTATAGCCTCGGGTGCCTTTCATCTGGCCAAGCCCTCGGATTTATTGCCTGAGCTACAGGGGCGTTTGCCTATACGCGTCGAGCTGACGGCACTAACGCGTGAAGACTTTAAGCGCATTCTAACAGAGCCAGAGGCCAGCCTCATCAAACAATACACGGCCCTTATGGCCACGGAAGGCGTGAGTCTGGATTTCACGCCGGACGCGATCGACGAGTTGGCGCGACTTACGGCAGAAGTAAACGCCAACGTCGAAAACATTGGCGCGCGCAGGCTGCACACTCTGTTGGAAAAATTATTGGAAGATATCAGCTTCGATGCCGATGAAAAACCCGGAACGCTCGTTACTATTGATGCAGCCTACGTCAAAACACGTTTGGAGGGCTTTGCCAAAAACCTGGATCTTTCCAAGTTCATCCTTTAATGCGGCAGCGGCCTGGCCCCATCCGGTAAAACAGGAAGGGCGGCGCTAGCCTTGGCGCGCGTTATTTCGTGTCGCCGCCAATAAATCATCCCGAGAAACAGGGCGCTTATCAGAGAACAGTTTAACGGAAACACGACGGTGACCAGCGAATAGTGGCTCAGGGCTACAATGCCAAGCGCATACTTGATAACGACAGAACAGAAAAACAGGGTGTTTTCACTAAACGGGTCGGTATACGTTTTGCGAAACGTCGGGATAAAACCCAGATTGTTTATCATGACCATAAGCAATATCGACCACAGCGGGTCTTGCGTTACCGCCCACAAAGGCACAGCGGCAAGCGCCAGGCCAAAAACAACTTCATCGGCTCGCGTGATGTCCTTATCGCCCATCATCAAGGCCGTTATAGTTATGCCAATGCACGCCAACGCCGATATGCCCGTGACCCAAGCACCTGGCCCCGCGCCGCGCGTTAGCTGGGCAAAAAAGACCAAGACAATGGCTAACGTCCATGTAATCCAGGAAAAAGCGTGAGGTTTTGTTTTTCCGTCACGCATCGACGTAACGTAAGGGACATAGCCGATAACGGCAACCACCATGGAAACGAGGCCGACGATGTCCTTGCCTGACATTTTTCTGTCCCTGTGGTTTGTGCACGCCGCCGTGCATTCAAGACGTTTATAAGTCTTCGATGAAGGACTGGTTAACGGGACCGCTTCCCTTTAAAGCGGGCGCGCTCAGACTCATTTATTGCGGCGCAAAAACACATACCACGCCCCATCGCCGCCATGATGTGGGGCTGCGGAGCGAATGGCCAAAATATGTTGGGCAAACGATGGCTCATCACACCACCGCGGAAACGAGCCGCGCAGCGTTACGTCGCTTTCATGGCTTTTACCTGTAATCACCAAGACAAGCCGTTTCCCGAGGTTTTTCTGTCTTGCGACAAACCTCCCCGACGCTTCGTAAGCCTCCTGCAAGGTCAAGCCGTGCAAATCGAGACGGCCCTCAATTATAACATCGCCGCGTTTCAGGTTGCGTTCTACCCGCTCGTCAAGTCTGGCTTGCGTTGGAGGGGTTCGGGCTTCCGTTCCGGAAACAGCGGTGTTTTTTTCAATAAATAGGGCCTCGGTCTGCGTGCCTTCGGTTTTTTGAGGAACGCTTATACGTTCTTCCGAGATTTCTTTTGCCTGACGCTCCTGTTTTGCAAAAGGTTTTACGCCTTTTGCATACCTTGCCCACACTTTTTCGTCATCGGCTTCCATGTGTTTCCAGCGCTCGTGGTAGCAAAATATAGTAAGTACCGCGGCTCTGCATAGCACCTGCGCGTTCTTCGGCCTTCTTTCCGGAGCCCCAAAAGAAATCGCCACGAACAGGCCCTTTGATTGCGCCACCGGTATCCTGAGCAACAACAAGCCTTGGTGAAGGCGCTGTGCCATCTTGTTCTGGCTCAAACCATATTGGGGCGCCCAGCGGCACAAAGACAGGGTCGACGGCAAGGCTTCTTTCCGGGGCCAACACAACCCCCTGCGCCCCTTCGGGGCCTTCCCCTTGAAGGCGGCGGAAAAAAACAAACGAAGCGTTACGAAACATTATGTCTTGTGCCTTGTCGGGGTTGTCGGAAAGCCACGCGCGTATTTTCGCCATTGTTACGGGACGCTCCATCAATCCATCGTCTGCAAGAACTTTACCGATCGCAGTATAAGGATGTCCGTTTTGCGCATCATATCCAACGCGCACCCTAGAACCATCGCCCATGTAAACCTGGCCGGATCCTTGTATTTCGAGAAAAAAGGCATCTATAGGGTCATCCACCCACAACAAGGGTTCCGCCCGCCCGTCATTGAGAGAACCCTGCGTAATTTCGGAACGATCGTCATAAGGTTTAAGCCTCTGACCAACGATTTTTCCGGCTATTCTTGTGCCCTTTAAATTTGGCCTGAAATCCCCAAGATCGGCTGACATTAAATCCTTTGGGCGCTTCCACAGCGGCGTTTGATAAATCCCTCCGCGTTTCCACGCCCCACGAAGCGTTGGCTCATAATATCCCGTAAACAGTCCGTTGGCTTTCTTGTTTACGGTATAGGGCTTAAACCACATCTCGAAAAAGGCTCTCGTCTCGTTATCGTTCCTCTCGGGCTTGGAGATAAAAGCCGAACAGGCCTCTTGCCAAGGCGACATGTCGCCAAGAGCTCCCATTGATGATGTTGAAGGGCGGTTTATAAGGACCCGGCACGAGCGCTCAAAGGCCCGATGCGCCTCTCCTTGACGATCCAAGCGCCAGCCCTTGAGATTTTCATAAGTTGTCGGGGTCAGTATGAGCTGATCTTTCGCCGGTTCTTCAGCGCAACTTGCCAACAAAAAAAACAAGAGAAAAAAAAGGAAGCGCGCCTTCATGAGCGCGTCTCAACCAAAAGCCAGTTAGGGTCATCGCTCTTCAGGTCTCGCGCGAACGTCCAAACATCTCGGATTTCCTCAACCTGTCCCGGCGACCCGCTGATAGTAGCCCCGAAAGCATCACGTGTTACGTTTTCCTGATAGCTGGAAAACGAAACCGTAAGAAATGCCCTTGTTCCTTCTAGCCGCGCCGAAATAATGTCGGCCTCCGCTATGCGATCAAGCCTGCTTTCCAGCGTTTGGCGGGCCTCTTGGCGCTTCGATATAGCTTTCTGAAAACTATCCGAAACTTCCGGCGCAAGCCATTTCTCTATATGGGCAAGGTCACCTTTCGCGAAACCGTTTACAATGCGCTCGAAAGCCATTTTGGCGCCATGAATGAAACGTTTCTCGTCAAACTCAGGGTCAAGGACCCTAACTTGTTCCAAAACGCCAGCAAGCGACGTCGGCGCTACCCGCGCCGATAGCAAGGGTTGTATCTCTTGGGGCCGCGTTCCTTCCGGCATAACAACCACACCTTCCTCATCCTGGTTTTGGGGCGTTTTGGTTGCAAAAGGGTTCTGCTTTTGCGGCTCATCGTCATGACGTCCGCCAAGAACCGACCATAGGCGCACAAACACAAAAACGGCCATAACCGAAAAAACGAGTATGTCCAGATAATCCATTGAAACACCTTCTTTTGGTTTAATCTTAGACCAAAAAAACAGGTTTGACACCGCTTTTTAGGTTCCAGTCCAGAAGTCGTCCTTCCTTGGTTGTGTATATTATCTGGTGTGTGTTAGTGAATGCTTTCTTTACCGGCATCAAAAAACAGGATCTTCCATGACGCAAAATTCGCAGGACGCCAGCGCCCTAAAACCCGTAAACATTGGGATTAACATTCAATATATAAAGGATTTTTCTTTTGAAAGCCCAAACGCTCCCCACATTTTTACGCCATCGGCAGCGGCTCCGGAAGTAAATATCGGCGTTAACGTGCAAACGCGGTCTTTGGCCGAAAACACGTACGAAGTCGTGCTTATGCTTAAACTTGAGGCTAAAATCGACGGTAAAACGGCCTTTATTACGGAGCTGGCGTACGCAGGCGTCTTTTCTGTTCCTCCTTTGGGTGAGGAACATCTAAAATATATACTTCTTGTGGAAGCCCCATCCCTTCTTTTCCCGTTCGCGCGCAACATCGTCGCGAATTCCATTCGTGAAGGAGGATTCCCGCAGCTTTTGATAAACCCCGTCGATTTCAGCGCCTTGTATAAGACCCAAAACGCGCAGATGGAAGGCCCGTCTGCTGGCTCCGCCTAATTGCGCAAACCGTTAAATTTGCGCTTTACTCGGACCCGCGTCTAGGCTTGGCAATATCATTCGTGTTCTGACTCATGGATTCGAAGAAATCGGCGTTCGTTTTGCTGTACTTGAGTTTATCAAGTAAAAATTCCATCGCATCGACAACGCCCATGGGAAGAAGAACACGCCTAAGAACCCACATCTTCGACATCGTCCCCTTGTCGACCAACAGCTCTTCCTTTCGTGTTCCGGATTTGGTGATATCGATGGCCGGGAACGTGCGGCGATCGGAAAGCTTACGATCAAGAATGATTTCCGAATTACCGGTGCCCTTGAACTCTTCAAAGATAACTTCGTCCATACGGCTTCCGGTATCGATAAGGGCTGTTGCTAAAATGGTCAGCGATCCGCCGCCCTCTATGTTGCGCGCAGCGCCAAAAAATCTTTTCGGTCTTTGCAAGGCATTTGCATCCACGCCTCCCGTCAAGACTTTTCCTGAAGAGGGAACAACCGTGTTGTAAGCGCGGGCCAGACGCGTAATGCTATCCAGCAAAATCACGACATCGCGTTTGTGTTCTACCAGACGCTTGGCCTTTTCGATAACCATTTCGGCGACTTGAACGTGACGTGAAGCCGGTTCATCGAATGTCGAACTGATGACTTCACCCTTAACTGAGCGTGCCATGTCCGTGACTTCTTCGGGCCGTTCATCGATCAATAAAACTATAAGATAGACGTCAGGGTGGTTTTTCGCGATGGCATGCGCTATGTTTTGCAGCATTACGGTTTTGCCGGTGCGTGGCGGCGCGACAATCAGGCCGCGTTGTCCCATGCCAAGAGGGGAAATGAGGTCAATAACGCGCGTCGTGTATTCCTTTTTGGTCGGATCAGGAAGCTCGAGTTTCAAGCGCCTGTTAGGATACAGGGGCGTAAGATTATCAAAACCGATGCGATGGCGCGTCTTTTCCGGATCTTCGAAATTTATGCTGTTAACTTTTAAAAGGGCAAAATAACGTTCCGCGTCTTTGGGGGCACGAATTTCGCCTTCGATCGTATCGCCAGTCCGCAAGTTAAATTTTCGTATTTGGCTTGGCGATACATAAATATCATCGGGTCCGGCCAAATAATTGGATTCAGGCGACCTTAGAAAACCAAAGCCATCCGGTAAAATTTCGAGGACGCCCTCCCCATAAATAGCTTTGTCTTGTTGAGCCTCGGCCTTTAAAATGGCAAAGATAATCTCCTGCATGCGCATCGTCGCTGCATTTTCTATCTTGCGTTCTTCGGCGATTATCAAAAGCTCGGCGGGCGATTTTGTTTTTAATTCACGTAGATTCATGTTGCCTTTGAGAAAAAATATGTGGGATCGAACACTTCGGGTCTAAGCCCTAAGCAGAAAAAAACGCAAATACCTGTTTTTCTTTTCAGTCCTCTCGACCTGGAAAGTTCCATTCTCTGTGCTTGATGCTTTCGCTTTTTTACCAATAACGCCCCTCATACGAGAGAGACGTCCATAGAGCGTTGAGGTGGGATTTCGCGGCGGAAATATAATTCGAGGACTATAGATATCGCGCCTTGTCGTAGAAGCTCATACAACTGATTGCAAAAAAAGTCAAAGAAAAACACAGGATATATAACCCGAATTTGTTAACCATACATCGGCTTGATAAGCCATATTTTTTGAACAGACTCTTTCATACCTAATAATAAGTTATTTAAAATAGATAGTGATAGTTGTTGGATAAGCGCAAGACGGGGATAATTTCAATTAAGCGTTTATTAGAGTTTTTTTTCGACATTGTCTTCCCGTTTAATAACGATTTAATCAAGTGTTTAAAAGTGAATGAATAGTAAAAAAAGTATTAAATTCAAAGGAGTGGATATTTATGTGGATAACGAGGATAAAAACCTTAAGAATTTTTCCTCATAATTCACAGACCAATTCTATCATTAATACACCTACTTTCACTCGTGGAAGGATTTGTTCAACCTGGAATAAGTTTTTCCTTAAAACCAGCCAGCCACGAGTTATCCTTATAGTAAACACCCCTGTGAACAAGTCAGGCTCTTTCCATACATGAACACTCAGGCCTTCCATCTTCATTTAGTATCGGACTCTACGGGCGAAACGATAAACAGCATCGTTCGCGCCTGTCTCGTTCAATTTGAAGGCCTTAATGTTGAAAGGCATTTCTGGAGTCTTGTGCGCTCAACGAAACAACTGGATGTGGTTATGGATGGCATATCCAAATGGCCGGGCATGGTGCTTTATACGTTCATGGATGAAAGCTTACGAAAAAAGCTTATGGTTTATTGTACTAAAAACAATATTCGTTGTGTTTCGGTTCTTGACCCCGTTATGGATGCGCTGTCTTTTTTCTTTGGAAAACCCTCGAGCCGTAACCCGGGACGCCAGCACGTTTTGGATGCTTCTTATTTTTCCCGCATTGATGCCGTTAATTTTGCTTTGGCAACGGATGATGGAAATCGCTTGGATTTGATTGAGGATGCGGACGTTCTTGTTATTGGAGTTTCACGCACATCCAAAACGCCAACATGCGTGTATTTGGCCAATCAAGGCATAAAGGCTTCCAATATCCCTTTTGTGGCGGAACTGCCTTTTCCCGTCGATATAAGTAAATTAAAAAACTTTTTCGTTGTCGGGTTGACGATTGATCCTGAAAGTTTGGTTGAAACGCGGCAAAACAGGCTCAAAACCATGATTCCTGACCATAAAACTTCACGGTATATCGACAAAGACGCAGTAATCCATGAAACAAGACAGGCACGGCGATTGTTTTCTCAAATAGGTTGTCCCGTTATCGATGTAACACGTAGATCGGTCGAGGAAACAGCTTCGGAAATAATGATGCTGTTGAACAAAGATAACCGTGTTAAAATTACGAAACCCTGAAAAGGCTTTTATAGTTTATGATAAGCGGTAAAGCAAAAATTGCTGGAGTTATGGGGTGGCCCGTTTCGCACTCGCTTTCGCCAAGACTTCACAACCGGTGGCTTGAGCATCTCCACATAGACGGCGCTTATATCCCCATGCCTGTTCATCCGTCGCGGCTTGAGCAAGCCTTGAGGGCTTTACCTGTTTTGGGTTTTCGCGGGTGTAACCTGACCATACCCCACAAGGAAAAGGCCCTATCGATTGTTGATGAATTCACCGATCTTGCGCGAAGGGTTGGGGCGATCAATACGATAGTTGTGGAAGACGATGGGCGTTTAATCGGAAACAATACGGACGTTTTTGGTTTTCAGGAAAATTTGAAAGCGGCAGGCTTCAAAAGCCATGTCGATATGAAAAGCGCAACAGTTTTAGGCGCCGGAGGAGCGGCCAGAGCCATTGTCGTTGCGCTGCAAGACCTAGGGTTTACTGATATTCGTTTAGTGAACAGGACGCGTGAAAAGGCGGAATTATGCGCAAGCGCGCTAAAACAGAAAGACGACATTCGGATTTTCGAGTGGGAGCAAACGACCGAAGCCATGGAAGGATCGAAGCTTCTTGTGAACACAACGGCTTTGGGCATGAAGGGCCAACCCGATCTCATGATCGATCTTTCCCCACTTGCAAAGGAAGCGTGGGTTACGGATGTCGTTTATAACCCATTGATAACAGGACTTTTACGCCAGGCTGAAGAAAAAGGTTTTTATGTCGTTGACGGACTGGGTATGCTGATTCATCAAGCTCGTCCCTCGTTTCATGCGTGGTTTGGTCTCGAGCCTCACGTGAATCAAGACATCCGCAATTACGTGCTCAATAATGGCGCGACAAGTCTATAGGAACAGACCCCTCATTATAGGCCTGACGGGATCCATAGGAACCGGCAAAAGCACAGCTGCGAAAATTCTCAATGGATTTGGGATTCCGGTTCATGATGCCGACAAGGCCGTTCATGCCGCATTGTCCAAAGGCGGAGCCTCGGTAAAAGCCGTGGCACGCCTTTATCCTTTTGCTCTTAAAGGCGGCGCGATAGACAGGTGGGTTCTTGGTAAAGCGGTTTTCGCTTCGCCCGAAAAAATAAAGCAGCTTGAAAAAATACTTCATCCCGTTGTTGCAAGATCGGAGCAAGATTTTGTGCGCGCGGCGCATCGGCGTAGGAAAAAGGCCGTTGTTCTCGAAATACCGTTGCTTTTCGAGATCGGGGCGGATAGATGGTGCGATGTTACTTTGTGCATGACGTCTTCAAGCGCCGTTCAGAAAAAACGCGTCATGAAAAGGCCGGGAATGACACAAGCAAAGTTTCGAGCCATTCTCAAACAACAGCTTTCGAACAGGGAAAAGCGCCAAAGGGCCGACTATGTTATTAACAGCGACAAAAGCTTGGCCGATGTGCGGCGTCAACTAAAGAAAACGTGGGAAAAAATTAAAGAGGAATTTTTAGATTAATGCGGGAGATAATTCTTGATACGGAAACAACCGGCCTTGATCCCCTTAATGGAGACAGGATTGTCGAAATCGGAGGCCTTGAGGTTGTGAATATGATCCCTACGGGTCGAGTGTTTCACCACTATTTTAATCCGGAGCGTTCCGTGCCCATCGAGGCCCAAAGGGTTCATGGGTTAACAGATGAGTTTTTGGCCGAGAAGCCCTTGTTTTCAAGCGTTGTAGACGATTTTTTGACTTTTATCGAGGACTCCCCCCTTGTCATCCATAACGCGCCTTTCGATATGGGTTTTGTGAATGCGGAGCTAACGAGGCTGGGGTTTAAAGCTTTACCCGCATCACGTGCCGTAGATACGCTCGTCCTCGCCCGACAACTTTTCCCGGGCGCGCCAAACTCGCTTGACGCCCTGTGCAAGCGCTATGGTATTAGCAACGCCGCAAGAACGTTTCACGGAGCCCTTCTTGATGCGCATCTTTTGGCCGAGGTTTATCTGGAATTGCGCGGAGGGCGCCAGCCTGACTTGGCCATAGCGCCGCAACCGATCGAAGCGCGCAAAGAAGCCGAAATCAGTGCACGTGAATATAGGCCGCCCCGCAAACATGTCCCATCGAATGAAGAAACGACGGCCCATGAAGCCTTTTTAGAACAGATTAAAAATCCTTTATGGAAACGAAGAGCCGGTTAAAGGCTAAATCAGGTTTGTCGATTCATTGTTCACAGACACAAGCGCTCGATTCCTAGTCCTTCAATATTGACAAACCGCCCAAGGTTGCAAGACATGGCGGCGACCCGTCTTTTGAGAAGATGTTCACGAACAGCGTTATAAAGGCCGGAAAATCATGTTTTTCAGCCAGCGAAAAAGAAGAAGCCGCGTGACCAGGAACAAGCAATGGCCGAAAATTCTGTTCTAGAATTTTATGCCCTTTTGGTGATTGAACCAAGATACGGAATGTTGCGTTTTGACACGATCCTTGAGCGCCATAAAGAAAGCGCAGCGTATAATCGCCGGACGATATGGGAGAATCGAAGAAAAGCGCGATCGCTGTTTCTGGCGGGTGCGCTAATAGCGCGACATCGCTTAGGCCCCCGCCCAAGGTTTTAACGGATATGTCGCGATAAGGCGTCGTTATAATCCAGTCGGGATGTATTAAAGGAGCTTCGCGGCGAATATCGCCCAACATCGCGTGCAACGCTTCAGGAGTCCAGGGCTTGCGCCGCCAAATCCTGATTCCCACGCCTTTATCGAGTTCAAAGACGCGGTCATCCAATCGAAACAGGTTTTTCGGAACCTCATGCGTCAAAAAAGGCGCCGTGGTCGCGCCAATAATTTTTTGAGCATCAGGCCTTAGGTGATATTGCGGGGCGTTTGGCACTACATAGACGCTGGCTTGCGCAAAGGTATGCAATGGCGAGTCATCGCGGCTATCTATTTCAGGACCGAACAGCATGTTTTGTAAAGGCTCATACTGTTGTAAAATGTCGGTGTACACCGCGCGCACGATGTCTTGATTGAAGATGAAGGAAGAGCCAATGGCGTAAACGCGGTCTTCCGGCTTTGTTGTTTGAGACAAATAAGCGGCAAGACTGACAAGTTGGTTTATGTCTGTGCGCACGGCGGGCGGGCGTGGCGCAGAGGCGACGCCGGCAAAGGCGCGGCTGTCAGGCGAGACGGACGTGGGCGAAAACCACAAGCCCCAAAAAGCGTTCAAGCCCAGCAAAAAAGCCAATGAACCCGCGTACAGTTTTCGTAAACAGGCGTTTGGCAGTTTCCAAAGAACCATAAACAGGCCCGTCAGCCCCGAAACGAAGAAGACCGGCAACACATGCAACAAATAATGGTGCCCCGCTTGCGAAGGACCAAGGCACCAGATGCCAGTGGCCGTAAAAACGAAGACCCCGAGAAAGCGCAAACGCGATCGCGATTTATCAAGAAAACGAAACGCTAAGACAAAACCCGTGGTTGCGGAAAGCGTAAGAAAAAAACCAAAGCGGCTAAGCCCAAACATTAAGAAATCGGAAGGCGTCGTTTCATATGATTTGTAGAGCGCGCCGTAATCTGTGGCGAGTATTTTGCCGACGAGCCCCGGCGCAAGAAGGAAGACGGTTGCTAAGCCCGCGAATCCGCAAAGCGCATAACGCGCAAAATGGGGCAGCAAGCTTTTTTTCCAAGAACCACCATTGCAGGAATTAATGGTATCGAAGAAATCAAAAGAAAATTTAACGGCAAGAAGGGCCAAGGCCGGATAGGCATAATGCCGTCGCAATATAAAGGCCAGCGCCAGAAGGAAACCAAAGGCCAGTAAAGAGCCGCGCCTGGAAAAGGAGCCTAAAGACAAACCCAGAGCAAACGTTAACGCCGCCGCCGCCCCTATATCGGGATATCCTTCGAACAAAGGTATCCATAAGGGAGGCAAAACGGAACACAAAAGAGCGCTTGCCAAAAAAGCGCAAGGCCACGTCAGCCCATATACGCGGCGAATAACGAAGGCCGTTGCGATCTGGTATGCTGTAAAATATACGGAAAAAAGCGTAAAAATGTAAACGAGCCGCCCTGTTCCGAACGCAAAAAAACTTATCAAGGAAGGTAGCGTAAAAAGGACGTTGTAATCCTGAATCATGGAGCCGCTTAGATGCGCCCAACCGGATCCCCAGCCCTTTTGAAAAGCCGCCCATGTGTTCTGGGCCATCCCGTGATACATGGCGTGATCCCAAAAATATACAGTTTGTTCGTGCGAAACATAAGCAACGACAAACCAGGCTTGAAGCATAAGCAGGCCGCCAAGTGGCAGCCAAAAGCCCGAGCGCTTTAAACTATCAAGCAGTGTTTCGGTAAAGCGCGACATGAGGGATAATAGGACCGGACGGCGGGATAAACGGGGGTGTTGTCCTAAAAGCGGCTAAACAAGGACTGTTGTGCTATCAAGGTTACGTTGGCCTTTTTGTGAGGTCAACAGTGCGATAAGATACGCTTCAAGAACGGTCGTTGACGTTTTTTGCTATGAGAGGAAGCCCGCATGAAAGTTACCGTAGATATTGAATGCACGCCGGAAGAGGCGCGAAGCTTTATGGGGCTTCCCGACGTGCGCCCTTTGCAAGAATCCATGCTCAAGGAGATGGAACAAAGACTAAAGCTCAACATGGAGGCTATGAGTCCTGAAGCCATGTTCAAATCCTGGTTTTCCGCAGGACATCAGGGGGCCGAAAACATGCAAAAGATGTTTTTGTCGCATATGCAAAACATGATGGCAGCCGCCGGTATTGACAAGAAAAGAGCGGAATGACGGCGATATGACGTTTTTGCATGAAACCATTTTTGCTTTGGCTTCGGCCCCTGGCCGAGCTGGCGTTGCCGTTTTCCGTCTTTCCGGCCCGAAAGCCGGCCATGCCCTTGATGTTCTTGTCGCCCCTGCCCGTCGCCCATCGCCGCGCAAGGCGTCGCTTCGCCGCGTTGCGTGCCCGCAAACGGGCGAAACGATCGATCATGCCGTCGTTATCTGGTTTCCTGCGCCGCACAGTTACACAGGCGAGAACGTGGTCGAAATCCACGCCCACGGCGGGCGCGCGGTATTAAATGAATTGACAGAATCCCTGCGCCGTTTGGAGGGCCTTCGTCCGGCGGAGCCCGGAGAGTTTACGCGACGCGCCTTTGAAAACGGAAAACTTGATTTGACGGAGGCCGAAGCCGTCGTTGATCTTGTCGATGCCGAAACGTCCGCCCAGCGCAAACAGGCTCTTCGTCAGCTTGAGGGCGAATTAGGACGCCTGTATCAAGGTTGGGCCTTGCGTTTAAAAAACAGACTGGCGTTTATCGAGGCCGACATAGACTTCGTTGAAGACGACCTTCCAGAGGATATTGTCAACGCAAGCAAAGTTGATTTGCAAAAGCTGTTGGCTGAAATTGAAGCCCATCTCGATGATGGGCACAGGGGCGAGCGATTACGCGAAGGCTTTATGGTCGCCATTCTTGGGCCACCGAATGCGGGCAAGTCGAGCCTTCTTAATGCCTTAGCCAAGCGGGAAGCCGCAATTGTCACGCCTGTGCCGGGGACGACGCGCGATATCGTCGAGGTTCATCTTGATATTGGGGGCTACCCGGTCACGCTCGCCGATACGGCGGGACTTCGCGAAAGCGCCGACATTATAGAAAGCGAAGGCGTTCGCCGCGCGATCGTCCGTGCGGAACAGGCCGACTTAAAACTCGTGGTTATTGATGGTTCGCGAGAACAGCCGTTTGATGAAAGAACCCTTGAACTGCGCGATGAAAACGCTCTGGTTGTCATTAACAAAAAAGATTCGCTGCCCGTGAACAGGTCGTTTCCGAAAGACTTTTTGTTGGTCTCTGCCGTCACGGGCGAAGGATTGCCCGGACTTGTGGAGTGCCTTGTTAAAGCCATTGACGAGCGGTTTGCCCTTACGGGACAACCATCCATTACGCGCGCGCGGCATCGCGCAGCCCTTGAAAAATGCCGAGATCATTTGGGGCGGGCTTTGTCGGCGCCAGAGCCAGAGCTTTGTGCCGAAGACGTGCGCCTTGCCATGAGAAGCTTAGGCCTCATCACGGGCTACGTTGATGTCGAGGATCTTTTAGATGTGATCTTCAGCGAATTTTGCATAGGGAAATAGCCCTTTCCCTGCCCACCTTTGGATCTGACGAACTTTAGTGAGAGGGGCCGGAAAGACCCGAGTCTTTAGGGTCCGCAGTTTTGCTGATGACCCTTAAATGCGGCCGTTTTACTTTGTGTTTTTGCGAGGAAGCCTTGTGACGGCTTTTGGTGCGATGATCAAGGCTTTTGTGGGGAACGACATAAAGACCCGGATTTTCTATTATACGGGCCATGTCGGCGACTGTTTTGACAAGGTCGCCGGAAAGACTCATGGCGACCGTTTCGATCTTGTTGTTTTCGAACCACGTGAGAAAAAACGCTGCATTCAGCAAACAAGACAGGTCGCGGAAAATTTTTGCTATACTTAAAGCAGCATGAAAAAATTCTTGCGAATCCCAACCTGAACGCATGCCAACGCGCGCAAGCACATGCATGAAGTCGTTTCCGAAATCAACAGCATCAGGCTCGTGAATGGCGTACGAATGAATCCAGCGATTCAGGGGCGCTCTGTTCTTTCCCAACATTTCCGATGTTGGGTCGACCTGCAAAGGCATCCAGTTAAAATGCGCTAGGGCTTGAAGAATGGCCCGTGTGCCGAAGCGTTCGGCGCGCACGTAGCAAAAAGCGTATTCCTCGCGGTTTTTTACGCGTTCGGCGGGCGCGGAATCGAAAAGAGCTTCTTTGTCTTGGATCAGGCGCCTCTGCGCGTGGACGATATGTTCACGCAATTCGTCGATATGAACGGTTCGTCGCATAAATATCCTAAAAAATAAAACACGTGATAATTAGCTTTTAATCATTCAATCAAAACGACCCCTTTCCACCTTTATAATAACCCGAAGTTATGGGCATATAATTAATGTGCGCCAACATATTGATATATAACTGTGCGTATGTGCCTGCATCCAATAAGGTTAAAGCTTAATTAACAAGGATTTGCTTTCGTTTTCTTGTTTCTTTATATGCTGCGGCCATGAACGGATCGACGAGCGCTTTTGACGTTATTGTTGTTGGGGGAGGACATGCCGGCTGTGAAGCGGCTGCGGCTGCGGCTCGCGTTGGCGCGTCGACGCTCTTGGTCACGTTAAAGATTTCTACGCTTGGTGAAATGTCGTGCAACCCGGCTATTGGAGGCCTGGGCAAAGGGCAGCTGGTTCGCGAAATAGACGCTTTGGACGGCGTTATGGGACTCGTGGCGGATAATGCGGGCATACAATTCCGACTTCTCAACCGTAGCAAGGGGCCTGCCGTCCGCGGCCCGCGATGCCAGGCTGACCGCAAGCTATATCGGCGCTTTATGCAAGAGACGCTGCTTAATTATCCCAACCTCAAGGTTTGCGAGGCTTCGGTTGAGGCCGTAGAGGTTTATACACGCAATGGTAGAAAGCGCGCTGCAGGAATCGTATGTGCCGATGGGGTGGCCTATAAAGGCGGTGCCGTTGTTATTACGACGGGCACGTTTTTAGACGGTGTGTTGCATGTAGGCGAACACACTACGCCGGGAGGACGCGTTAACGAACCTCCTTCGATAGGTCTTTCAAGGTCGCTCAAGGATATTGGCTTTCCTATGGAGCGGTTAAAAACAGGAACCCCCTGTCGCCTTGACGGACGTACCATAGACTGGTCGAAACTTGAGATGCAGCACGGCGACGTTCCCCCTGTGCCATTTTCTTTTCTTACCAGAGAGATCACTACGCCTCAGATTGCGTGCGGCATCACGGCGACCACGCCTGCGACACACGACATTATCCGCGCCAACCTTCACCGCGCCCCCATGTATTCGGGGCAAATCAAAAGCATCGGACCACGCTATTGTCCATCTATTGAAGGTAAAATCGTCAATTTTCCGGAAAAACAGCGTCACCAAATTTTTCTCGAACCCGAAGGGCTGGATGACGATACCGTTTATCCCAACGGTATTTCGACCTCATTGCCCCACGATGTGCAGCTTGCGATGCTCAAGACGATCAAGGGCCTTGAAGGGGCAACCATGCTTAGGCCAGGATACGCAATCGAATACGATTATTGTGACCCCAGGGAAATGCGCGCCTCTCTTGAGACCAAACTTGTCGACAATTTGTTTTTTGCAGGCCAAATTAACGGGACCACAGGTTATGAAGAGGCCGCCGCGCAGGGCCTTATGGCTGGCCTGAACGCCGCGCTGAAGGTCGTCGGGTCGCCGCCTTTTGTTCTTGATCGTTCGCAAGCGTATATCGGAGTAATGATTGACGATCTGGTGACAAAGGGGGTGACGGAACCCTACCGCATGTTTACATCGCGCGCGGAATATAGACTGACAATGCGAGTCGACAACGCCGATCAAAGACTGACGGAGCTTGGCGTGTCTTTGGGTTGTGTTGGCGCGGAGCGTCGAGAGGCCTTTCAGGAGAAAATGGGCCGCTTAAATACCGCCCGACAGCTTGTGCGTCAACTATGCGCGACCCCCAGCCAGCTTGCTTCGAAAGGCCTCAGGATCAAGCAAGACGGCGTGCGGCGCACCGCCGGCGATTTGTTGGCCTCTGCCGACATTTCGTTTGAGCAAATTGCCAATTTGTGGCCGGAACTTCGAGATTTGTCCGGCGATGTCGTTGAGCAAATCGATATTGAGGGAAAATACACGGGTTATATGGAGCGTCAGGACGCCGATATTCGGGCTTTTCGTAAAGACGAAGCCCTTAAGTTGCCGCAGGACATCGATGTGGACGCTATAGGTAGTCTTTCTACGGAAATTCGCCAAAAACTGAAAAAAATCAAACCCGAAACATTGGGGGCAGCAGCTCGGATCCCTGGCGTAACCCCCGCTGCTGTCGTAGCTTTGTTGCGCTTTGTTCAAAAAAGTCAGGAAAACGCAGGAAAAAATGGCGCATAGAGGCGAAAACACCGAAAAAACGGCGGTTTTGAGCCATTTTTCAGTTCCACGTGAAACTGAACACATGCTTTGCCGATATATAGAGCTTCTACAAAACTGGAACGAACGCATAAATCTCGTCGCCAAAAGCTCCCTGCCCCACGTGTGGTCGCGGCATGTGCTCGACTCGGCCCAACTCATAAAATACGTTCCGCAATCAGCAAAAAACATTTTGGATATGGGAAGTGGCGCCGGTTTTCCGGGTCTTGTTTTGGCCATCATGGGCGAGCCGAAAGTTCATCTTGTCGAAAGCACCGGCAAAAAAGCGCGTTTTTTGCAAACGGTCATCAACGATTTGAGCCTTAACGCGGTTGTTCATCATGCGCGTATAGAATCCTTGCCGGGCAAGCGCTTTGACGTAATTACGGCCCGCGCCCTTAAGGCGCTGCCGGAACTCTTGGCCTACGCTAAGCCACTGATGCACAAAAACTCTGTGTGTCTGTTTTTAAAGGGGCGACATGCGGAAGCGGAATTGACAGAAGCGCTGAAATATTGGACATTCCATTACGAGACAGCCGCAAGTCTTAGCGACCTGTCCGGTTCTGTCCTGAAAATATCAGACCTGAAAGCCCGCAGCCCTCATGGTCACAACCACGCCAGAAGAATCCGCGCTTAGCATGCTGGAAAAGCCGTGGTGTCGCGTCATCGCCGTGGTCAACCAAAAAGGCGGCGTCGGAAAAACAACAACGGCCGTTAATCTTGCCACGGCTATGGCGGCCGTTGGCAAGCGCGTTCTGATTGTCGATGCCGATCCTCAGGGTAACGCCTCCACCGGTTTTGGCATCGCGCGCTCCGAACGCCAAGCCGGATGCTATGAAATGATGTTTGACGGCTTATCGGTTGAGCAAACGGCCACGCCTACATTGATCCCGAACTTGTCCATCATTACATCGTCTGCGGATTTAGCCGGTGCGGAAATACAGCTTGTAACAACGGACCGTCGCGAATTCCGGATGCGCGAAGCGTTTGAGCGCAGCTCGAAGAACTATGACTTCATATTGATAGACTGTCCGCCATCGCTGAACCTGATAACGCTGAACGCGTTAGTTGCCGCCGATGCCTTGATCGTACCCTTGCAGGCTGAATTTTACGCGCTTGAGGGTATGAGCAGTTTGCTGCAAACAGTCGAAGCTGTCCGTGCGCGCTTTAATCCTGACCTTGAAATACAAGGGGTTGTGTTGACCATGTACGACAAGCGCAACAGTTTGTCGGAGGCCGTCGCGAACGACGTTCGCGCGTTTTTTGGGAATCTTGTTTACGAAACGGTTATACCGCGCAACGTGCGCGTATCGGAGGCGCCGTCACACGGCAAGCCCGTGCTGCTTTATGACCTAAAGTGCCCCGGCAGTCAGGCCTATATGTTGGTGGCGGGCGAAGTCTTGCGTCGCGAAGAAAACAAAAAGGCAGAATGGGAAAACAGGAGTCAGGTGGCATGAACGCAAAACCCGCAACGAAACCTGCACCGTTGGGACGCGGACTATCCGCGCTGTTCGGTGATGCCGACGCCTCCTATCAGCCGCGGCCAGCCGCTGCAGCTTCTCCGGCACCAGCGGAAAAACCGAAAGTCGGCGGAACACAGATGATGCCTATTGATTGGCTTCAGCCTGGGGCTTTTCAACCGCGCCGTCATTTCGACGATGAGGCGATAAAAGGTTTGGCGGATTCGATACGTGAGCGGGGGGTCGTTCAGCCGCTTATGGTTCGTCCTATCAAGGGCGAAAAAGACTCGTTTGAAATTATCGCGGGCGAACGCCGCTGGCGCGCTGCGCAACAAGCGGGACTGCATGAAGTTCCCGCCATCGTTCGCGAGCTGTCAGACCGAGAGGCCCTTGAAATCGGCCTGATCGAAAATGTGCAGCGGCAAGACCTGTCGCCCTTGGAAGAGGCGGAAGGCTATCGCCGTCTGATGGAGGAGTTTCAGCACTCGCAAGACGGCCTTGCCAAAGTCGTCGGAAAAAGCCGGCCGCACATTACGAACATGTTGCGCCTGTTGACATTGCCTGTGTCCGTAAAACAAATGGTTGACAAGGGCCAGTTGACCATGGGCCATGCGCGTGCGCTTGTCACCGCGCGCAATCCACAGTCGCTTGCCGAAGAGATCGTGAAAAAAGGCATGAGCGTTCGGCAAGCCGAGGCGTTGGCGCGCCGCGAATCCGAAGGCAAATTCGCCAAGAAACCTAAGGCCGTTGTTTCTCCCGATGCCAATATAGTGGCGCTCGAAAAAGAGCTTGAACGGGTTGTTGGCCTTAAGGTGAAAATCTCCGCCGACACCAAACCGGGCATAGGCTCCATCACCCTCTATTACGCTAACCTTGAACAGCTTGACGGCGTTATCAAGAGGTTGAGGGGGTAGCCTTTGGGGGGGCTGTTTAAAATGTTTAGCCGCCGTAATGCTTTTGCTCCCTGGAAAAGCGACTTTGGCGCAGCCGCGCACTATTTTTTTGGAGGCGCCTTGTGGCTAGCCCTTGGCTGCAACTGGACTAGCCTTACGCCCACACTTTTTTCCATCGGCTTCACGCTTGTTTCCGTGCCTTTGTTCTATCGTGGGCTAGCGCTTTATGAAAAAGGGAAAAAAAGAAAATACGGCGTATGCGTGGAAAAAAACGCATTGGAACAATTTAAAAAACACGCGCCGCCGGACTGGGAATTCAAAGAAGACCTTATGATGGTTCGACGCGGCAACATCGATTTGTGCGTGCGCCTGTCCAACCGCGAAATGTGTACAATTGAAATCAAGAGCCGGCGGCGGCGGACATACCATGGGCGTGGCATCAAAGCCTTTATTCAGGCTCTTTATCAAAAAAAAGACATGAACGCCAAACACGCCTTGGTGTGGCTGCCCCAATCGCCAAAAAACGAAACACATGGACGCAAGTACGGCAAAGTCATTTATGTGGAAGGCGGGGCGGAGTTTTTAGTCGCGACGCTGCGCAAGCTTGATGGCGCTAGGTACACGGTCCGGTTTCCCCGCGCGCCTCGGGAATCAATACGTTCGGAACTTAAAGATAAAGGGTTTCGCTGGAACAAGACAAAAATGTGCTGGGAGGGAACGTGCGATCACGAAAGCTTTCCGGCGCTATCCGAAAAAATAAAGAATGCCCAAGGGTCCATTGGGCCTGCCGTTCAGTAAAGAAAACCGAAAAACTATCAGAGGTAACTTCAGCGTTCTTGAGGCCTTTCGGCACACCCTGCATATCTGAAAACGTTCTCAACGGAACCCGACATGTCCCTTGTACATACCCATGAAAAACGTGCCGTTGCACTTACCTCCATGATCGCAAGCCTCGGCATGACTGGCGCAAAATTCGTTGTCGGCTTGATGACGGGAAGCCTTGGCATGCTGTCCGAGGCTTTGCACAGCCTGCTCGATTTCGCGGCGACGGCGATGACGTATTTTGCCGTACGTTTCAGCGATAAACCAGCGGACAAAGAACATCCGTATGGTCACGGAAAAATCGAAAGCGTAACCGCTTTGATCGAAACGGGCCTTTTGTTTTTAACCAGCGGATGGGTCATTTACGAGGCGGTGCGCCGCATGATCGGTGAAGAGCACCACGTCAAAACGACATGGTGGGCTTTCGCTGTGATTATTGGCTGCATGGCGGTCGATTTTTCGCGCGCGCGTGCTCTTGGCCGGGTGGCCAGAAAAACGAACAGCCATGCGCTTGAAGCCGACGCTCTCCACTTCAGCGCGGATGTCTGGAGTTCTTTGGCGGTTCTCCTGGGGCTGTTTTTTGTGGCCTTGGGATTTCCTTTGGCCGATCCGATCGCAGCCATGGTGGTTTCCTTGTTTATATGCCGCGTTGCCTGGAATCTGGGACGGCGAACGTTCGACGT